>NZ_WTFF01000009.1 GCF_019400985.1 Streptomyces bambusae
CCCGCCTGCTGCCATCCGTCCGGTTGCCGTCCGTTCGGCTGCTGCCCCTCCAACTGCCATCCTTCCGGCTGCCAGCCGTCCGGCCGCCTCCCGTACTCGCCCCGCCGTGCCACGCGCTTCTTCTGCCCCCGCTTCGAACAGATAAAGATCGACAGGGGACTGCACGGCCCCCGCGCGCCGCCAGCGGCGCCACGCCGCCCACAGGCCCACCGCGGCCCCGGCGCCCGCCAGGGCCACCGCCACCGGCTGCGGCACCCCCAGCCGGGGCAGCACGGCGATCGGCGAGGCGTCCCAGACCAGGGCGTACGAGTCCTGGCCGCGCAGCAGGAACGGCAGGGTCTTGGTGAAGAACAGGGTCGGGCTCGGCATCGCCAGGGCGCCCGCCAGGGACAGCGCGACCGGCACGGCCACCGCCACCGCAAGCCCCCGCCACTGCCGCGCCAGCAGGAACACCAGCCCCACCGGCACCAGCATCGGCTTGGCCGCGATCGCCAGCCCCACCACCAGCCCGGCCCCCGCCCACCGGCCCTTCACGGCCAGCAGCAGCGCCAGCGGCAGCGCGGCCGCCGACAGCGAGGTCCAGTTCCCGATCAGCACGAGGTTCAGGTACGGGCTGTAGGCCAGGGCCAGCAGCCCCCAGCCGCCGACCGCGAACCGCGACCGCACCGGCACCCGGAACAGCCGCAGCGCCGCCCACCAGCCGGCCGCCAGCAGCGCCGACATCACCAGCGGCAGCACCCACCGCAGCACCACGGGCGGCAGCAGCGCCTCCGGCACCGCCATCAGCACCGCGCTCGGCAGGTACAGGAAGCGCTTGTCCTCGTACGGCGAGACCCCCGACAGCAGGGCGTCCGCGGCCCGCACCACGAAGGCGTTGTCCGAGCCGCCGTTCTCCCGCAGGCTCGTCGACACCGCCACCGAGAGGACGACGACCAGCGCCGCGGCCCACCAGGCCCGCGGCGCCGGAGCGAGGAGCCGACCGGGCACCCGGTCCCAGGAACCCTGCCTGACCCACGTCATGGGCCCCGATGCTAGCCCGTGTCGTCACGCCCCCTTGTCGTCACGCCTCAGCGCGCGCGTTCCACCCTGCGCTCGTCCCACACCGGCTCGGTGGTCTCCCGGACCACCCCGTCCGACCCGAAGACCAGGTAGCGGTCGAAGGAGCGGGCGAACCAGCGGTCGTGCGTCACGCACAGCACCGTGCCCTCGTACGCCTCCAAGCCGTCCTGGAGGGCCTCCGCCGACTCCAGGTCCAGGTTGTCCGTCGGCTCGTCCAGCAGCAGCGCCGTGGTGCCCTGGAGCTCCAGCAGCAGGATCTGGAACCGCGCCTGCTGGCCGCCCGAGAGCTTCTCGAACGGCTGGTCGCCCTGGCGCTCCAGCTCGTACCGGCGCAGCACGGACATCGCCCCGCCCCGGTCCTTGGCGTGCTCCGTCCACAGGATGTCGACGAGCGACCTGCCGAACAGCTCCGGGTGCGCGTGGGTCTGCGCGAAGTGGCCGGGCACCACCCGGGCGCCGAGCTTCCACTCCCCCGTGTGGGCGACGGGACGCTCGGCGTCCGCGGCCAGCAGCCGCAGGAAGTGCGACTTGCCCGAGCCGTTCGAGCCGAGCACCGCGACCCGCTCCCCGTAGAAGACCTCCAGGTCGAAGGGCTTCATCAGGTCGGTGAGCTCCAGGTTCTTGCAGGTCAGGGCGCGGACACCGGTCCGTCCGCCCTTCAGCCGCATCCGGATCTCCTGCTCCCGCGGCGGCTCCGGCGGCGGGCCCGCCTCCTCGAACTTCTGGAAGCGGGTCTGCATCGCCCGGTAGCGGGAGGCCATGTCGGGGCTGATCGCCGCCTGCTGGCGCAGCCGGTGCACCAGGGCCTTCAGCCGTGCGTGCTCCTCGTCCCAGCGCCGCTTGAGCTCCTCGAACCGCGCGAAGCGCTCCTTGCGCGCCGCGTGGTACGTGTCGAATCCCCCGCCGTGCACCCACACGTCCGTGCCCGCCGGGCTCGGCTCCAGGCTCACGATCTTCTCCGCGGCCCGGGACAGCAGCTCCCGGTCGTGGCTGACGAACAGCACCGTCTTGCGGGTGGCCTTCAGCTGGTCCTCCAGCCACCGCTTGCCGGGCACGTCGAGGTAGTTGTCCGGCTCGTCCAGCAGCAGGCACTCGTCGGGCCCGCGCAGCAGCGCCTCCAGGACCAGCCGCTTCTGCTCACCGCCCGAGAGCGTGCGCACCTCGCGGAACTGCGCCTTGTCGTACGGGACCCCCAGCGCGGCCATGGTGCACACGTCCCACAGCGTCTCCGCCTCGTAGCCCTGGACGTCCGCCCAGTCGCTGAGCGCCTGCGCGTACGCCATCTGCGCGGCCTCGTCATCGACTGTCATGATCAGATGCTCGGCGCGGTCCACGGCCTCCGCGGCCGCCCGGATCCGCGGCTGCGCCACCGAGACCAGCAGGTCACGAACGGTGGACGCGTCCCGGACCGACCCCACGAACTGCGACATCACCCCGAGCCCGCCACTGACGGTGACGCCGCCGCCGTGCGGCTGCAGCTCGCCGGACAGCAGCTTCAGCAACGTGGTCTTGCCGGCGCCGTTCGCCCCCACGAGGGCAACGACGGACCCCTCACCGACCCGGAAGGACACATCAGGCAGCAGCACCCGCCCGTCGGGCAGGTAGTACTCCAGATGGCCGGCTTCGAGATGTCCCATGCCGGGGATTGTCCCGACCGGGGCGGCGAGGACCAAAACGTTTTTCGAGAGGGTGCTGCGGGAAACGCCTCTGCGGTCCACACCTGGTCCACTGGGCCCAGACCCACGCCTGACGCCTCGCCGTATTCGTCACTGTGACGTGAATTGGCCCGAAGCTGGCTGCAGTTCAGCCTGGCTCTGCGATGCTGGAGGCCGATCGAGAGGGGCCGCAGCGATGCAGTGGAAGATCCACGGGGAACGTCCGATCTACGAGAACAAGTGGGTGAACCTGTGGCTCACCGACGTGGAGACGCCGGACGGGCACCGCTGGGAACACCACGTCGTCAAGCTCCGCCACCTGGCCGTGGCCGCCGTGATCAACGACCGCCAAGAGGTCCTGATGATGTGGCGCCACCGCTTCATCACTGACGCGTGGGCCTGGGAACTGCCCATGGGCCTGGTCGAAGCCGACGAGACCCCCGGCGAGGCTGCCGCCCGTGAAGTCCTCGAAGAGACCGGCTGGCGTCCGGGCCCGATGAAGCCGCTCGTCTACGCCGAACCGGCGAACGGCATCACGGACTCCCAGCACCACCTGTTCCGGGCTGACGGCGCCACGTACGACGGGCCGCCGACCGAGAAGAACGAGTCGGACCGGATCGAGTGGATCCCCCTGGCGAACATCCGGGGCATGATCGACCGCCGCGAGATCGTCAGCAGCGGCTCCCTCGTCGGCCTCCTCTACGTCCTGATGGACGAAGGCGTTCGCTGACCTGGAGCAGGAAGCACCGCCCGTAGACGTGCCTCGAAGGCGACCGCGGCCGGCACCTCGCGATACGGCGCAAGCTGCTCGTAGAACTCGCGAAGGTGCCCGGCCACCCGCTCGGACGACACCGCTGCGGCGGGCACCAGCGCCTCTATCGCCGTGTGGCACGCCTGGTCGAGCTTCCCGCGCTGGAGCTGGGTACGGGCGAGCCAGAAGGCATGGAATGCCCGGCCTCGCTGGTTCGCAGGGTCCTCCCTCTCCAGAGCGTCCGCGATCAACGGTTCAGCGATCGCGGCTTCGCCGAGACGGCCATGCGCGATGCCGGTATCCACGATGAGCTTCGGCTCATCGAAGTAGGTCACCCATGCCGGGTCCGGGTCGTCCGCCTTGATCCGGCCGAACTGACTGTGGGCCTCGGAGATCGCGGTATGGGTCGCCGTCCGGTCGCCCAAGGTCGCGTGGGCGAACGCCTCGCGCATGGCCAGCATCGCCCGGACTCTCGGCGTCGTGCCGACTGCCGCTCGGGCCTGGTCCTGGGCTGCGGACACCAGCGCCAGCGCGTCCGCCGGCTTGTCCTGGTAGGTGGCTTGCAGGCTCATGCAGGCCAGCACGTTGGCCATGAAGGGGTGGTCGTCAATCTCCCTGGCCAGGTGCAGAGCTTCCGAGAAGTAGGCGCGGGCCTGGTGGTACTGCCGGGCGTCGAAGTACGTCCACCCGGTCAGCCGTGCCAGCTCCGCCGCGATGCCATACAGGCCGTTCTGTATCGGCGTCGGGCGCTGATCCTTCAGCAACCCCTCGACGTACCGCAGCTGCCCGACGACGGCCGGTCTCAGGGTCTCGCCCCCGTGCTCGTCGTCCCTGCGCCAGTAGTCCTCGATCGAGGAGCGTAAGGCGTGCAGCGTGGACGGGCTCGGATTCGTCCCGGCGGCCAGGGCCAGGATGCTGTCCACTTCCACGCCCGGTAGCGCACTGAGCGGCTTCGGCCCTGCTGTGTCGCTGACGGCCTCGTGCGGTTCCCGCTCGGCCACGATCAAGGCGGGTGGCGTCTCCCACCCGCGTCGGGCAAGCCCGAGCATGTGGCCGGGGATGCGCAGGCCATCGGCAATCCGCTCGATCACGTCCATGTGGACTAGCTGCCGCCGGCCCGCGATGACTTCGCCGACACGGCTCGGGGTCAGCTCGCACTGCCGGGCGATCATCGACGGATAGATGCCTGCCCGCGTCTTGACCAGCCGGAACACCCGCGTGAAGTCGCGGACTCGGCAAGCGTCGATCATCTGGGGATCGGTCAGCAGGCTGGGCGGGAGTTCCTTCGTGCGACGTGGCTCGGGCATGGGTCACGCTCCGGAGGAGACTACGGATCGCGGCAGGGCCTCAACGGAACGTGATGTTACCCAAGTTGGGTAATCCGCTGGACCTTTCTGGCCACTGCCCCCGCTGGCGAAGCTTCTGCACATGGCGAAGCGACAGAGGACGACCGCCTTGGAGACACACGGTGGCACTCCTGACTCAGAGCGAACGGCCCTCCGGGCGGCCTCGGACCCGGGCACCGAACCCCGCATCTTGATGAGCCTGCGGGTGTCACGGGATTCGGGCCGGACGTGGTCGCCGAGTACGCGGGTGCTGCAAGGCGACCCGTTCGACATCCTCTCGAACCCCAGCAGCTACCCGCCGTGCGAGTGCCCGCGCTGCGGCGGCAAGTCGGTATCGGCCGCCGCCCTTCGCCCGGTGGCCGTCAAGCCGGGGGCCTCTTAGTGGACGGCTTACCTCAAGCACGGCTGAGGGAGCGCGACCCCTGGAGCTGGCGTCAGCAGCTCGCCGTACTGCTGTACGTCGCCGCCGTCAGCGTCCTGGTGGTCGCTCTGGCCGTGGCCGGTGACCCCGGCCGCTGACCCAAGGGATCTTCACCTCGGACTTCCTGCCTGCCAGCCCTGCCGATCCGGCCCTTCTTCTGCATGGAGTTCCTGGATGGAAAGCGCACCACTCGTCCGGTTCCGGCGCCCCCTTCCTCCTCGCAACGAGAGTTGCGGGGACTGCGGCGGCAGCGGCGCCGACTCGTCCGGCAAGAGCTGCGGCACCTGCAACGGGCTCGGCGAGATCTACTGCCGCGCCGGCCGTCAGGGCTTACGCCTGCCGCCGCATTCCGTGATCTTTAAGGAAGCCCGCTGATGGCCCACGCGCTGATCGCATCTCCGTTCCTCGACGGACACCTGCTCCTCAAGCCCGGTGCGAGGGCCGGGGCCCGCATTCCCCTTGCCCACTACGAGGGCCTGCGGCAGGCCGCCACCGAAGGTGAGGACCTGCCCACCTGGGCGGTGCAGATCGCTGCCGACGTCTGGGGTGTCGACCTGAGCGGCCGGCCCGCGCAGGGCACGGTGCTGGTGCGCGAGCCGTCCCCGTACGGCTACTGCCGCGCGTCCTGGGAGATCAACCTCGGCTGCAACTTCGGCTGCAAGCACTGCTACCTCGGCGAGCGCCCCTTCTCCGGGCTCAGCTGGGAGGACAAGGTGCGGCTGCTGGACATCATGCGCGAGGCCGGCGTCCTCTGGCTCCAGATCACCGGCGGCGAGCCCACCATGGACCCGGACTTCCAGGGCGCCTACCGGTACGCCTGGCAGGCCGGGATGATGCTCACCGTCTCCACCAACGGTTCGCTGCTCTGGCGGCCGGACCTCCTGGGGCTCTTCCGGGACTGCCCGCCCTACCGGCTGGTCGTCAGCATGTACGGGGCGAGCGAGGAGTCCTTCGACGCGCTCACGCAGCGCCGTGGCGCGTGGAAGGCGTTCCGGCGTGGCATGGACGCCGCACGCGAGGCGGGTCTGCCTCTGCGCATCAACGTCGTGGTGACGGAGGACAACGCCTCCGAGGCGGACGAGATGGCCGCCCTCGCCGATCAGTGGAACGTCGAGAACCACGCCTACACGAACATGACGCCCACGATCTACGGCGGCGGCGAGCCGCTGCTTGCTCAGTCCGCCGCCCACCTGCGGCAGCGCAAGCCGTTCTCCGGCTGCAACGCGGGACACACCTTCTTCCACGCCGACCCTCACGCCAAGGTGTCGATCTGCAAGGTCGGCCGGGACGACCAGATCGACCTCATGGCCGAAGGCATCGACGGCCTCACCCGGCTCGGCGCCATCGCCGACCGCCTCATGCTTCGCACCGGAGGGTGCGAGGGCTGCGTCCTGTCCGGCACCTGCCGGGTCTGCCGCCCCCTGGCCAAGCACTACCAGGAAGCCAAGGCGCCGCTGCACAGCTACTGCCAACACGGCGACAAGGAGAACTCATCATGACCCCTCCCGTACTGGTGGACCTTCTGCCGGGCCCGCCGACCTCGGCGCGCCGCTCGGCACCGCCCGTCGCCGCCCTCTCGGTGACCGCCGTCCTGGACCTGGACGACGTCGTGGAGAGCGCGGAGTGCTCCTGCGACGCCGGCGACGACAACCCCCACTGACCGACAGATCCAGTCGGCTCCGCTCAGGCCCCGGCGTGTTCGCGTGGGGCCTGAGCGCTGACCGGCCGACCGCTAGGGTGCCGCTCATGTTCTTCCGCTGGGACTGGTTGCGGCCGGTACTGACCGCGCCGGTCGTGCCGACTCTCGGCCCCGTCCACCCGCACGCGCTCACCGTCGACCTCTTCGAGGACACCCTGCGAGCGGCCGTCACTGACCGGTCCTTTCTCCACTACGACAAGGACCGGCGCTGGAGCAGCGAGAAGGACGAGACGGTCCTCCGCGGCGATGTGGTCCACCAGCCCGACCACACCCTCATCCCCACCCTCACCCGGCGCGGACAAGGCACCGTCAAGGTCTTCGCCTACGGACACCGGGGCAGCGTCGTGGATGAAGCCGCCGAGCTGGCGGTGAAGCTCGCCACCGCGCACGACGCGATGAAAGCCCGGGTCGTGCGCCCGCTCGGCCCCGAGACCGGCTTCCCGCGCGGCACCCGCATCCAGCTGAAGGACTTCACCGCCTGCCCGTGCCCAGCCCCCAGCGGCCCGGTGCGCCCCGTGACCGACTGGCCGACCGTCGTGCAGGAGACCTTCGCGCCGTTCGCCACGGCCATGGCAGCCGACGGCCTGGCCTTCCTCCACGCCCGGATGCGGGCCGGCCGGTGCGGCCCGGTCCTCGCCGCGGCCGTCGAGGACCGCATCGTGGGCGCGATCGGCCCCATGGAAGTACGCCCCGACGCGATCGGATGCCCCCAGCTCATGCCCCAGTACTTCGCCGTCCTGCCCGAGGCGCGAGGGCAGGGCCTGGGCCGCGCCCTGTGGCGGGCCGCGATGCACTGGGGCCAGTCCCACGGCGCCGCCTACCAGCTCCTCCAGACCGAGGTCGGCGGCCCGTCCGACCGGCTGTGCCAGGCCGAAGGACTGACCTCCCTCGGCTTCACCCACACCACACCGGCGTAGCCCGGGCCGGGCTCAGCAGCAGCCCGGGGAGGGTTCGCGGCCCGGGAGGGTGCGGAGGTTGCGGGCCTGGCGGTTCCGCTCCGCCAGTAGGTCGTCCGCGGGGTAGCCGACCTCTTCCAGGGTCAGCCCGTGCGGCCGTACGACGTGCACCGCGGAGTCCCGTACGCCCGCGGCCAGCACCTTGCCCGGCCAGTCCACCGGCCGGTGCCCGTCACCGACGTGGAGCAGGGCGCCCACGAGCGAGCGGACCATGTTGTGGCAGAAGGCGTCCGCCCGGACCGTCGCCGTGACGATCCCGTCGGCGTCCCGCTCCCAGCTCAGCTGCTGGAGCGTACGGATGGTGGTGGCGCCCTCGCGCTTCTTGCAGTACGCGGCGAAGTCGTGCTCGCCGAGCAGGGTCCGGGCGGCCTCGTTCATGGCGTCCACGTCCAGCGGCCAGTCGTGCCAGAGCACGTGCCCGCGGAGCAGCGGGTCCACCCCGCCCTTGTGGTCGCCGACGCGGTAGGCGTAGCGGCGCCAGATCGCCGAGAAGCGCGCGTTGAAGCCGGCCGGGGCCTCGGCCACCCTCCACACGCGCACGTCGTGCGGCAGCCGGCCGGCGAGGCGGCGCATCAGCACGTCCCGGTGCTCGTCCCAGACGGCCTGCGCCAGGTCGAGATGGGCCACCTGGCCCCGGGCGTGCACGCCCGCGTCGGTCCGCCCGGCCACGGTCAGCTCGACCGGGTAGGGCAGCCGCATCACGGTCTGCAGGGCCGATTCCAGCTCGCCCTGGACGGTCCGCCGCGCGGTCTGCTTCGCCCAGCCGGAGAAGTCCTTGCCGTCGTACGACAGGTCCAGCCGCACCCGGACGAAACCGGGCTCCACCTCGTCACTCACGTGCCACATCCTCTCAAACACGCGGAACGGGCCCGCCCCCCGTGAGGGGACGGACCCGTTCCAGGCCTTACGGCTGAAGGCGATCCGATCCGGGAACCGGATCAGGCCTCGGGATCACCCCCGCTCACGCGGGGAGGACCCTCAGGCCTCCTTGGTCTCCTCGACCTCGGCCGGGGCCTCGGTCTCGGTGGCCTCGGTCTTGGCGGCCTCGTCGGCCTCCTTGACGGCGCGCTTGGTGGCGGCCTCGGCCTCGGCGACGGTCGCCTTCTTGGCGATCTCGCCCTCGACCAGCTCGATCACAGCCATCGGGGCGTTGTCGCCACGACGGTTGCCGATCTTGGTGATGCGGGTGTAGCCACCCGGGCGCTCGGAGTAGCGCGGGGCGATCTCGGTGAAGAGCGTGTGGACGACGCCCTTGTCCGTGATCGTCTGCAGCACCAGGCGACGGTTGTGGATGTCGCCCTTCTTCGCCTTGGTGATCAGGCGCTCGGCGACCGGACGCAGGCGGCGGGCCTTGGCCTCGGTCGTGGTGATGCGGCCGTGCTCGAAGAGCGACTTCGCGAGGTTCGCGAGGAGCAGCTTCTCGTGCGCGGCGGAGCCGCCGAGGCGGGCGCCCTTGGTGGGACGCGGCATGGTGATTCTCCTTGGTGTCTGCCCCGGCCGTGTCAGGTACCGGAGTCAGTGTCCGAGCAGGCGGTTACCTGTCGGAGACCGGGGCGTGCGCCCCGGAAGGGGCGCGGGGAACTGCGCGGTCAAGCACAGCGCACCCGCGCCCGCGTACGGACCGTGAGGCCCGAGCTCAGTACTGCTCGGTCTCGACGAAGCCCGCATCCGCGTCGTCGTCGGCGCCGAAGGCGTCCGCCGCGGCGGTCGGGTCGAATCCGGGCGGGCTGTCCTTGAGGGCCAGGCCCATGCCGGCCAGCTTCGCCTTGACCTCGTCGATCGACTTCGCACCGAAGTTGCGGATGTCGAGCAGGTCGGCCTCGGAGCGGGCGACGAGCTCACCCACGGAGTGGATGCCCTCGCGCTTGAGGCAGTTGTACGACCGAACGGTGAGCTCCAGCTCCTCGATCGGCAGCGCCAGGTCGGCGGCCAGGGCGGCGTCCGTCGGGGACGGGCCCATGTCGATGCCCTCGGCGTCGATGTTGAGCTCGCGGGCCAGACCGAACAGCTCGACCAGGGTCTTGCCGGCGGACGCCATGGCGTCGCGCGGGCGCATGGCCTGCTTGGTCTCGACGTCGACGATCAGCTTGTCGAAGTCGGTGCGCTGCTCGACTCGGGTCGCCTCGACCTTGTAGGTGACCTTGAGGACCGGGCTGTAGATGGAGTCGACCGGGATACGGCCGATCTCCTGGCCCAGCTGCTTGTTCTGGACGGCGGAGACGTAGCCGCGACCGCGCTCGACGGTCAGCTCCATCTCCAGCTTGCCCTTGCCGTTCAGCGTGGCGAGGACGAGGTCCGGGTTGTGCACCTCGACACCGGCCGGGGGCGCGATGTCGGCGGCGGTGACCACACCGGGGCCCTGCTTGCGCAGGTACATCACGACCGGCTCGTCGTGCTCCGAGGAGACGACCAGCTGCTTGATGTTGAGGATGAGGTCGGTCACGTCCTCCTTGACGCCCGGCACGGTGGTGAACTCGTGCAGGACACCGTCGATGCGGATGCTGGTGACAGCGGCACCCGGGATCGAGGAGAGGAGCGTGCGGCGCAGGGAGTTGCCGAGGGTGTAGCCGAAGCCCGGCTCCAGCGGCTCGATCACGAACCGGGAGCGGTATTCGTCGACGACCTCTTCGGTCAGCGAAGGACGCTGAGCGATAAGCATGTCTTTTTCCTTCAGTCGTGGACGCCCACCATTTGACGCCCGACAGCCGCTGCACGGGGCACAGCGGTAAAAGCAAGGGTACGGGCGACACGCCCCCGAAGGGGGCATGTCGCCCGGAATCCCACATCAGCCACAGATGCGTAACGCACCTGAGGTCAGACGCGCCTCCGCTTCGGCGGACGGCAGCCGTTGTGCGGGGTGGGGGTGACGTCCTGGATCGAGCCGACCTCGAGGCCGGTGGCCTGGAGGGAGCGGATCGCGGTCTCGCGGCCGGAACCCGGACCCTTGACGAAGACGTCGACCTTGCGCATGCCGTGCTCCTGCGCGCGGCGGGCGGCCGACTCGGCGGCCATCTGCGCGGCGAAGGGGGTGGACTTGCGCGAGCCCTTGAAGCCGACGTGGCCGGCGGAGGCCCAGGAGATCACGTTGCCGGACGGGTCCGTGATCGAGACGATGGTGTTGTTGAACGTGCTCTTGATGTGCGCGTGGCCGTGAGCGACGTTCTTCTTTTCCTTGCGGCGCACCTTCTTGGCAGCGCCCTGACGACCCTTGGGGGGCATGTCGTACTCCTACGGGAGGTGGTCGGTCCTACAGCGCAAGACCGCTGAACAGGACTACTTCTTGCCCGGCTTCTTCTTGCCGGCGATCGCGCGACGCGGGCCCTTGCGGGTACGCGCGTTCGTGCTGGTGCGCTGACCGTGCACCGGCAGGCCACGGCGGTGGCGGATGCCCTGGTAGCACTGGATCTCGATCTTGCGGCGGATGTCGCCCTGGATCTCGCGGCGGAGGTCACCCTCGGTGCGGAGGTTGGCGTCCACGTACTCGCGGATCTTGACGAGGTCCTCTTCGGCCAGGTCACGAACGCGGGTGTTCGGGTTCACGCCGGTGGAGGCGAGGATCTCCTTGGACCGGGTGCGCCCGATACCGAAGACGTAGGTGAGTGCGATCTCCACGCGCTTTTCGCGCGGGATGTCAACACCGGAAACGCGTGCCATTCAATGGCTCCTGTGTGTTCGGGGGTCTTCCGCAGAGCCGCTCCCGGCCGCCGTACGAGGTACGAACCGGGTCCCCGGCCCCCGCCGGAGGTGCCGCCGACCCTTGCGGGCTGGGCGGGCTCTGCGTATGTACGTATTACGTGCGTCGCGCGAAGATCTGCGAGAGGTGCAGGTCGGTCGGCGTGCGTCAGCCCTGGCGCTGCTTGTGGCGCAGGTTGTCGCAGATGACCATGACCCGGCCGTGACGGCGGATCACCTTGCACTTGTCGCAGATCTTCTTGACGCTCGGCTTGACCTTCATTTTCTTAAGGTTCTCCGGGTCAGTGCCACCACCCGCGCCGGGACGGACGCCCAGGCGGGAGCAGGGACAAGATCTACTTGTATCGGTAGACGATCCGGCCACGCGTCAGGTCGTACGGAGAGAGCTCCACGACGACCCGGTCATCCGGGAGGATACGGATGTAGTGCATCCGCATCTTTCCGCTGATGTGCGCGAGGACCTTGTGACCGTTCTGGAGCTCCACCTTGAACATGGCGTTCGGGAGGGACTCGATCACGGTGCCCTCGATCTCGATGGCACCTTGCTTCTTGGCCACGCTTCGCCTTTCGAATCGGCTACCTTGATCAGCTCCGTGCACCATGCAGGCATGGGGATGCACGTGAGCCGACGAGTCAGTCTACGTCAGGGCACCCAGAAAGACGAATCCGGAAAGTTTGCCCATCACTCTAGATCATTACTCCGGCCGGCCGAGGCTCAGCCCTGAGGCTCAGCCAGTCCGGACCGGGAGGCTCAGCCCAGCGGGTCCGGAGCGGTCGTGATGCCGTACTGCGCGAGCTTCTCCTTGCCGCAGTCCGGCGCCGTCAGGACGATCGGGCCCTCCTCGGTCAGCGCCACCGAGTGCTCCCAGTGCGAGGACCAGGAGCCGTCCGTCGTGATGACCGTCCAGTCGTCCGCCAGGACCTCGGTGCGGGCGGTGCCCAGGGAGACCATCGGCTCGATGGCCAGGCACACGCCCGGGACCAGCTTGATGCCCTTGCCGCGCTTGCGGGCGACGTAGTTCAGCAGGTGGGGGTCCATGTGCATCTCGGTGCCGATGCCGTGGCCGCCGTAGTCCTCGATGATCCCGAACCGGCCGAAGCTGTGGTCACCGGTGGCCGGGCGCGGCTGGCGCTTGATGTACATCTCGATGGCGCGGGAGATGTCCACCAGGCGGTTGCCGAGCTTCATCGCCGCGATGCCCGCCCACATGGACTCCTCGGTCACCCGGGACAGCTCGATCAGCTCCGGGGCGTGACCGGTGCCGACGAAGGCCGTGAAGGCCGCGTCGCCGTGCCAGCCGTCCACGATCGCGCCGGCGTCGATCGAGATGATGTCGCCGTCCTTGAGGACCGTCTTGTCGTCCGGGATGCCGTGGACCACGACCTCGTTGGCCGAGGTGCAGATGGTCGCGGGGAAGCCGCCGTAGCCGAGGAAGTTCGACTTCGCGCCGTGGTCGGCGATCACCTTGCGGGCGACCATGTCCAGGTCCCGCGTGGTGGCGCCGGGCACGGCCGCCTCCCGGGTCGCCGCGTGAATGGCGGCGACGACCAGACCCGCCTCCCGCATCTTCGCGATCTGCTCGGGGGTCTTCAGCTGGACCATCGGAATGTGTGCCTTCCACCTTCGAAACGGGACTTCTCAACAGTACGGCCGCGGGGTCCGGTGGACACCGCGGCCGTACGGGGCTACGAGCTGCGCAGAAGCGCGAGGACTACTTCTTCAGCGCGTCCATGGCGCGCTGGGTGACGTCCTGGACGTCGCCGAGGGCGGAGATCGTCCTCAGCAGGCCCTGGGCCTTGTAGTAGTCGATGATCGGCTCGGTCTGCGTGTGGTAGACCTCCAGCCGGTTGCGGACGGTGCCCTCGGAGTCGTCGCCGCGCTGGTACAGCTCGCCGCCGCAGGTGTCGCAGACACCGTCGGTCTTCGGCGGGGCGTACGAGACGTGGAAGACGTGGGCCGAGTCGTTGCGGCAGATCCGGCGGCCGGCGATGCGCTTGACCACCTCGTCCTCCTCGACCTCCAGGTCGAGGACGGCGTCCAGCTTCATGCCGGCGTCGGTGAGCATGGCGTCGAGGGCCTCGGCCTGCGACACGTTGCGCGGGAATCCGTCGAGGAGGAAGCCGTTCGCCGCGTCGGGCTGCTCCATCCGGTCCTTGGCCATACCGATGGTGATCTCGTCGGGGACGAGGTCACCGGCGTCCATGAACGCCTTGGCGCGCTGGCCCAGCTCAGTGTTCTGGCTGATGTTGGCGCGGAACAGGTCACCCGTGGAGATGTGCGGGATCGACAGGTTCTTGGCAAGGAACGCGGCCTGCGTTCCCTTGCCCGCACCGGGAGGCCCGACGAGGACGATACGCATCAGCGGAGGAACCCTTCGTAATTACGCTGCTGGAGCTGGCTCTCGATCTGCTTCACGGTTTCCAGACCCACACCCACGATGATGAGGATGCTCGTCCCGCCGAACGGGAAGTTCTGGTTCGCTCCGAAGCCGGCCAACGCCATCGTCGGCACAAGAGCGATGAGACCCAGGTACAGCGACCCCGGCCAGGTGATCCGGTTGAGCACGTAGCTCAGGTACTCGGCAGTAGGACGGCCCGCCCGGATACCCGGGATGAAGCCACCATACTTCTTCATGTTGTCCGCGACTTCCTCCGGGTTGAACGAAATCGCCACATAGAAGAAGGCGAAGAAGACGATCAGGAGGAAGTACGTCGCGATGTAGTAGGGGTGGTCTCCCTTGACGAAGTGCTTGTTGATCCAGGTCGCCCAGCCTGCGGTGGACCCGCTGAACTGAACGATCAAGGCCGGGATGTAGAGCAGCGACGACGCGAAGATGACAGGAATCACACCCGCCTGGTTGACCTTCAGCGGGATGTACGTGGACGTACCGCCGTAGGCGCGCCGGCCGATCATGCGCTTCGCGTACTGGACGGGGATCCGTCGCTGGGCCTGCTCGACGAAGACGACGAGGGCCACCATCGCGAGGCCGACCAGGATGACGACGCCGAACTCGACCCAGCCGTCGGCGATCTTGCCCTGGAGCTTGATCTGCCACAGCGCACCGACGAAGCCGGCGGCGATCGAGATGAACATCAGGATGGACATGCCGTTGCCGATGCCGCGGTCGGTGACGAGCTCACCGAGCCACATGACGACGCAGGTACCGGCGGTCATGGTGACGACCATGACGACCGTGGTGAAGATCGAGCGGTCGGGCACGATCTGGCTGGCGACCGCGCAGCCCTGGAACAGGGCGCCGGAGCGGGCGGTGGCGACGAGGCCGGTGCCCTGGAGGATCGCGAGCGCGACCGTCAGATAACGCGTGTACTGCGTGATCTTCGCCGTGCCGGACTGCCCCTCCTTCTTGAGGTTCTCCAGCTTCGGGATGACCACGGTCAGCAGCTGCAGGATGATGCTCGCCGTGATGTACGGCATGATGCCGAGCGCAAAGATCGTGATCTGCAGCAGCGCACCGCCGCTGAACATGTTGACCAGCCCGAACAGGCTGTTGGTGCTACCAGCCTGGTCCACGCACTGCTGGACGTACTTGTAGCTCACGCCGGGTACGGGGACATGGGACCCGAGCCGGAACAGCACGATGATGCCGAGCGTGAAGAGCAGCTTCTTGCGCAGGTCGGGCGTCTTGAACGCCCGGGCGAACGCGGTGAGCACGGTGCCTCCTGCGACCCCCGCGCTGTTGCGTCAGAGGTGACGGTCTGAAGGAATCGACGTATACGACAAAGCAAAGGTGCAGGCCACCTTACCGGCGTCTGCGCCCCCCGTGGAACGACCAACCGGGGATGCCCCATTTGTGAGGCATCCCCGGTCAGGTTTCACTCGCTATGAGCCACTGAACCCGTCTTAGACGAGCTCGGTGACCGTGCCGCCGGCGGCGGCAATCTTCTCCTTGGCGGAGGCGGAAACGGCGTCAACCGAAACCTGCAGCGCCACGGAGATCTCGCCCTGGCCCAGGACCTTGACGAGGCTGTTCTTGCGCACCGCGCCCTTGGCGACCAGGTCGGCCACCGTGACCTCGCCACCCTGCGGGTAGAGCGCGGCCAGCTTGTCCAGGTTCACGACCTGGAACTCGGTGCGGAACGGGTTCTTGAAGCCCTTCAGCTTCGGGAGGCGCATGTGGAGGGGCATCTGCCCACCCTCGAAGCGCTCCGGAACCTGGTAGCGGGCCTTCGTGCCCTTGGTACCACGACCGGCCGTCTTACCCTTCGACGCCTCACCACGACCCACACGGGTCTTGGCGGTCTTGGCGCCCGGGGCGGGACGGAGGTTGTGGATCTTGAGCGGGTTGTTCTCCGCCATGATCAGTCGACCTCCTCAACCGTCACGAGGTGGCGGACGGTGTGCACCATGCCGCGGAACTCGGGGCGGTCCTCCTTGACGACCACGTCGTTCAGGCGCTTGAGCCCGAGCGAACGCAGGGTGTCGCGGTGGTTCTGCTTGCTGCCGATGTACGACTTCGTCTGCGTGATCTTGAGGCGAGCCATTACGCACCCGCCCCGGCACGCGCACGAAGCAGAGCCGCGGGGGCAACGTCCTCGAGCGGCAGACCACGGCGAGCCGCGATCTCCTCGGGGCGCTGCAGGCCCTTCAGGGCCTCCACGGTCGCGTGCACGATGTTGATCGCGTTGTCGGAGCCGAGCGACTTCGACAGGATGTCGTGAACGCCGGCGCACTCCAGGACGGCGCGCACCGGGCCACCGGCGATAACACCGGTACCGGGGGAAGCAGGCTTCAGCAGGACGACGCCCGCAGCCTTCTCACCCTGGATCGGGTGCGGGATGGTGCCCTGGATACGGGGGACCTTGAAGAAGTGCTTCTTGGCCTCCTCAACACCCTTGGCGATGGCGGCCGGCACCTCCTTGGCCTTGCCGTAACCGACACCCACGGTGCCGTCACCGTCACCCACCACGACCAGCGCGGTGAAGGAGAAACGACGACCACCCTTGACAACCTTGGCGACGCGGTTGATCGCGACTACGCGCTCAACGTACGCGGTCTTCTCGGCGGCAGCAGCGCCACCGTCGCGACCCTTCCGGTCCCGCCGCTCGCCGCCACCGGCACCGCTGCCGCGGCGCTGGGGTCCAGCCATTGGATTACCTCTCTCTGTTACGTCCGTTAGTCCCGGAACCGGGGCTTAGAACTTCAGCCCGGCTTCGCGGGCGGCGTCAGCCAGAGCGGCAATGCGCCCGGCGTACCTGTTGCCACCACGGTCGAACACGACGGCCTCGACGCCGGCGGCCTTGGCGCGCTCAGCGACCAGGGCACCGACCTGCTTGGCCTGCGCGGACTTGTCACCCTCGCCACCACGGATCGACGCGTCCAGGTGGGACGCCGACGCCAGGGTGTGACCCTTGAGGTCGTCGATGACCTGGGCGGTGATGCCGCGGTTGCTCCGGTTGACGACCAGGCGCGGACGCTCGGCCGTACCGGAGATGGTCTTGCGGATGCGGATGTGGCGGCGCTGCTTCGCAGTGCGCTTGTAAGCGTCGCCCTTGGCGATCTTCACACCGTATGCCATGGCTTTACTTACCAGCCTTTCCGACCTTGCGGCGGATGACCTCGCCCGCGTACTTGACACCCTTGGCCTTGTACGGGTCGGGCTTCCGCAGCTTGCGGATGTTGGCGGCGACCTCGCCGACCTTCTGCTTGTCGATGCCCTCGACCGAGAACTTGGTCGGCGACTCGACCTTGAAGGAGATGCCCTCGGGCGCCTCCACCAGGATCGGGTGGCTGTAGCCGAGCTGGAACTCCAGGTCGGAGCCCTTCGCGGCAACGCGGTAACCGACACCGCTGATCTCGAGCGCCTTGGTGTATCCCGTGGTCACACCGGTGATCATGTTGGCCACCAGCGTGCGGGACAGGCCGTGGAGGGCCTTGTTCTGACGCTCGTCGTTCGGACGGGTGACGTTCAGAACGCCGTCCTCGCCCTTAACGATCTCGATCGGAGCGGCGACGGTGTGCGTCAGGGTGCCCTTGGAGCCCTTGACGGTGACCGTGCGGCCATCGATGGTGACGTCCACGCCGGCGGGAACCGGGATGGGGAGCTTGCCAATACGAGACATAGCTTTTCCTCCGTTCCCGACTACCAGACGTAGGCGAGGACTTCCCCACCCACGCCCTTCTTCTGCGCCTGCTGGCCGGTCAGGAGACCGTGGGACGTGGAGATGATCGCCACGCCCAGGCCGCCGAGAACCTTCGGCAGGTTGGTGGACTTCGCGTACACGCGCAGACCCGGCTTCGAGATGCGCTTGATGCCGGCGATCGAGCGCTCGCGGTTCGGACCGAACTTCAGCTCGAGAACGAGGTTCTTGCCGACCTCGGCGTCCTCGACCTTCCAGCCGGTGATGAAACCCTCCTGCTTGAGGATTTCCGCGATGTGCGACTTGATCTTGCTGTGCGGCATCACGACGGTGTCGTGGTACGCCGAGTTAGCGTTACGCAGACGCGTGAGCATGTCTGCGATGGGGTCAGTCATGGTCATGAAGTGGCCTTCGGCCTCTCTCGCCGGGGTTTCCTGTATGCGCCATCCCTCTCCCCGTACAGAGACGGGACGGGTGCGGTGCGGGGACCTACGGCGTAGTAAGTCGTACGGGCGGCGGACGCCCAACCCCACTAGCCTACGGCATGGGGGGAGGGCCTCCGCCGACCCAGATGCTTACCGAGAGTTACCGGCAGACCCAACGTCCAAAGGACAGAAGGGTTTACCAGGAGCTCTTGGTCACGCCCGGCAGCTCGCCACGGTGAGCCATCTCACGGAGGCACACGCGGCAGAGGCCGAACTTGCGGTACACGGAGTGCGGGCGGCCGCAGCGCTGGCAGCGGGTGTACGCACGCACACCGAACTTGGGCTTACGAGCAGCCTTGGCAATCAGAGCCTTCTTCGCCATCTCGCTTACGCCTCCTTGAAGGGGAAGCCGAGGTGACGAAGGAGGGCGCGACCCTCGTCGTCGTTGGTCGCCGTGGTGACCACGGTGATGTCCATACCCCGGACGCGGTCGATCTTGTCCTGGTCGATCTCGTGGAACATGACCTGCTCCGTGAGACCGAAGGTGTAGTTGCCACGGCCGTCGAACTGCTTCGGGGACAGGCCGCGGAAGTCGCGGATGCGCGGCAGCGCGAGCGACAGGGTGCGGTCCAGGAACTCCCACATGCGGTCGCCACGGAGGGTGACGTGGGCACCGATCGGCTGACCCTCACGCAGCTTGAACTGCGCGATGGACTTGCGGGCCTTGGTGACGGCCGGCTTCTGACCGGTGATCGTGGTGAGGTCGCGGATGGCGCCGTCGATCAGCTTGGAGTCGCGGGCGGCGTCGCCCACACCCATGTTGACCACGATCTTCACGAGGCCGGGAATCTGCATGACGTTGTCGTACTTGAACTCGTCACGCATCTTGCCCGCGATCTCCTCGCGGTACTTCGTCTTCAGACGCGGAGTGGTAGCCATCAGATGTCCTCACCCGTGCGCTTGGCAACGCGGATCTTGTTGCCCTCGTCGTCGAAGCGGTAACCGACGCGGGTGACGACCTTCTTGCCGTCCTTCTCCACGACCAGCTGAACGTTGGACACGTGGATCGGGGCCTCGGTGATCACGATGCCACCGGCCTGGTTCTGGCCGGCCTTGGTGTGCTTCTTGACCCGGTTGACACCCTCGACCAGGACGCGGTTCTCAGCCGGCATGGCCTGGATGACCTTGCCCTGCTTGCCCTTGTCCTTACCGGTGATGACCTGTACCAGGTCGCCCTTCTTGATCTTCATGCTTACAGCACCTCCGGCGCGAGCGAGATGATCTTCATGAACTTCTTCTCGCGCAGCTCACGGCCCACCGGGCCGAAGATACGGGTGCCGCGAGGGTCGCCGTCGTTCTTCAGAATGACGGCGGCGTTCTCGTCGAAGCGGATGTACGAGCCGTCCTGGCGGCGGCGCTCCTTGACGGTGCGAACGATGACCGCCTTGACGACGTCACCCTTCTTCACGTTGCCACCGGGGATCGCATCCTTGACGGTGGCGACGATGACGTCACCGATGCCCGCGTAGCGGCGACCCGAACCACCGAGAACACGGATGCAAAGGATCTCCTTGGCACCAGTGTTGTCGGCGACGCGAAGTCGCGACTCCTGCTGGATCACGTCTATCTCCTGTGTGTCTGCCGGTTCCCGGCAGGGGCGCCGCTTTCACGACGGCCCCTGCCGAGCCTGGCGGAACGAATTCGAGGGAGGCCCCTCGAACTAATTACTTGGCCTTCTCGAGGATCTCGACGACGCGCCACCGCTTGGTGGCGGACAGCGGCCGGGTCTCCATCAGGAGGACGCGGTCGCCGATGCCGGCGGCGTTCTGCTCGTCGTGCGCCTTGAGCTTGTTGGTACGGCGGATGACCTTGCCGTACAGCGCGTGCTTGACACGGTCCTCGACGGCGACGACGACGGTCTTGTCCATCTTGTCGCTGACGACCAGACCCTCACGGGTCTTGCGGAAACCGCGCTCAGTCTTCTCAGTCACGTTCTTCTCGCTCATCAGGCGTTCTCCACCGTCTCGATACCGAGCTCACGCTCGTGCATCAGGGTGTAGATCCGGGCGATGTCCTTGCGGACGGCCTTGAGCCGGCCGTTGTTCTCGAGCTGTCCGGTCGCCGCCTGGAAGCGGAGCTTGAACAGTTCTTCCTTGGCCTCGCGCAGCTTGGCAACGAGCTCCTCGTTGCCCAGCTCGCGCAGCTCCGACGCCTTGGTACCGGCCGCCATCACGACTCACCTGCCTCGCGCTTGACGATCCGGCACTTCATCGGCAGCTTGTGAGCCGCACGAGTCAGAGCCTCACGCGCAATCTTCTCGTTCGGGTAGGACAGCTCGAACATGACCCGGCCCGGGTGCACGTTCGCGATCCACCACTCCGGGGAACCCTTACCGGAACCCATGCGGGTCTCGGCAGGCTTCTTCGTGAGCGGGCGGTCCGGGTAGATGTTGATCCAGACCTTGCCGCCACGCTTGATGTGGCGGGTCATGGCGATACGAGCGGCCTCGATCTGGCGGTTCGTCACGTACGCCGGCGTGAGCGCCTGGATGCCGTACTCACCGAACGACACCTCAGTGCCACCCTTGGCCATACCGCGGCGCTTGGGGTGGTGCTGCTTGCGGTGCTTGACCCTACGAGGGATCAGCATGTCGGTCAGGCCTCCGTTCCGGTGCTCTCGGCCGGAGCGGCGGCAGCGGCCTCGGCCTTGGGGGCCTCGGTCGCAGCAGCCTGCTGCGGCTTGCGGCCGCCACGGCCGCCACGCTCGCCACCGCGGCCACCACGGCCGGCGGGGCGGTCAGCGCCACCACGGGCCGGGCGGTTACCCGCACGGGCCGCAGCGTTCTCGGCGCGGACCTCGGCGATGTTCTTGACGTCGCCCTTGTAGATCCAGACCTTCACGCCGATGCGGCCGAAGGTGGTCTTGGCCTCGAAGAAGCCGTACTCGACGTTCGCGCGCAGCGTGTGCAGCGGCACACGACCCTCGCGGTAGAACTCCGAGCGGGACATCTCGGCGCCGCCGAGACGGCCGCCACACTGGATCTTGATGCCCTTGGCGCCGGCCTTCATGGCGGACTGCATGCTCTTGCGCATGGCCCGACGGAAGGAGACGCGGGAGGACAGCTGCTCGGCAACGGCCTGGGCCACGAGCTGAGCGTCGACCTCGGGGTTCTTGACCTCGAGGATGTTCAGCTGGACCTGCTTGCCGGTGAGCTTCTCGAGGTCGCCGCGGATGCGGTCGGCCTCGGCGCCACGGCGGCCGATGACGATGCCCGGACGGGCGGTGTGGATGTCCACGCGGACACGGTCACGGGTGCGCTCGATCTCAACCTTCGAGATGCCGGCGCGCTCCATGCCGGACGTCATCATCCGACGGATGGCGACGTCTTCCTTGACGTAGTCCTTGTACAGCTTGTCGGCGTACCAACGCGACTTGAAGTCGGTGGTGATGCCGAGCCGGAACCCGTGCGGGTTTACCTTCTGGCCCATTACCGGGTTCCTTCCTTGCTGCTGACGACCACGGTGATGTGGGAGGTCCGCTTGCGGATCCGGTAGGCACGGCCCTGGGCGCGCGGACGGAACCGCTTCAGGGTCGGGCCCTCGTCAACAAACGCCTCGCTGATGAAGAGCGAGGAGGCGTCCGTGTGGTTGTAGTTGTGCGCGGCGTTGGCGATGGCGCTGTCGAGCACCTTGCCGACCGGCACAGACGCGGCCTGCGGGGCGAAACGCAGGACCGCCTGGGCCTCCGTGGCGTCCATGCCACGGATGAGGTCCACCACACGGCGGGCCTTCATGGGCGTGACGCGGATGTACCGCGCCTGGGCCCTGGCTTCCATGGTTGTCCCTTCGGTGTAAGTCATAGTCGTTCCCACCCCGCGATTAGCGGCGCTTCGACTTCCGGTCGTCCTTGACGTGGCCGCGGAAGGTGCGAGTCGGCGAGAACTCGCCGAGCTTGTGGCCGACCATGGACTCGGTGACGAACACCGGGACATGGGTCTTGCCGTTGTGCACCGCGATCGTGTGGCCGAGCATGGCCGGGATGATCATCGAGCGACGGGACCAGGTCTTGATGACGTTCTTGGTGCCGGCTTCGTTCTGGGCGTCCACCTTCTTGATGAGGTGGTCGTCGACGAAGGGCCCCTTCTTGAGACTGCGCGGCATCTAAACCCGCTCCTAGCGCTTCTTGTTCGTCTTGCGGCGGCGGACGATGTACTTGTTCGACGCCTTCTTGGGCGAACGAGTACGGCCTTCCTTCTGACCCCACGGGCTGACCGGGTGGCGACCACCGGAGGTCTTGCCCTCACCACCACCGTGCGGGTGGTCGACCGGGTTCATGGCGACACCGCGGACGGTCGGGCGGACGCCCTTCCAGCGCATGCGGCCGGCCTTGCCCCAGTTGATGTTCGACTGCTCGGCGTTGCCGACCTCGCCGACGGTGGCGCGGCAGCGCACGTCGACCAGGCGGATCTCACCGGACGGCATACGGAGGTGCGCCATGGCACCTTCCTTCGCCAGCAGCTGCACGGAGGCACCCGCGGAACGGGCGAACTTGGCACCGCCGCCGGGACGGAGCTCGATCGCGTGGATCGTGGTACCGACCGGGATGTTGCGGAGGGCCAGGTTGTTACCGGGCTTGATGTCGGCCGTCGGGCCGTTCTCGATCCGGTCGCCCTGGTTCAGGCCGCGCGGAGCGATGATGTAGCGCTTCTCGCCGTCCGCGTAGTGCAGGAGGGCGATGCGCGCGGTGCGGTTGGGGTCGTACTCGATGTGCGCGACCTTGGCCGGCACGCCGTCCTTGTCGTGACGACGGAAGTCGATCACACGGTAGGCGCGCTTGTGTCCGCCACCCTGGTGGCGAACGGTCACACGACCGGCGTTGTTACGGCCGCCCTTGCTGTGCAGGGGACGGACCAGCGACTTCTCCGGCGTGGACCGCGTGATCTCGACAAAGTCGGCGACGCTGGAGCCACGACGGCCCGGAGTCGTCGGCTTGTACTTGCGGATACCCATTTCTCAGTCCTCGTCCGATATTCGGACCAGGGCGCTCCGTTAGGAGGCCTGGCCGAAGATGTCGATACGGTCGCCCTCGGCAAGGGTCACGATGGCGCGCTTGGTGTTGGCGCGCTTACCGAAACCGGTGCGGGTGCGCTTGCGCTTGCCCTGGCGGTTGATCGTGTTCACCCCGGCGACCTTGACCGAGAAGACCGCCTCGACGGCCTGCTTGATCTGGGTCTTGTTGGCGCGGGGGTCGACGATGAACGTGTACTTGTTCTCGTCCAGCAGCGCGTAGCTCTTCTCGGAGACGACCGGCTTGATCAGCAGGTCGCGCGGGTCCGTGAAGGTCTTGCTGGTGATCGTGGCCTCAGACATCAGCCCTCGTTCCCTTCGGTCTCGGCGGCCTTGGGGCCAGACACGAAGGACTCGAAAGCGGCCTGGGTGAAGACCACGTCGTCCGAGACGAGCACGTCGTACGTGTTCAGCTGGCCCGGCTCCAGGATGTGCACCTGGGGCAGGTTGCGGGCGGACAGCCACGCGGCCTCGTCGGCACGCTCGACGACCAGGAGCAGGTTCTTGCGCTCCGAGATCTTGCCGAACAGCGTCTTGGCGGCCTTGGTGGAGGCGGCACCCTCGACCACGCCGGAGACGACGTGGATGCGGGAGTGACGGGCCCGGTCGGTGAGGGCGCCACGCAGGGCGGCGGCCTTCATCTTCTTTGGGGTCCGCTGCGAGTAGTCACGCGGCACGGGGCCGTGCACGACGCCACCGCCGGCGAACTGCGGCGCACGGGTCGAACCCTGACGGGCGCGGCCGGTGCCCTTCTGGCGGTACGGCTTCTTGCCACCACCGCGGACCTCGCCACGCGTCTTGACCTTGTGCGTACCCTGACGGGCCGCGGCCAGCTGCGCGACGACGACCTGGTGGATCAGCGGAACGCTGACCTTGGCGTCGAAGATCTCGGCCGGGAGCTCGACGGTCCCGGTCTTGTCGCCGGCAGGCGACAGAATGTCAATGGTGCTCATAGTCCTCAGGCCCCCTTGGCCGCAGTGCGGACCAGGACGAGGCCGCCGTTCGGACCAGGAACCGCGCCCTTGATGAGCAGCAGGCCCTTCTCCGCGTCAACGGCGTGAACGGTCAGGTTCTGGGTGGTGACCCGCTCGTTGCCCATGCGGCCAGCCATGCGGAGGCCCTTGAACACACGGCCCGGGGTGGCGCAGCCACCGATGGAACCGGGAGAGCGGTGCTTGCGCTGCGTACCGTGACCGGCACCCAGACCACGGAAGTTGTGGCGCTTCATGACACCGGCGAAGCCCTTGCCCTTGCTCTTGCCCGTGACGTCAACCTTGACGCCGGACTCGAACACGGCAGCGGTGATCTCCTGGCCGAGCGTGTACTCGCTGGCGTCGGAGGTACGGAGCTCCACCAGGTGGCGGCGCGGGGTCACGTCGGCCTTGGCGAAGTGGCCCTTGAGGGGCTTGTTCACCTTGCGCGGGTCGATCTCGCCGAAGGCGATCTGGACCGACTCGTAGCCGTCGACGTCATTGGTACGGACCTGGGTGACAACGCAGGGCCCGGCCTTGACGACGGTCACCGGGACGACACGGTTGTTCTCGTCCCAGACCTGGGTCATGCCGAGCTTCTCGCCCAGGACGCCCTTGATCTGCTTAGCCATCTTCTCCGCGCCTCTCAGAGCTTGATCTCGATGTCGACGCCGGCCGGAAGGTCCAGGCGCATCAGCGAGTCAACGGTCTTGGGCGTCGGGTCGAGGATGTCGATCAGGCGCTTGTGCGTGCGCATCTCGAAGTGCTCGCGCGAGTCCTTGTACTTGTGCGGCGACTTGATGACGCAGTACACGTTCTTCTCAGTGGGCAGCGGCACCGGGCCCGCGACCGACGCACCAGTGCGGGTCACCGTCTCGACGATCTTCTTCGCCGAGGAGTCGATGACCTCGTGGTCGTAGGCCTTGAGCCGGATGCGGATCTTCTGTCCCGCCATGGCTACTCAGTAGTCCTTTGTCTAGTCAAACGCTCTGGAACTCGGTCGGCTGCGCTTTCACGCCGCCTCCCTCCGACCCACGCGGTCGGGCGTGTCGCGTTCCCTCTCAGAAAATTCCCATACGGAAATTCCCTTACCAAGGGGATGCGGCCCGCCGGGGCCACGCTTCGGGGGAGAGACACCCACCGAGTGCCTGGTCGGCACCCCGCCCACGCTTCCCGGAAGATTCCCGTACGTCCGCCCCATTGCTGCCCCGAGGGGCAGGTGAAGGCGACGAGTACTGTGGGACTCGCTTCCGGTCCTCCCGGCGGGAGGCGCGCAGCATCGGCACTCAACCGAGCAACCCCGACAGTCTGCCATACGAGACACGTACTGCGCCAATCGGGGCCGTAGAGAATACCCCGCCCGGCGAGGAGATCAAACCGCGGCATGCGGTCCGCCGCGCGGGGCGGGAACGGGGCCGCTTCCGGCCCCGTCCCGGGCCTGCTCAGGTACGGGAGACGACCCCGCACCCCTCCTGCCCGTTCTGGTCCAGGCTCTTGCTCCGGTCGTACGGATCGACCGGCGGGCCGGACGGCGTCGGGCCGTTCGTGGCCGGCGCGGAGCCCGGGAACTCGGGGTGCAGGAAGCCGTCGGAGGTGTCGCAGGAGCTGTTGGCGATCTCGTGCTGGAACTGGCGCACCCAGAGCGTGCCGGCCGTGCTCTGCCACCTGCGGGTGTCCACGACGGAGAAGGTGAGCTGCCGCCGCACGATCGTGCGCTCCACGCCACTGCCGCCGGGCCTGACCACCGGGTAGACGAAGGTGTAGTCCGCCACCACCTCGGCCTGCCCCTGGGCCTCGCCCGGCTTCAGCTCCATGTGCCCGCGGACCTTGACCACCGGGCCGGCCGGCTGCACCTCGGACGGCTTGAACCGGGTGAACATCATCAGCGGGTCGTCGGTGGCCGTGGGCCGGGCCAGCGACTTCTCGGCCAGGTCCTTGGTCTCCTTGTCCAGCGGGTCCAGCAGCTTCAGCGCGCGCTCGGGCCGCTCGCCGCGCAGCGTGGCGGGGTCCAGGTTGGCCGCGACCAGGAACTCCTTCGCCCGGCCCAGGTGCGCGGCGATCTGCTCCTGGGACACCCCGTTGACCGCCTTGGCCTCGGGCAGTTCGATGCCCGCGGCCCCGTCGGCCCACTGGACGGCCGGCGACCCGCGGAACGGCTCCTTCAGGGTGCCGCGGTCCGGGTACATGTCGTCCGGCGCCGCGGAGGGCCGTACCGTCTCGGCGGGCAGCGGCTGCCGCCCCTTGGCCGCGCCCTCGGCCTTCCCCGTGATCCGGTCGATCAGCAGCTCGGGCCGCATCGCGATCAGCGCGAGCCCGGCGATCAGAAGGAGGATCAGGGCGATCCGGACCGGCCCGGGCTTCCTCCGCCCCTCCATCTCCTGCCAGGCGGGCCCGGTCCGCCAGCCCTCCGGCTCGTTCCGCACGGGCTTGCCCTTCCGCCCGAAGCGCTTCTTCTGCGCCCCGGCCCGCTCCTCGTCCTCCCGGCGCAGCCGCTCGGTCACCATCCGCGCCCGCGCGGACGGCTCCTCGGGCGCCGCCCCGGCCCCCTGCTCGGCCCGCCGCATGAACGCGGCCCACTCCTCATCACTGACGGACCGCTGTTCGTCGCTCTGTCCCACTACTGCCGTTCCCCACCCTGTCTGTCATGACCATGCGCCGCGGAGCATCTCACGCCCTGACCGAAATCCATCCCCCGCCCCTCCCCCCGAGACCCGCCCGTAATCACCGCCCCACCTGGCCGGATCCGCCCCCGGAGGACAAGCGCTGTCGGCCCCGTCCCCTAGCCTCCTCGAAAACCTGGGGGTGGGGATCTTGAGCAGTGACAGCAGCGAAGACCTGGTGATGGACCCGGTGGCGGTGCAGAACATCCAGGACGGGTTACGGTCCGCGATCGGCGAGTTCCGCGAGTTCACGATGGAGACGTCGGCCGCAGCCGGCTCCGGTCTGCACAAGCTCACGCTGACCGGTCTGGAGGCCGGCCACCCCTCGGTGGCCGCGGCACTGGAGGAGTTCTGCGACCGCTGGGACGCGGGCGTGAGCAGCCTGGTGATCAGGACCAGCGGGCTCGCGCACCAGTTGGGCATCGCGGCAGGGTCGCTCTGGGAGGAGGACCAGTACCGCAAGGGTGCCTTCAAGGTGCTGGCCAACGCCGGCATCGGCAATCCGTACGCGTCGGAGGACGAGGTCGAGCGGAAGTCGCTGGACGCCATCTTCGCGGACCACATGTTCACCCGGGAGACCCCCGAGCAGGCCCGGCAGACCCGGGAGGAGTTCGACCGCACCTGGGCCGCCACCAAGCAGGGCCTGATGAACGAAGGCATCGGAGGGGACTTTCTGGAGCGGGCCGCCGACGCCACGGGCATGGACCGCGCGGCCCTCGACCAGGTCAGGGGCGGTCAGGCCCCGGGCGAGCCGGCCCCCGACCGGCAGGGCTCCGACCAGCTGGGCTCCGACCAGGGCGGCAGCTTCTGATGGGCGACGAGAACTGGCTGGAGCGGGGCGCCGCCTTCGCGGGCGAAACCGTCGAATGGCTGGGCGACAAGACCGCCGACGCGCTGGAGGACGTCGGCTGGCAGTCCGGCGCGAACGCCGTCCGCAACACGTCCAACTCCGCGGCGAACCGCCTCGGCGCCGAGGTCGACGAGGTCGAGCTCGGCCAGACGGACGACCCGAAGCAACTGGTCCACGGCAGCCCCGCAAGCCTTCGGGCGACCGCCGGGCACCTGCGTGACTTCCACGCGGCCTTCCTCCGCACCGGTGAGGGGCTGAAGCGGCTCGCGACGGGCGGCATCTCAGGTGCGACGGCGGACGCCTTCCGCGCCTCCGTGCAGGAGTCGGCCCCCCGCTGGTTCGCCGCCGCGGCCGCCTTCGAGACGGCGGCCGCGGCGGTCGGCCGGTTCGCCGACACCGTGGCGTGGGCGCAGGGCCTGGCCAAGGAGGCCCTCGACGAGTACAAGGCCGCCGTCGAACTCTCGGAGAACGCCCGCACCGCGTACGACACGTGGGTCAAGGACTACGAGAGCGCCGTGAAGTCCCGCCGGGACCCGCTGCCCGCCCGCCCCGCCGGCTTCACCGATCCGGGCGCGGACGGCATCACGGCGGCCCGCCAGAAGCTTGCCGAGGCGCGCCGCCAGCGCGACGACGTCGCCGCCACGTCGGCCCGGGCCCTGGCGCAGGCCCGGGACGCGGCACCGAAGGTCTCGGCGAAGGACATCGCGCTGACCGAGTTCGTACGCAACAGCGCCCAGGCCAACCACTTCGTCGGCGGCATCACCAAGGGCGTGGCCGGCCTGGCCAACCTCGCCCGAGCGCTCAACTCCAACGACCCGTACAACATGACCCACCCGACCGAGCACGCCATGGGCCTCAACAGCATGGGTGCCAACTTCCTCACGGCCGCCAACGACCCCGCCGCCACCGCCAAGGCCATGGCCGACAGCGCGTTGCAGGACCCCTCCGAATTCGGCGGGAAGCTCCTGCCGGAAGCCGTCGGCTCGAAGGGTCTCGGCGCAGCGGCCGGCGGGGCCCGCGGCGCCGCCGGAGCGGCCCGCCTCCTCGACGACCTACCCCGGAAGACGCCCAGGGACCAGGCGGACGCCGATCCGCACGGTACGTCCCGTTCCGGTACGGATCTGATCTGCGAGGGCGACCCGGTGGACGTGGCCACCGGCCGAATGGTCCTGCCCCAGACCGACCTCGTCCTCTCCGGGTCATTACCGCTCATATTCGGCCGAACTTTCGAATCTGCCCGCCGTAGCGGCCGCTGGTTCGGGCCCACCTGGGCCTCCACCGTGGACCAGCGCCTGGAGATCGACGCGGAAGGGCTGGTCCTGGTCGGCGAGGACGGCAGCCTCCTCACCTACCCGCACCCGGCGGCGCCCGGCCGTCCCGTCCTCCCCTCACTCGGCCGGCGCTGGCCCCTGGTGCAGGAGCCCGACGGCACGTACACGGTCACCGACCCGGCCACGGGCCACATCCGCCACTTCTCGGCGACCGGCCTGCTCGTGCAGCTCAGCGACCGCAACGGCGCGTGGATCTCGTACGCGTACGACGAGCAGGGCACGCCCCTGTCGATCACCCACAGCGGCGGCTACGACCTGGCCCTCACCGTGTCGGACGGCCGGATCACGGGCCTGTCCCTGGCGGACGGCACACCGGTGCTCCGCTACGGCTACACCGAGGGCCACCTCACCGAGGTGACGAACTCCTCGGGCATCCCCCTGCGCTTCACGTACGACCCCGAGGGCCGGATCACCAGCTGGACCGACACCAACGACCGCAGCTTCCACTACGTCTACGACGACCGGCACCGCTGCGTGGCCCAGTCCGGCGGGAACGGCCACCTGGACATCCGCTTCGCCTACGGGGACGGGCAGACCACGGTCACCGACTCCCTCGGCGCCCGAACGCTCTACACGATCAACGACCGCGCCCAGGTCGTGGCCGAGACCGACCCCGCGGGGGCCGTCACGACGTCGACGTACGACCTCTACAACCGCCTCCTCTCCCGCACGGACCCCCTGGGCCACACCACCGGCCTGACGTACGACGACCAGGGCCTTCTCCGCTCCGTCAGCCGCCCCGACGGCCGGGAGGCGCGAGCCGAGTACAACGCGCTCGGGCTCCCGGTGAAGGCGGTCGACCCGGACGGCACGGTTGTCCGCCAGACGTACGACGAGCGCGGCAACCGCACCTCGATCACCGACCCTGCCGGTGCCACGACCCGCTTCTCGTACGACGAGCGCGGCCACCTGGCCTCGGTCACGGACGCCCTCGGCCACGTGACGACGGTCGAGTGCGACGCGGCCGGCCGGGTCACGGCGACGACGGACCCCCTGGGCGCGAGGACGGCGTACACGCACGACGCCTTCGGCCGCCCGACCGTGATCACGAACCCCCTGGGCCGCCCGACCCGCCTGACCTGGAGCGCCGAAGGCCACCTGCTGCACCGCACGCACGCGGACGGCACGTCGGAGTCCTGGACGTACGACGGCGAGGGCAACTGCCTCAGCCACACCGACGCCGCGGGCGGGGTGACGTCCAGCGAGTACGGCGACTTCGATCTCCTGACGTCCCGGACGACCCCGGACGGGGCGCGGTACACCTTCACCCACGACACCGAGCTCCGCCTGACGTCGGTCACCGACCCGCTGGGCCTGACCTGGAGCTACGCCTACGACCCGACGGGCCGCCTCGCCTCGGAGACCGACTACGACGGCCGGACGACCACCTACACCTATGACGTGGCCGGCCGCCTGACCGCCCGTACGAACGCCGTCGGCGCCACGACGCGCTACGAGCACAACGCCCTCGGCCAGGTCACCCGCAAGACCACGCCCGACGGCTCCACCACGTACACGTACGACGCCTCGGACGCCCTGGCGGCCGCGACCTCCGCGACCACGACCGTCACCTGGCTCCGCGACGGTGCGGGACGGCTCCGCTCCGAAACGGTGAACGGCCGCACCGTCACCTACGACCACGACCTCGTCGGCCGGCGCACGGCGCGTGCCACGCCCACCGGTGCCGAGTCCGTCTGGACGTACGACCCGGCGGGCCGCCGTGCGACGCTCACCACCTCGGGCCGCACCCTGACCTTCGAGCGCGACGCGGCCGGCCGGGAGCTCACGCGTACGCTCACCGGCGCCGGCGCAGCCGCCCTCACCCAGCAGTACGACACGCGCGGCCGCCTGACCACGCAGCGCTTCGCGGGCCTGCGCCGGGACTACGCGTACCGGGCCGACGGCCATGTCACCGCGGTCGACGACCGCCACTTCACCCTCGACACGGCAGGCCGCGTCACGGCCGTGGAGGAGCCCCGCTGGTCGGAGCGCTACGCCTACGACCATGCCGGCAACCAGACCTCCGCGACCTGGCCCGAGCGCCACCCGGGCGCCGAGGCGCGCGGCGAGCGGACGTACGAGGGCACCCGCATCACCCGGGCCGGCGCCTACCGCTACGAGTACGACGCCCTCGGCCGGGTCACGCTGCGCCGGAAGACCCGCCTGTCACGCAAGCCGGAGACCTGGCGCTACGAGTGGAACGCCGAGGACCAGCTCGCCGCGGTGATCACGCCCGACGGCACGGTGTGGCGCTACACCTACGACCCCCTGGGCCGCCGCACCGCGAAGCAGCGCCTGTCACCGACGGGCGAGGTCGCCGAGGAGGTCCTCTTCACCTGGGACGGGACCACCCTCTGCGAACAGACGACGGATGCCCGGGTCACCCTCACCTGGACCCATGACGGCCTGCACCCGCTCACCCAGGCGGAACGCGTCCTCGGCACGACGGACGACCGCTTCTTCTCGATCGTCACGGACCTGGTCGGCACCCCGACCCACCTGCTGGACGAGGACGGCGCCCCGGCATGGCACACCCGCCGCACGCTCTGGGGCACGACGAGCTGGAACCGCGACGCGACGACGTACACCCCGCTCCGCTTCCCGGGCCAGTACTTCGACCCGGAGACGGGCCTCCACCACAACGTCTTCCGCACCTACGACCCGGCCACAGCCCGCTACCTCACCCCGGACCCCCTGGGCCTGGCCCCGTCCCCGAACCCCCGGGCCTATGTCCCCAACCCCTACACGTGGTCGGACCCTCTGGGGCTGGCGGCCTACGAAATCGGCAAGCGAGACGCTGCGAGCCAGAAGGGGAACGTCTCGCTCGTCGCCGACAAGATCGCAGCCCACGCCTCGCAGCGCTCCATTGCCGGCGTGCACCCGGACGATGTGGCCGAGTACATCGAAGACACGATGAGGGCAACTCCGGGAATCAGGATGCGGAACACCCCCTCAGGAACGCCGCGCTGGGCATGGTGGGACGACCCGACACAGACCATGATCATCCGCGAAGGGGACAACGGGACCTTCATGCAGCCGAGCCGGGGATACGACTACTTCTTGGAGCAGATCAATGGCGATTAGTGCAGCCACGGAATCGGAAGACCGCTGGCGCAGGCTGTCTGCGGAAACCCTGCGGGAGGTCTCGAAGGCCGATCGGGCGCAGCTGGAGGCCGAGAGGCTCCGCGCGGGGCCGGCGATCCGCAGCCGCATCGTCACCCCCGCGCACTCGCTCAAGAACCGGTTCCTGAGCTGGGAACGTCTGATCGGATTCCTGGAGGGCAAGAGGCCTCCGAACGACCAGTACCTCTTCAGCGAGTTCGAGAACGATCTCGACCACCGGGACGCCCTGGAAGGCGCACTTTCCCGAATGCCCGAAGGTCCCAGGCGAGAACTGTCGTCCCTGCTGGGATCGCTGGACGCGCGTTTCGACGCGTGCACGGCCGAGGACGTCACGGGAGAGCTGGACCCTTGGCTGCGGCGCAGGCGCAGGGATGCCGACCCCGCGCACTGGTGGTGGCACCGCAAACCGAACGCCGCTCCGTGGTGACGGACGACGGCGCAGGTGACGCTGCCGGACCACCCAGCCGCGGCTGACGCCGTGAACGACAAAGGGCCCCGTCCCCCCGCTTGCGCGGTGGGACGGGGCCCTTCGGTCGAACCAGTTGCCCGCTGGCGGGCTGCCAGGTCGGACCCGAAGAAGTCGGAACTTACTTCGTGATCTTGGTGACCTGGCCGGCGCCGACGGTCCGGCCACCCTCACGGATGGCGAACTTCAGGCCCTCCTCCATGGCGACCGGCTGGATCAGCTGGACGGACATGGTGGTGTTGTCGCCCGGCATGACCATCTCGGTGCCCTCGGGGAGGGTCACGACGCCGGTCACGTCCGTGGTACGGAAGTAGAACTGCGGGCGGTAGTTGTTGAAGAACGGGGTGTGACGGCCACCCTCGTCCTTCGACAGGATGTAGGCCTGGGCCTCGAACTCGGTGTGCGGGGTGACCGAGCCCGGCTTGATGATGACCTGGCCGCGCTCGACGTCCTCGCGCTTGATGCCGCGGAGCAGCAGACCGACGTTCTCACCGGCCTGGCCCTCGTCGAGCAGCTTGCGGAACATCTCGATGCCGGTGACCGTGGTGGTGGTCTTCTCCGGACGGATGCCGATGATGTCGACGGTCTCGTTGACCTTGAGCAGACCGCGCTCGATACGACCGGTGACGACGGTGCCACGACCGGTGATCGTGAAGACGTCCTCGACCGGCATCAGGAACGGCTTGTCGACGTCACGCTCGGGGGTCGGGATGGCCTCGTCCACGGCGGACATGAGGCCGAGGAGCTTCTCGCCCCACTCCTTGTCGCCCTCGAGGGCCTTGAGCGCGGAGACGCGGACGACCGGCAGGTCGTCGCCCGGGAACTCGTACTCGGACAGGAGCTCACGGACCTCGAGCTCGACGAGCTCCAGGATCTCCTCGTCGTCCACCATGTCGGCCTTGTTCAGGGCGACGACGATGTACGGAACGCCGACCTGGCGGGCCAGGAGCACGTGCTCCTTGGTCTGCGGCATCGGGCCGTCGGTGGCGGCGACCACGAGGATGGCGCCGTCCATCTGCGCGGCACCGGTGATCATGTTCTTGATGTAGTCCGCGTGACCCGGGCAGTCGACGTGGGCGTAGTGACGCGCCTCGGTCTGGTACTCGACGTGCGCGATGGAGATGGTGATACCGCGCTGGCGCTCCTCAGGAGCCTTGTCGATCTGGTCGAAGGCCGAGGCCTCGTTCAGGTCCGGGTACGCGTCGTGCAGCACCTTGGTAATGGCGGCCGTGAGGGTCGTCTTACCGTGGTCAATGTGACCGATGGTGCCGATGTTGACGTGCGGCTTAGTCCGCTCGAACTTCGCCTTCGCCACTGGGGTCCTCCTGTGGAGTGGTTCTGTACGCCTTACTCATCGGCGCCAGGTGATCTTTGCTGGAATGCCGGCCCTCCGGGGCAACGAGAAGTGGTGACTCCTGTTGCCCCAGAGGCTCCGGTGACAAGCCTAAAGCGTGAACTCGGAAGAGTTACTCGCCCTTGGCCTTCGCGATGATCTCCTCGGCGACGTTCCGGGGAACCTCGGCGTAGGAGTCGAACTGCATCGAGTAGCTTGCGCGACCCGAGGTCTTGCTGCGGAGGTCTCCGACGTAGCCGAACATCTCCGACAGCGGCACGAGGCCCTTGACGATGCGGGCGCCGTGACGCTCCTCCATGGCCTGGATCTGGCCACGGCGGGAGTTGATGTCGCCGATGACCTCGCCCATGTAGTCCTCGGGCGTGGTGACCTCGACGGCCATCATCGGCTCGAGCAGCACGGGGCTGGCCTTGCGCGCGGCCTCCTTGAAGGCCTGCGAACCGGCGATCTTGAACGCGAGCTCGGAGGAGTCGACCTCGTGGTACGCGCCGTCGTGGAGGATGACGCGGACGCCGGTCATCTCGTAGCCGGCCAGGATGCCGAACTGCATGGCCTCCTGAGCACCCGCGTCCACCGAGGGGATGTACTCCTTGGGGATGCGGCCACCGGTGACCTTGTTCACGAACTCGTACGAGGCGTCGCCACCCTCGATCGGCTCGATGCCGATCTGGACCTTGGCGAACTGACCCGTACCACCGGTCTGCTTCTTGTGCGTGTAGTCCACGCGCTCGACGGCCTTGCGGATCGTCTCGCGGTAGGCCACCTGCGGCTTGCCGACGTTGGCCTCGACCTTGAACTCACGGCGCATGCGGTCGACCAGCACCTCGAGGTGCAGCTCGCCCATACCGCCGATGATGGTCTGGCCGGTCTCCTCGTCCGAGTGGACCTGGAAGGAGGGGTCCTCCTCCGCGAGGCGCTGGATGGCGACACCCAGCTTCTCCTGGTCACCCTTGGACTTGGGCTCGATCGCGACCTGGATGACCGGCGCCGGGAAGTCCATGGACTCCAGGATCACCTGGTTCTTCTCGTCGCACAGCGTCTCACCGGTGGTGGTCTGCTTCAGGCCCATGACGGCGACGATGTCGCCGGCGCCCACCGAGTCGATCTCCTCACGCTTGTTCGCGTGCATGCGGTAGATCTTGCCGATGCGCTCCTTCTTGCCCTTGACGGAGTTCAGCACCGAAGAGCCGGACTCCAGGCGGCCCGAGTAAACCCGGACGAAGGTGAGCTTGCCGAGGTGCGGGTCGCTCATGATCTTGAACGCCAGCGCCGAGAGGGGCTCGTCGTCGGACGGCTTGCGCTTCACGACGACCTCGGCGTCCTTGACGTCGTGGCCCTCGATGGCCTCGATGTCCAGGGGCGACGGCAGGTAGCGGACGACGGCGTCGAGCAGGGGCTGAACACCCTTGTTCTTGAACGCCGTGCCACAGAACACCGCGGTGACGGTCGTGCCGCCACCCTTGCCGGAGCTGAGGATGATGCGACGGACGGCGGCGTGCAGCTGCTCCACGGACGGCTCGTCGCCGTTCAGGAAGAGCTCCATGATCTCGTCGTCGTTCTCGGCGACGGTCTCGACCAGCTTGCCGCGCCACTCTTCAGCGGCCTCGGTGTGCGTGGCCGGGATGTCGACGATGTCGTACATCTCGCCCTTGGTCGCCTCGGCGGACCAGACGAACGCCTTCATCGTGACGAGGTCGACGACACCCTGGAAGTCGGCCTCGGCACCGATGGGGAGCTGCATCACGATCGGAACCGCGCCCAGGCGGTCCTTGATCATGTCGACGCAGCGGTGGAACTCGGCGCCGGTGCGGTCGAGCTTGTTGACGAAGCAGATGCGGGGCACGCCGTAACGGTCGGCCTGGCGCCACACCGTCTCGGACTGCGGCTCAACACCGGCCACACCGTCGAACACCGTGACGGCACCGTCGAGGACGCGGAGCGAACGCTCCACCTCGACCGTGAAGTCCACGTGGCCCGGGGTGTCGATGATGTTGATCGTGTGATCGACGTTCTCGAGCGGCCAGTGGCAGGTCGTCGCGGCGGACGTGATGGTGATGCCGCGCTCCTGCTCCTGCTCCATCCAGTCCATCGTGGCGGCGCCGTCGTGGACCTCACCGATCTTGTAAGACACACCGGTGTAGAACAGGATGCGCTCGGTGGTGGTCGTCTTGCCCGCGTCGATGTGGGCCATGATGCCGATGTTGCGCACCTTGGCCAGGTCAAGCGAAGTGGTAGCCATATCGGCTCAGTCTTCTCTCGGTCTCGATGGGGGTTGCGACTACCAGCGGTAGTGCGCGAAGGCCTTGTTGGACTCGGCCATCTTGTGCGTGTCCTCGCGCTTCTTGACCGAAGCGCCGAGGCCGTTGGAGGCGTCCAGCAGCTCGTTCATGAGGCGCTCGGTCATGGTCTTCTCGCGACGGGCGCGGGAGTAGCCCACGAGCCAGCGGAGGGCCAGGGTCGACTGGCGACCCGGCTTGACCTCGACGGGGACCTGGTAGGTCGCGCCACCGACGCGGCGGGACTTGACCTCGAGGGACGGCTTGACGTTCTCCAGCGCGCGCTTCAGCGTGATGACCGGGTCGTTGCCGGTCTTCTCGCGGAGGCCTTCCATGGCGCCGTAGACGATGCGCTCGGCGGTGGAGCGCTTGCCGTTCAGGAGGATCTTGTTGATGAGCGAGGTCACCAGAGGAGAACCGTAGACCGGGTCGATGATGACCGGGCGCTTCGGGGCGGGGCCCTTACGAGGCATTCTTACTTCTCCTTCTTGGCGCCGTAGCGGCTGCGGGCCTGCTTGCGGTTCTTGACAGCCTGGGTGTCAAGCGCACCGCGGATGATCTTGTAACGAACACCCGGCAGGTCCTTCACACGGCCACCACGCACGAGCACGATCGAGTGCTCCTGCAGGTTGTGTCCCTCACCCGGAATGTAGGCCGTGACCTCGATGCCCGAGGTCAGACGCACACGCGCGACCTTACGGAGGGCCGAGTTCGGCTTCTTCGGGGTGGTCGTGAACACACGCGTGCAGACGCCGCGACGCTGGGGCGAAGCCTCGAGCGCGGGCGTCTTCGTCTTCTCGACCTTGTCCTGCCGGCCCTTACGGACCAGCTGCTGGATCGTAGGCACTACTTCTCCGGTTTCTGTGTGCCGTGTAGTAAAGCTAACCTGGAACTTTGCCGACCCACGCGGTCGGGTGTGTCGGATCCGGAACGCTTCCGCGAAGTGCGGAAACGATCGAGGATCGCGGTGGCTGATACGGCTCGCGTGCGGTTGTCGACACGCACAGGAGCCCGAGCACACCCCAGGCACAAGGTCTGAGCGTACCTACCGCACTCACTCCGGTCAAAACAAAAGCCCCGCCGCAGGCCCCGTACGACGGCCCGTACGACGGCTGCGCGAGGCCCGCCACCACGGCTCGCGCCCCCGCTCGCGCCCCCGCTCGCACCCGCGCGCAGGGTGCGAGCGCAGGACTCGCGCGGATCGGTACGGAACGGCACGCATCGCCCGGCGAACTACACTGCCCGACGATCCGGCACGTCCACGCCGAGCGCCGGCCGCGACCACAGGGAGCAGGAGCAGCACATTGGGGACCCCGAACAGCCGTCCACGGAGTCCTCGGAGCCTGCGGAGTCCGCGGTGGCCGGCCGGGTGGCCGGGCGCCCTCTACGGTCCCCTGCTGGCCTTCCTCCTCGCCTCGGGCGCGTTCTGCACGGCCTGGGTGGCGCGCGGCACCTTCCCCTTCGGCAACACCGGCCGGGCGATCAACGACCAGGCACACCAGTACGTCCCCTTCCACCGGGCGCTGTGGGACCTGGTGCACGGGGAGGCGGCCGGCGACCTGCTGTTCAGCTGGCGCGGCGGCTTCGGCCAGCAGTTCCTCTCCGACTACCACACCTACCTCGGCAACCCGCTGTCCTGGCTGGCCGTCCTGGTCCCGCGCGAGCACGTGGACCTCGCCGTCTTCGTGGTCACCCCGCTGACGATGGGCCTGGCGGCCGCCCTGATGACGGTGTACCTGGGCCGGCTGGCGCCGGGCCCGTGGTGGCAGCGGGGCGTGCTCGGGGCGACGTACGGCCTGTGCGGCTGGGCCCTGTCCGACGCCTCGTACATCCCCATGTGGCTGTGGGGCCTGGCCGCCCTGCCGATGCTCGGCATCGCCGTGGAATGGTGCCTCCAGGAGCGCCGCTGGTCCGCCGCGACCCTGCTGGTCGCGCTCGCCTGGCTGGGCAACTTCTACACCGCCATGATGGCCACGATGGCGGCGGTCGTGCTGCTGGCCGTCCGGCTGATCGTGCTCGACCTGACCGGCCGGCAGAGGCTGCGTGCGCTGGGGCGGGCGTCCGCGGCGGCCGTGACCGGCGTGCTCCTCACCCTCCCCCTCCTGCTGCCGTCGTTCCTCTCCAGCGGGGCGGCGCAGCCGACCGGGGCCGCGTCCTTCGAGCCGGTCCGGTCGGAGATCTTCTTCAGCGGGATGCTGCCCGCCACCCATCTGTGGGGCGGCCGGCCGCGGCTGTACATCGCCTCGCTCGGGCTGATCCTGGCCGTGTCGTTCCTGTTCAACACGGCCGTCGCCCGCCGTACGCGGCTGGTGTGGACGGCGGCGGTCGCGGCCGTGGCGGCCTCGTTCCAGTTCCCGCCGACCCAGTTCGTGTGGCACGGCCTGGCGGTGCCGAACGGCAATCCGTACCGCGAGGCCTTCGTGTTCTCCGGGATGCTGGTCGTCGTGGCCTGGCTGGCGCTGGCCGCCCGCCCGCGGCCGCTGCACGTGGCGGCCGGCGCGGCCGTGCTGGTGGCGGCGGCCTTCCTGCTCCGCCACACCGACGACTTCGGGGGCTGGACCTGGCCGGCCGTGCTCGGTGGCGGCGGCGTCTCCCTGCTGGCGCTGGTCCTGCTGTGGCTGGGCGAGAGGCCGGGCGGGACGGCGGGCGAGAGGCCGGGCGGGAAGCCGGGCGGGAAGCGGCGGGTCCTGGTCCCGGTCGCCGCCGTGCTGATGGCCGGCGTGGTGTTCGCCGAGTCGGCCGTCGCCGCCGCGGGCGCCGATGCCCGACGCGCCCGCGAACGCTGGGCCAAGCCGACCGCCACCTCCAGCCGCTCGATCAACGAGCACGCCGAGGCGGTGCGGCGGGCATCCGGCTGGCCGGCGTACCGCACGGACTCCGGCTCCCCGCAGACCTCGTACAACGACGCCCTCGCCCTGCGCGCGGAGGGCCCGCAGTACTACAGCAGCTACCTCCCGGCGGCCACCTTCCAGGCCCTGGAGCCCCTGGGCTACGGCTACAAGAACGACGGCCGGACCGTCTTCGGCGCCGACAACCCCGTGCTCGACGCGATCTTCGCCATCGGCGCCCGGGTCCGCCCGGCCGGCGACGCCGGCGCCCTGTGGGAGGCCGACCGCTTCCCCGCTCCGCCGCTGGTCACGGTCCGCCCGGCGCCGTTCACCTCGCCGGCCCCCGCCGACAGCGTGTACGCGCGCCAGGAGAACGTCCTGGGCTCCGCCGTGTACGAGGTCCCGGCCGTGGCCCGCGGCGCCGCGGCGGCCGAGCAGACGTACACCGCCCGCTGCACCCCCGGCTCCCAGGCCTTCTGGTACTCCCCCGAGCTCCGCGGCACCCTGGCCGGCCCGCACAGCGAGCAGCCGCTGGAGCACCGCATGACGGGCGTCGTACCGCTCGGCCCGGTCCCCTCCTCCGGCAATCTCGCGGTCACGGTCCGTCCGGACGACGACGGGGGCGCCACGGCCCCCGAGCACCCGATCGGCTGCCTGGACCGCGCACAGCTGGACGCTGCGGTCCGCGGGCTGACCGCGACGGGCGCCACGCGCGTCGAGGCCGGCGGCCACACCCTGAAGGCCACCCTGCCTCCGGGCAGCACCGGCACCGCCGTCGTCTCCACCACGGCCGCCCCGGGCTGGCAGTGCTCCCTGCCGGCCAGGCCCTTCCACGGGCTCCTCGCCTTCGACCTCCCCCCGGGCACGACCAGCCTCACGTGCACCTTCACCCCCAGGGGCCTCCTCCCCGGCCTGGCGGGCGCCGCCCTGGCCCTCCTGACCCTCCTCACGGCCACGGCCATCTCCCGCCGCCGCCGGCCCACCCCGGCCACCGCCGCGCCGTCCGGTTCCGAGGACGCACCGGCTCTGCGATCAGTGCACTGACCGGCCGGCCGGATGATCCGGGAGGCCGTACGGCCGCACCCGCGGACGCGGCGCACCACCTCCCGTGACGGACGCGGCGCACCACCTCCCGTGACGGACGCGGCTGCACCACCTCCCGTGACCGGTGAGCCCCCGAAACGCGAAGAAGCCCCTGACCCGCTCCTTTCGGAGTGGGCAGGGGCTTCTTCAGTGACTCTTAGCCGCTGTACGGGCCGTAGTCGTAGTCCTCCAGCGGGACAGCCTGGCCGGAGCCGGTGCCGAAGGGCGAGTAGTCGATGTCGTCGTAGCCGACGGCCGAGTACATCGCGGCCTTCGCCTCCTCGGTGGGCTCGACCCGGATGTTGCGGTAGCGGGACAGGCCCGTACCGGCCGGGATGAGCTTACCGATGATGACGTTCTCCTTGAGGCCGATGAGGCTGTCGGACTTGGCGTTGATCGCCGCGTCCGTCAGGACTCGGGTCGTCTCCTGGAAGGAGGCGGCCGACAGCCAGGACTCCGTCGCCAGCGAGGCCTTGGTGATACCCATCAGCTGCGGACGGCCGGAGGCCGGGTGGCCACCCTCCGTCACGACCCGACGGTTCTCGGACTCGAAGCGCGAGCGCTCGACGAGCTCGCCCGGGAGCAGCTCGGCGTCGCCGGACTCGATGATCGTCACGCGGCGGAGCATCTGCCGGATGATGATCTCGATGTGCTTGTCGTGGATCGACACGCCCTGCGAGTTGTAGACCTTCTGGACCTCGCCGACCAGGTGGACCTGGACGGCCCGCTGGCCGAGGATGCGCAGCACGTCGTGCGGGTTGGTGGCACCCGCGGTGAGCTTCTGGCCCACCTCGACGTGGTCGCCCTCGGTGACCTCGACGCGCGCACGCTTCGAGATCGGGTAGGCGGTCTCGTCGGAGCCGTCGTCCGGCGTGATGACGATCTTCTTGGTCTTCTCGGTCTCCTCGATCCGCACGCGGCCGGCGGCCTCGGAGATCGGGGCGACACCCTTCGGGGTACGGGCCTCGAAGAGCTCGACGACACGCGGCAGACCCTGGGTGATGTCGTCACCGGCCACACCACCGGTGTGGAAGGTACGCATCGTCAGCTGGGTACCGGGCTCACCGATGGACTGGGCGGCGATGATGCCGACCGCCTCACCGATGTCGACCAGCTTGCCGGTGGCGAGCGAGCGTCCGTAGCAGAAGGCACAGGTGCCGACCGCGGACTCACAGGTCAGGACCGAGCGGGTCTTGACCTCCTCGACGCCGTTGGCGACCAGGGCGTCGATCAGGACGTCGCCGAGGTCCACGTTCGCCGGCGCGATGACCTTGCCGTCGACGACGACGTCCTCGGCCAGCATGCGGGCGTACACGGAGGTCTCGACGTCGTCGGCCTTGCGCAGGACGCCGTCCTCGCCGCGGACCGCGATCTTCAGCTTCAGACCGCGCTCGGTGCCGCAGTCCTCCTCGCGGATGATCACGTCCTGCGAGACGTCCACCAGACGACGGGTCAGGTAACCCGAGTCGGCGGTACGCAGGGCGGTGTCGGCCAGACCCTTACGGGCACCGTGGGTGGAGATGAAGTACTCCAGCACGGACAGGCCCTCGCGGAAGGACGCCTTGATCGGACGCGGGATGGTCTCGTTCTTCGCGTTCGACACCAGACCACGCATACCGGCGATCTGCCGCATCTGCATCATGTTTCCTCGGGCACCCGAGTCAACCATCATGAAGATGGGGTTGGTCTTGGGGAAGTTCGCGTTCATCGCCTCGGCGACCTCGTTGGTCGCCTTGGTCCAGATCGCGATGAGCTCCTGCGTGCGCTCGTCCTTGGTGATCAGACCGCGCTCGTACTGCTTCTGGACCTTCTCGTCCTGCGCCTCGTAGCCCGCGACGATGGCCTTCTTGGCCTCGGGCACGACGACGTCGGAGATGGCCACGGTGACACCGGAACGGGTCGCCCAGTGGAAGCCGGCCGCCTTCAGGTTGTCGAGCGTCGCCGCCACGATGACCTTGGGGTAGCGCTCGGCCAGGTCGTTGACGATCTCGGAGAGCTGCTTCTTGCCCACCGAGTAGTCGACGAACGGGTAGTCCTCGGGCAGCAGCTCGTTGAAGAGCGCACGGCCCAGGGAGGTCCGCAGGCGGAAGCTGTCGCCCGGCTGGAACTCCTGCTCACCCTCCTCGGCGACCGGGGGGACCCAGCCGCGCGGCGGGATGGTGCCCACGGGGAAGCGGATGTCGACCTGCGACTGCAGCGCGAGCTCACCGGCGTCGAACGCCATGATCGCCTCGGCCGTGGAGCCGAAGGAACGGCCCTCGCCCTTGGTGTCGCGCAGTTCACCGTCGGTGGTCAGGAAGAACAGACCGAGGACCATGTCCTGGGTCGGCATCGTGACCGGACGGCCGTCGGCCGGCTTGAGGATGTTGTTCGAGGACAGCATCAGGATGCGGGCCTCGGCCTGCGCCTCCGCGGACAGCGGCAGGTGCACGGCCATCTGGTCACCGTCGAAGTCCGCGTTGAAGGCGGTGCAGACGAGCGGGTGGATCTGGATGGCCTTGCCCTCGACCAGCTGCGGCTCGAAGGCCTGGATGCCGAGGCGGTGCAGCGTGGGCGCACGGTTCAGCAGCACCGGGTGCTCGGCGATGACCTCTTCGAGGACGTCGTACACGACGGTGCGGCCGCGCTCGACCATGCGCTTGGCCGACTTGATGTTCTGCGCGTGGTTCAGGTCGACCAGGCGCTTCATCACGAACGGCTTGAAGAGCTCCAGCGCCATGGCCTTGGGCAGACCGCACTGGTGCAGCTTCAGCTGCGGGCCGACGACGATGACGGAACGCGCCGAGTAGTCGACTCGCTTGCCGAGCAGGTTCTGACGGAATCGACCCTGCTTGCCCTTCAGCATGTCGCTGAGGGACTTCAGCGGACGGTTGCCGGGGCCCGTGACCGGGCGGCCGCGACGGCCGTTGTCGAAGAGGGCGTCGACCGCCTCCTGGAGCATCCGCTTCTCGTTGTTCACGATGATCTCGGGGGCACCGAGGTCGAGCAGGCGCTTCAGGCGGTTGTTGCGGTTGATCACACGGCGGTACAGGTCGTTCAGGTCGGAGGTCGCGAAGCGGCCACCGTCCAGCTGCACCATCGGACGCAGGTCCGGCGGGATGACCGGGACGCAGTCCAGGACCATGCCCTTGGGGCTGTTGCTGGTCTGCAGGAACGCGGAGACGACCTTGAGGCGCTTGAGCGCACGGGTCTTCTTCTGGCCCTTGCCGGTACGGATGATCTCGCGGAGGCGCTCGGCCTCCTCCTCCAGGTCGAAGGACTCCAGGCGCTTCTGCAGCGCCGCGGCACCCATCGAGCCGTCGAAGTACGTGCCGAAGCGGTCACGCAGCTCGCGGTAGAGGAGCTCGTCGCCCTCCAGGTCCTGGACCTTGAGGTTCTTGAAGCGGTTCCACACCTCGTCGAGGCGGTCGATCTCGCGCTGCGCGCGGTCGCGGAGCTGCTTCATCTCGCGCTCGGCGCCCTCGCGCACCTTGCGGCGCACGTCGGCCTTGGCACCCTCGGCCTCGAGCTCGGCGAGGTCCGTCTCCAGCTTCTTGGCGCGGGCCTCGAGGTCCGCGTCACGGCGGTTCTCGATCTGCTGGCGCTCGACGGAGACGTGGGCCTCCAGGGACGGCAGGTCGCGGGTACGACGCTCCTCGTCCACGAACGTGATCATGTACGCGGCGAAGTAGATGACCTTCTCGAGGTCCTTCGGCGCCAGGTCCAGCAGGTAGCCCAGGCGCGACGGGACGCCCTTGAAGTACCAGATGTGGGTGACGGGAGCGGCCAGCTCGATGTGGCCCATCCGCTCACGGCGCACCTTGGCGCGGGTGACCTCGACGCCACACCGCTCACAGATGATGCCCTTGAAGCGGACACGCTTGTACTTGCCGCAGTAGCACTCCCAGTCCCGGGTCGGACCGAAGATCTTCTCGCAGAAGAGTCCGTCCTTTTCGGGCTTCAGGGTGCGGTAGTTGATGGTCTCCGGCTTCTTTACCTCGCCGTGCGACCAGGTACGGATGTCGTCCGCGGTGGCAAGGCCGATCCGCAGCTCGTCGAAGAAGTTGACGTCGAGCACTGTGCGTCAATCCCTCTTTCGGGGTCGTGTCTCTTGATCAGTGGTCTGAAACGGTCCCGGGGACGGCGGGGGCTCTTGTGGAGCCCCCGCCGGGCCCGTCAGACCTCTTCGACGCTGCTCGGCTCGCGCCGGGACAGGTCGATACCGAGCTCCTCCGCCGCGCGGAAGACGTCCTCGTCGGTGTCGCGCATCTCGATGGACATGCCGTCCGAGGACAGCACCTCCACATTGAGGCAGAGCGACTGCATTTCCTTGATGAGCACCTTGAAGGACTCGGGAATGCCCGGCTCGGGGATGTTCTCGCCCTTGACGATGGCCTCGTAGACCTTCACGCGGCCGGTGACGTCGTCGGACTTGATGGTCAGCAGCTCCTGGAGGGCGTACGCGGCGCCGTATGCCTCCAGCGCCCACACCTCCATCTCACCGAAGCGCTGGCCACCGAACTGCGCCTTACCACCCAGCGGCTGCTGCGTGATCATCGAGTACGGACCGGTCGAACGCGCGTGCAGCTTGTCGTCGACCAGGTGGTGGAGCTTGAGGATGTACATGTACCCGACCGAGATCGGGTCCGGGAACGGCTCGCCGGAGCGGCCGTCGAACAGGCGCGCCTTGCCGGACGGGAGCACCATGCGCTCGCCGTCGCGGTTCGGGATCGTGTGCTGCAGGAGGCCGGCGAGCTCGTCCTCACGGGCACCGTCGAAGACCGGGGTCGCGACGTTGGTGCCGGGGGCGACGGAGTCGGCGCCGATGGCCTGCAGGCGCTGGGCCCACTCGTCCCCGAGGCCGGAGACGTCCCAGCCGCGGCTGGCGAGCCAGCCGAGGTGGATCTCGAGGACCTGTCCCGGGTTCATTCGGGACGGGACGCCGAGCGGGTTGAGGATGATGTCGACCGGGGTGCCGTCCTCCAGGAAGGGCATGTCCTCGATCGGGAGGATCTTGGAGATGACACCCTTGTTGCCGTGGCGGCCGGCGAGCTTGTCACCGTCGGTGATCTTGCGCTTCTGGGCGACGTAGACGCGGACCAGCTGGTTCACGCCCGGGGGAAGCTCGTCGCCCTCCTCGCGGTCGAAGACGCGGACGCCGATGACCTTGCCGGTCTCGCCGTGCGGGACCTTCAGCGAGGTGTCACGGACCTCACGGGCCTTCTCACCGAAGATCGCGCGGAGCAGGCGCTCCTCGGGGGTCAGCTCGGTCTCACCCTTCGGGGTGACCTTGCCGACCAGGATGTCGCCGGCGACGACCTCGGCACCGATCCGGATGATGCCGCGCTCGTCGAGGTCGGCGAGGACCTCCTCGGAGACGTTCGGGATGTCCCGGGTGATCTCCTCGGGGCCCAGCTTGGTGTCACGGGCGTCGACCTCGTGCTCCTCGATGTGGATCGAGGAGAGGACGTCGTCCTGCACGAGGCGCTGCGACAGGATGATCGCGTCCTCGTAGTTGTGGCCCTCCCACGGCATGAACGCGACCAGCAGGTTCTTGCCGAGCGCCATCTCGCCGAGCTCGGTGGCGGGACCGTCGGCCAGGACCTGGCCCTCGACCACGCGGTCGCCCTCGTTGACGACGACCTTCTGGTTGACCGAGGTGCCCTGGTTGGAGCGGGAGAACTTCGCGACGCGGTACGTGGTGTACGTGCCGTCGTCGTTGGCGACGGTGACGTAGTCGGCCGAGACCTCCTGGATGACACCGTCCTTCTCCGCCTTGATGACGTCACCGGCGTCGACCGCACAGCGGTACTCCATGCCGGTGCCGACCAGCGGGGCCTCCGCCTTGATGAGCGGAACGGCCTGGCGCATCATGTTCGCGCCCATGAGGGCGCGGTTGGCGTCGTCGTGCTCCAGGAAGGGGATCATCGCGGTGGCGACGGACACCATCTGGCGCGGCGAGACGTCCATGTAGTCGACGTCGGTGCCGGGGACGTAGTCGACCTCGCCGCCACGGCGGCGGACCAGGACGCGGCCCTCGGCGAAGCGCAGCTCCTCGTCCAGGCGCGCGTTGGCCTGGGCGATGACGAAGCGGTCTTCCTCGTCGGCGGTCAGGTAGTCGACCTCGTCGGTGACCTGGCCGTCGACGACCTTGCGGTACGGGGTCTCGACGAAGCCGAACGCGTTGACGCGGCCGTAGGAGGCGAGCGAGCCGATCAGACCGATGTTCGGGCCTTCAGGGGTCTCGATCGGGCACATGCGGCCGTAGTGCGACGGGTGGACGTCTCGGACCTCGAAGCCGGCCCGCTCACGGGACAGACCACCCGGGCCGAGCGCGGACAGACGACGCTTGTGCGTCAGCCCGGACAGCGGGTTGTTCTGGTCCATGAACTGCGACAGCTGGCTGGTGCCGAAGAACTCCTTGATGGAGGCGACGACCGGCCGGATGTTGATCAGGGTCTGCGGCGTGATCGCCTCGACGTCCTGGGTGGTCATGCGCTCGCGCACGACGCGCTCCATGCGGGCCAGACCCGTGCGGACCTGGTTCTGGATGAGCTCGCCGACGTTGCGCAGACGACGGTTGCCGAAGTGGTCGATGTCATCGACCTCGACGACGATGTTCGTGCCGTTCTCACCGACGGTCTCGACCTCGCCCGCGTGGAGCTTCACGAGGTACTTGATCGTGGCGATGATGTCGTCGGTGGTCAGCACACCGGCGTCGAGCGGCTCGTCCGCGCCGAGCTTCTTGTTGACCTTGTAGCGGCCGACCTTCGCGAGGTCGTAGCGCTTCGGGTTGAAGTACAGGTTCTCCAGCAGCGTCTGCGCGGCCTCGCGGGTCGGCGGCTCGCCCGGACGCAGCTTGCGGTAGATGTCGAGCAGCGCGTCGTCCTGGCCCTGGGTGTGGTCCTTCTCCAGGGTGGCGCGCATGGACTCGTACTCGCCGAACTCCTCGAGGATCTGCTCGGTGGTCCAGCCGAGAGCCTTCAGGAGGACGGTGACGGACTGCTTGCGCTTACGGTCGATACGGACGCCGACCATGTCGCGCTTGTCGACCTCCATCTCCAGCCAGGCACCCCGGGACGGGATGATCTTGGCGGAGAAGATGTCCTTGTCGGACGTCTTGTCGATGGAGGAGTCGAAGTAGACACCGGGGGAGCGCACCAGCTGCGACACGACGACACGCTCGGTGCCGTTGATCACGAAGGTGCCCTTGTTGGTCATGAGCGGGAAGTCGCCCATGAAGACCGTCTGAGACTTGATCTCACCGGTCTCGTTGTTCGTGAACTCGGCCGTGACGAACAGGGGCGCGGCGTACGTGAAGTCGCGCTCCTTGCACTCGTCGACGGAGTTCTTCGCCGGCTCGAAGCGGTGGTCGCGGAAGGTCAGCGACATCGACCCGGAGAAGTCCTCGATCGGCGAGATCTCCTCGAAGATCTCTTCCAGACCGGACTTGGTGGGGACGTCCTGTCCACTCTCAAGGGCAGACTCGACGCGAGCCTTCCAGGCCGCATTGCCGAGCAGCCAGTCAAAGCTCTCGGTCTGCAGCGCCAGGAGGTTCGGGACCTCGAGGGGCTCCTTGATCTTTGCAAAGGAGATGCGCAGCGGGGCGGTGCTGGCGCCAGTGTTCGTATTGGTCGAGGCGTTGCGCGAGGCGGCCAAGAGGGGGTCCTTCCGAGGGCTCGGACTCACTACGCGCGTACCGGTCCCAGCCGACACAGAAGACGGATGACTCCTGATCCGACCAAAAGGCCAGGTCAGAGACGCTCAGTCAGTGTGGTTCAGCGTGGGCATGCCCCTGGCGACGGGCAGGGGACAGCTAACAGGCAGCGCAAAGGGTCAGTGTAGCCACTTGGCTCACTGATGTCCAGACCAGGTTTCCGGAGTCCGGCAACAGGCCTTCCCCACTGTTGTTCAAACCAACCCTGCGATCAACGCTGCGGCCCTCGTGCACAGAGCGCGTATCAATACTGCCCTCTTCGTAGTCGATCCATGCCTCGGATCCGGATCGACCTGGCGACGGTCCTGAGAATTGCGCGCCGCGTGCCGTTCGTCAAGGCCCCCTGCTCCGTGCGGATCATCGCCGGACCCGGCAGCAGGGCAACGAAGATCACCATACTCCCCAACGAGAGCGGGGCAAGTCAGGCACTGCGGATACGCCGAAGGGCGACCACCCTTTCGGGTGATCGCCCTTCGTCAGAGGCCGTCAGGCGGCCTCGGAGGTGTTACTTGACCTCGACGGCCGCACCGGCAGCCTTGAGGGACTCGGCGGCCTTCTCAGCGGCCTCCTTGTTGACCTTCTCGAGGACCGGCTTCGGGGTGCCGTCGACGAGGTCCTTGGCCTCCTTCAGACCCAGGGAGGTCAGCTCACGCACGACCTTGATGACCTGGATCTTCTTGTCGCCGGCGCCGGTGAGGATGACGTCGAACTCGTCCTTCTCCTCAGCGGCCTCGGCCGGGGCACCGGGGACGCCGGCGGCGGCAACGGCGACCGGGGCGGCGGCGGTGACGTCGAACTTGTCCTCGAAGGCCTTCACGAACTCGGCGAGCTCGATGAGGGTCATCTCCTCGAACTGAGCGAGCAGGTCGTCCTGAGACAGCTTCGCCATGATGGGCGATCCTTCCACGTAATTCGGCTGGTGCCGAGATGTATCGAAAGGCGGGCGTAACGGCCCGCTACGACCCGCGCACTAGGCGGCGCGGATCAATGCGCGAGCCGAATTACTCGGCACCGCCCTGCTCGGCCTGCTTGGCGCGAAGCGCGTCCACGGTGCGGACGAGCTTCGACGGGAGCGCCTGGAAGAGCGCGGCAGCCTGGGACTGCTTGCCCTTCATGGCACCCGCCAGCTTGGCGAGCAGAACCTCGCGGGACTCGAGGTCCGCAAGCTTCTTGATCTCATCGGCCGACAGCGCCTTGCCGTCAAGGACGCCGGCCTTGATGATGAGGTTCGGGTTTTCCTTGGCGAAGTCACGCAGGGCCTTCGCCGACTCCACCGGGTCACCGGTGACGAAGGCGACCGCGGTCGGACCAGCGAAGTGCTCGTCCAGCGCGGTGATCCCGGCCTGGTTGGCCGCAATCTTGGTCAGCGTGTTCTTCACCACGGCGTACTGGGCGTTCTCACCGAGAGAGCGACGCAGCGTCTTGAGCTGCGCGACGGTGAGACCCCGGTACTCGGTCAGCACGGCGGCGTTGGAGCTCTGGAACGCGTCCGTGAGCTCGGCCACCGATGCAGCCTTGTTGGGCGTCGGCATGGTGCGTCGGCCTCCTTCCGGGTGATGAGGACCGCTCAGAAGGGGCTGACAAAACAAAGCGCCCCGGGCGCAGGCGCACGGGGCAGTGCTCGACCGGAACGAGTCCGGGAGCTTTTCCAGTGTCACCTGCGCGGGTCGCCCGCTCTGAGCGGATCCTTCGGTCACCGGGCCCTGACGGACACAGCGACGACCAGCGGTCTTTGGCTTCTGTGGAACTGTACGTGACCCGCCCCCGGGAGGGCAAATCGCCCTCCCGGCCTCCGACGAGGGACCCCGGCTCCGCCCGACCGCCGGCCGGCCGGCTCAGCCCTGCTGCTGCCCGGCCCCGCCCAGCTCGGCGAGGTCCATGACCTGGTCGGCCGGCGGCGCGGTCACCTCGACCGGCTTGTTGATGTCCAGGAACTTGATGGTCATGTCCAGCGGGCCCGAGGTGCCCTGGCCGCGGGTGCGGAACTGCTTGGTCTGGTCGTTCTCGTCGATCCAGATGTCCATGACCAGGTCCTTGATGCCCTGGGCCTCCATCTCCTTGAGGTTCTTCTCCTGCCGCGCCTTGGCCTCAGGCGTGGCGGTGGCGCTCTGGGCCTTGAGCTGGTCGAGGGTGACGGTGCCGGTCAGGTGCGTGGTCTTCTGCCCGTCCACGGTCTCCTCGCCGACCTTCTTCAGGTCCTTGGCGGCACTGAGGTTCCCGGCCTTGTCCCCCGGGTTCTCACCCTGCTGCTGGCCGGCGCCGAGCGCGTCCAGCTGCTTGGCCTGGTCCGGGGCCAGGGCCTTGAGGTCGAACTTCAGCCACTTGCCCTCGGAGCCCATGTACACGGCGCCGTCGAGGAGGCGGATCTCCACGCTCTCCCCCGGCTTCTCGGGCGAGGCCATCTTCATGGACATGGCCACGGTGGGCTTGATCCGCATGCTGGTCTCGCCGGAGATGTTCTCCCCCGCGGCCGTGCCCGACATGGTGTACCGGAGGGAGTTGATCTCCTCCGACTTCTTCTTCGTCTTCTCCAGGTACGTGGCCGGCGCCGCCTCGGCGGGCTTCTGGGCGGCCTGGGACGGCGCGGAGGCGCCCTTGTCCTTCTTGCCGTCCTTACCGCCCTCGCACGCGGTCGCGCCTCCTGCGAGCAGGACGGCGGCCAGGACGGCACCGGCGGTCTTGCGGTACTTCACGTTCATGGTGTTCCCCCCATGGTGCTGCTGTTACTACGAGTGACTCTACGTGTCAGGTCTGACAGTAATCGCACAGGGTTCGCACAGCACAAGAAAAACGGGCCCTCCGCCGCCCGCAAAGGGAGGCAGAGGGCCCGTTTCAGCCACTCAGAGAGCCGTTACGAGGCTCAGACCGCGGCCGGGTCCTCCTCGGTGAGGAGGTTGCGGGTGCGGTTCGGGTCCAGCTGGATGCCGGGGCCCATGGTGGTGGTCAGGGCGGCCTTCTTCAGGTAGCGGCCCTTCGCGGCGGACGGCTTCAGACGGAGGATCTCCTCCAGGGCCGCGCCGTAGTTCTCGACCAGCTGCTCATCGGTGAAGGAGACCTTGCCGATGATGAAGTGCAGGTTCGAGTGCTTGTCGACGCGGAACTCGATCTTGCCGCCCTTGATGTCGGTGACGGCCTTGGCCACGTCCATCGTCACGGTGCCGGTCTTCGGGTTCGGCATCAGACCACGCGGACCGAGCACGCGGCCGAGGCGGCCGACCTTGCCCATGAGGTCCGGGGTGGCGACAACCGCGTCGAACTCGTTCAGGCGGTTGCCCTTGGCGATCTCGTCGATCAGCTCGTCGTTGCCGACGATGTCGGCGCCAGCGGCCTCCGCGGCCGCAGCACGGTCACCGGTCGCGAAGACCAGGACCCGGGCGGTCTTACCGGTGCCGTGCGGGAGGTTCACGGTGCCACGGACCATCTGGTCGGCCTTGCGCGGGTCAACACCCAGGCGGAAGGCGACCTCGACGGTGGCGTCGAACTTGACCGAGGAGGTCTCCTTGGCGAGACGGACGGCCTCGAGCGGGGCGTACAGCTTCTCCCGGTCGACCTTGGCGTCCGCAGCGCGGAGATTCTTGCTGCGCTTCACTTCTGCTCCTGTGTGTATTGCTTCAGGGTGTGGAGTCGTGGTGCGGACCAGCGCTTGGCCCTACCACTAGGTACTGCTGGAGGCTGAACTCAGCCCTCGATCGTGATGCCCATGGAGCGGGCGGTGCCGGCGATGATCTTCTCGGCGGCGTCGAGGTCGTTGGCGTTCAGGTCGGGCATCTTGGTGGTGGCGATGTCCCGGACCTGGTCGCGCGTCAGCTTGGCGACCTTGGTCTTGTGGGGCTCGCCGGAGCCCTTGTCCACACCCGCGGCCTTGAGGATCAGGCGGGCGGCCGGCGGAGTCTTGGTCACGAAGGTGAAGGAGCGGTCCTCGTAGACCGTGATCTCCACCGGCACGACCATGCCACGCTGCGACTCGGTCGCGGCGTTGTAGGCCTTGCAGAACTCCATGATGTTGACGCCGTGCTGACCCAGCGCGGGGCCGACCGGCGGGGCCGGGTTGGCCGCACCGGCATTGATCTGGAGCTTGATAAGCCCCGTGACCTTCTTCTTCTTGGGAGGCATTGCTCTCTCCGGGTCCTAGTGAGAGTTTTCCAGCCGCCGATCCGGGTCATCCGGATGGAGGCATACCGCACCACGATAACGGGTATGGGTGCGGGGCTTAAAACCGAGCAGGTCAGACCGCCCCAGCGGGGCCGGCCTGACCTGTCCGGAAGCTTTCGCCCAGAAGATCCGTACGGAGTGGATCAGTTCTTCTGGATCTGGTCGAAGCTCAGCTCGACGGGGGTCTCGCGGCCGAAGATCTCGACGAGGCCCTTGACCTTCTTCGAGTCGGCGTTGATCTCGTTGATGGTGGCCTGGAGCGTGGCGAACGGGCCGTCGGTGACGGTGACCGAGTCGCCGACCTCGAAGTCCAGGACCTCGACGGTGCGCTTGACGGCGGGCGCCGGCAGACCGGCGGCCTCGGCGGCGGCCTTCTCGGCCTTCTCCTTGGCCTCCGGGGCGAGCATCTTGACGATCTCGTCCAGGGTCAGCGGGTACGGGTCGTAGGCGTTGCCCACGAAGCCGGTGACGCCGGGCGTGTTGCGGACGACGCCCCAGGACTCGTTCGTCAGGTCCATGCGGACGAGCACGTAGCCGGGCAGCTTGTTCTGCCGGACGTTCTTGCGCTCGCCGTTCTTGATCTGGACGATCTCTTCCTCGGGCACCTCGGCCTGGTAGATGAACTCCTCGACGTTCAGCGAGACGGCACGCTGTTCGAGGTTCGCCTTCACGCGCTTCTCGTAGCCGGCGTAGGTGTGGATCACGTACCACTCGCCGGGGAGCGTGCGCAGCTCCTCGCGCAGGGCCTCGATGGGGTCGACGGGCTCGGCCGGCTCCTCCGGAGCCTCCTCGGCAGCGGCCTCGACGACGGCGTCCTCGTCGGCCTCGACCTCGTCGGTCTCGTCCTCGTAGGACTCGACGTCCTCGTCGACGTCCTCGTCGGCGGTCTCGGAGTCGTCCTCGATGTGCAGGGCGGCGTCCTCGGCGGGCACGCCGGCCTCGGCGGCGTCGGCGAGCTCGGCCTCGTCAGGGTCCACAGCGTCCGCCGCCTCGACGATGTCGAGCTCGTCCTCGACGGACTCGACGGAGTCGGGGCTCACGTTCAGGTTCGGGTCAGACACGGTGGCTGCTTCTTCCTGGATACAAAAATGGGTGGAACATGCGAAAACGGGCGGCACCCATCAAGGCGCCGCCCTCCGCGGGGATCAGCCGAAGACGAACTTGATGGCTTCCTGGAACCCATAGTCAATCACGGTAACCAGACCGATCATGATGACCACGAAGACAATCACCACGGTGGTGTACGTCGTCAGCTGGCTACGAGTGGGCCAGACGACCTTGCGGAGTTCCGCGACGATCTGGCGGTAGAACAGCGCGAGACGGCCCAGAGGGCCCTTCTTCCCGCGCTTGCCACCCTTACGGGCCTTCTTGTCGCGGGTCGCGTCCTCGGCGTCAGGCATGTCGATGGAGCCCAGGGCGTCCGTCACGTCTCTCACCTGAATCCGGGTCATGGCCGTGCCGCGCCCGGTTGAGCCGCACGGCGGTGCATCGAAGTACGTACCTGCGCACACATCCGGCGAAGGAGTGTGGAGCAGGGCCGGAGGGACTCGAACCCCCAACCGCTGGTTTTGGAGACCAGTGCTCTACCAATTGAGCTACGACCCTTTGCGTCCCCCAACCTACCGCATCCGAGCGGGTGCACGGAGTGCGCACGCTTTCCTGCGGCTGGCGAGGTCCAACGACAGGTGAGTGTACGTGGTCCCGGCCCCGACGTCGAACAGGAATGATCCGTACGGCTTGCGGACGGTCATCGTCCGCTCCCTGAAACGTCGCGCCGCGGGCCCGCACCGTCTGGGACGATGGGCCGCATGACCTCTGCAACGCCTTCCTCCGAGCGCCGGGTGTCCGCCCGTATCGGCGCCATTTCCGAGTCCGCCACGCTCGCCGTGGACGCCAAGGCCAAGGCCCTCAAGGCCGCCGGGCGCCCGGTGATCGGCTTCGGCGCGGGCGAGCCCGACTTCCCGACCCCGGACTACATCGTCGAGGCCGCGGTCGAGGCCTGCCGCAACCCGAAGTACCACCGCTACACGCCCGCCGGCGGCCTGCCGGAGCTGAAGGCAGCGATCGCCGCGAAGACGCTGCGCGACTCGGGCTACGAGGTCGACGCGTCGCAGGTGCTGGTGACCAACGGCGGCAAGCAGGCCATCTACGAGGCCTTCGCCGCGATCCTGGACCCGGGTGACGAGGTCATCGTCCCGGCTCCGTACTGGACCACCTACCCGGAGTCGATCCGGCTGGCCGGCGGCGTCCCGGTCGAGGTCGTCGCCGACGAGACCACCGGCTACCGGGTCTCCGTCGAGCAGCTGGAGGCCGCGCGCACCGAGCGCACCAAGGTCGTCCTGTTCGTCTCCCCCTCGAACCCGACCGGCGCGGTCTACAGCGAGGAGGACGCGAAGGCGATCGGCGAGTGGGCCGCCGAGCACGGCCTGTGGGTGCTGACCGACGAGATCTACGAGCACCTCGTCTACGGCGACGCGAAGTTCACCTCCCTGCCGGTGCTGGTGCCGGCCCTGCGCGACAAGTGCATCGTCGTCAACGGCGTCGCCAAGACGTACGCGATGACGGGCTGGCGCGTGGGCTGGGTCATCGCCCCGCAGGACGTCGTCAAGGCCGCGACGAACCTGCAGTCGCACGCCACCTCGAACGTCTCGAACGTGGCCCAGGTCGCCGCGCTCGCAGCCGTCTCCGGCGACCTGGAGGCCGTCGCGGAGATGCGCAAGGCCTTCGACCGCCGCCGCCGGACGATGGTGAAGATGCTCAACGAGATCGACGGCGTGGTCTGCCCGACCCCGGAGGGCGCGTTCTACGCCTACCCGTCGGTCAAGGCGCTCCTCGGCAAGGAGATCCGCGGCAAGCGCCCGCAGACCTCCGCGGAGCTCGCCTCGCTGATCCTGGACGAGGCCGAGGTCGCGGTCGTCCCGGGCGAGGCCTTCGGCACCCCGGGCTACCTGCGCCTGTCGTACGCGCTGGGCGACGAGGACCTGGTCGAGGGCGTGTCCCGGATCCAGAAGCTGCTGGCGGAGGCCAAGGCGTAGGCCTCCGGCGGTTCCGCAGTACGGAGCGGCGTCACCCCGAGCGGGGCGACGCCGCTCCGGCTTTCACTCTCCAGCCCCGTTGGCGTTAACTCTCCAGCCCCGCCGGCGTTTGAGGCGCGGGGTCTGGGGCGGAGCCCCGGCCTTTACCAGCCCCGCCGGCGTTTGAGGCGCGGGGTCTGGGGCGGAGCCCCAGTTCCGGGAAGGGGCGGGGAGGGGATCAGCTCCGCGCAGCGGCCCGGCCCCACCCCACCCCCCACCTTCGTATTCAGGTTCGGGCAAGCTCCCGTTCAGGGAATCGGCTGCCGATCGGGTGACAGATGCGGCAGGATCACCAGATGGAGCACGCACGCGATCTCACGCTTCTGCCGAAGGCCCACCTCCACCTGCACTTCACGGGCTCGATGCGCCCGTCGACCCTGCTGGAGCTCGCCGACAAGTACGGCGTCCGCCTCCCCGACGCCCTCACCGCGGGTCAGCCCCCCAAGCTCCGGGCCACCGACGAGCGCGGCTGGTTCCGCTTCCAGCGGCTCTACGACGCCGCCCGCAGCTGTCTGCGCGAGCCGGACGACATCCGCCGGCTGGTCCGCGAGGCCGCGGAGGAGGACGTACGGGACGGCGCGGGCTGGCTGGAGATCCAGGTGGACCCCACCTCGTACGCGCCCCACCTGGGCGGGCTGATCCCGGCCGTGGAGATCATCCTCGACGCCGTCGACGCCGCCTCCCGCGACACCGGCCTCGGCATCCGCGTGCTGATCGCCGCGAACCGCATGAAGCACCCCCTGGACGCCCGCACCCTGGCCCGGCTGGCCGTACGCCACGCCGACCGCGGCATCGTCGGCTTCGGCCTGTCCAACGACGAGCGGCGCGGCATGGCCCGTGACTTCGACCGGGCCTTCGCCATCGCCCGTGAGGGCGGTCTGCTCGCGGCGCCGCACGGGGGTGAGCTGGCCGGGCCGTCCTCGGTCCGCGACTGCCTGGACGATCTGCACGCCTCGCGGATCGGCCACGGCGTACGGGCGGCGGAGGACCCGCGGCTGCTGAAGCGGCTGGCGGACCGGCAGGTGACCTGCGAGGTCTGCCCGGCCTCCAACGTGGCCCTCGGCGTCTACGAGCGCCCCGAGGACGTCCCCCTGCGCACCCTCTTCGAGGCCGGGGTGCCGATGGCGCTGGGCGCCGACGACCCGCTGCTCTTCGGCTCGCGGCTGGCCGCGCAGTACGAGATCGCGCGCCGCCACCACGCCTTCACGGACGCGGAGCTCGCCGAGCTGGCCCGGCAGTCGGTGCGCGGCTCGGCAGCGCCCGAGGAGGTACAGGCCAAGCTGCTGGCGGGCATCGACCACTGGCTGGCGGTCTGAGCGGGGCCGGCGCGGTCGGCGCGTCAGCCCTTGTGGAGCGCTTGCGGTCGGCCCGTCAGCGCATCAGGCGCAGGTCGCCCTCGTAGCAGTCGGCCCGTACCCGGCGGCCGTCCGGGAAGCCGATCTCCAGGTGGGTGCGGCCCTGCTCGGGCAGCGCGTGCTCGGTGACCGAGGCGACCGTGTCGCCCACGTGGCGTAGGAAGGCGTGGTCCCCGAGGTCCTCGCCGACCTCGATGCGCCCCCACTCCCCCATGTCGTACGACTCGTGGGGAGGGGTGGACTCGACGATGAGGCAGCGGTCGGACCCGGTGGTGATCCGGGTGGTGTCACCCGTCGTGTCGATCAGCCAGACGTCCAGCGGCGCCTCGGAGCGCTCGCCGTCGCTGACGTGCCAGGACGCGACGATGCGGCTGATCGTGCGTCCCACCAGGCGGGTGGGGTCCGTACCGGCGGCCCCGTGCAGGGGACACAGCATGGCGGCTCAGATGGTGACGCCGACTGTCACGGGCTCGTTGACCAGCGTGACCCCGAAGGCCTCGTGGACGCCCGCGCGGACCTCGCGGGCGAGGGCGACGAGGTCCTCGGTGGTGGCCCCGCCGCGGTTGGTGAGGGCGAGGGTGTGCTTGGTGGAGATCCGGGCGGGACCGGTGCCGTAGCCCTTGGTGAAGCCGGCCTTGTCGATCAGCCAGGCCGCGCTGGTCTTCGTACGGCCCTCGCCGGCCGGGTAGGCGGGCGGGGCGGTGTCGGGGCCGAGGCGCTCCTGGGCGCGGGCGAGGAAGGCGGCGTAGGCCTCGTCGGTCAGGATCGGGTTGTGGAAGAAGGAGCCGGCCGACCAGGTGTCGTGGTCGGCGGGGTCGAGCACCATGCCCTTGCCGGCGCGCAGCCGCAGGACCGTCTCGCGCGCGGTGGCGGCGGGGACCCGGTCGCCGGCCTCGACGCCGAGGGCGCGGGCGGTCTCGGGGTACTTGATCGGCGCGGACAGGCCGCCGGCGTCCTCCAGTGCGAAGCGGACGCGCAGCACGACGTACCGGTCCGGCTCGTCCTTGAACATGCTGTGCCGGTAGGCGAAGCGGCACTCGGCGTTGGTCAGGGTGACCGTTTCGCCGGTGCTCCGGTCGTAGGCGACGACCTCGGTGATCGTGTCGCGGACCTCCTGGCCGTACGCGCCGACGTTCTGGATCGGGGTCGCGCCGGCGGAGCCGGGGATTCCGGCGAGGCACTCGATGCCGGCGAGGCCGGCCTCGACGGTGCGGGCGACGGCGTCGGACCAGTTCTCGCCGGCGGCGAGCTCCAGGGTGGTGCCGTCGAGCGTGAAGCCGGTGGTCGCGATGCGCAGGGCGGTGCCGTCGAAGCCGCCGTCACCGATGACCAGGTTGCTGCCGCCGCCGATGACCAGGAGCGGGGTGCCCCGCTCGTCGGCCGCGCGGACGGCGGCGACGACCTCGGCGTCGGTGGTCGCGGTGACCAGCCGGGCCGCGGGGCCGCCGAGGCGGAAGGTGGTCAGCGGGGCGAGGGGGGCGTCGTGGAGTTCCTGCACGAGCACAAGAGTACGGTCCGCGGCTCCGGCTTCCCGGCGGGGCCACGGACCGTACGTCCCGGCGGTCAGGGCCGGGCCTGCTCCTGGGCGGCAAGGCGGCGTTCGGCCTCCTCCCAGGTGATGGGCAGGTCGGAGGCCTTAGCGGTCCAGAAGGTGAAGGCGGACTCCTTCATGAACGCGGCGGCGGCGCGGGAGCTGGAGCGGTGTGGCTCGCCGGCCGCGAAGCGGTGGAGGGCGTCGCGGTCCTGCCAGGCGGAGAGGGTGAGGAAGGTACGGCGCGGGATCCGGGCGCGGAGGGCGGCGCCGTGGGCGCCGGTGGCCTTGCGGATCTGGCCGATGATCCCCGGCGCCCGGAGGGCGAACCGGAGGGCGCCGAGCAGGGTCCGGGTCTCGAAGCGGGAGGCCATGACGTAGACCTCGGTGTCGGGCGAGGCGGGTGGGGTGGGCGTCGTCCAGGGCATGTCGGGCATGGCTGAGCTCCTTCGTGCGGGTGTCGGGAGTATGGTTAGTAATTGCTGACTAACTTTCTCGGCCAAAAGAACGCGCCGCCTCGGACAGTGACAGGACGGGACGGCGCGCGCTACTTCTCCAGGCGGCCCTCGGCGGACCCCGAGGGGACGAGGCCCTCCCAGATGCGGTGCCCGGGCGGGAAGCCCATGGCGGTGAGCGTGTTGATCAGCATCCCCTGCGCCATGAAGACCGTGGTCTCGACGTCGTCGCCGCCCAGGGGCACGCGGACGGTGTCCCACAGCTCCAGCCAGCCGGCCCGTACGAGCTCGCCGAGCTCGCGGTCGCCGGCCGCCTCGGCCGCGGCCACGGTGACGTACATCTGGAGCTGCATCTGGAGGGTGTGCGGGTCCTCGGCGATCAGCCGCATGTAGGCGTGGGCCATGGCGTTCCGGGCCTCCTCCCCGTGCAGCCCGTCCGCCGCCTCGGCGAACACCCGGCGGGTGTCCTCCAGGCAGCGGGCGGCGGCGGCGAGGAAGATGGCCTGCTTGTTCGGGAACAGGCGGAAGAGGTACGGCTGCGAGACACCGACGCGCTTGGCGATCGCCTCGGTGGACGTGCCGTAGTAGCCGCCGCGGGCGAACTCCCGCATGGCAGCCCCGATGACGCTCTCGCGCCGCTCCTCCGCGCTCATCCTGACCATGCAGCTAAGTTAGTACTCAATCACTAACTACGCAACGCAGAAGAAGGCAAGAAGGAGGGGCCCGTAGCGAACCGGCCGACTGGCCGACCGGCAGACCACGAGGCCCCTCTCACGCATGCGCGCATCTCACGCGTGCGCGCATCTCACGCATGTGCGCACTCAGCCGAGCTGGACGACTGCCCGGGACATCCCGAGGACCTTCTGCCCGGCGCTGGTGGCCGTGAGGTCCACGCGCACCCGGTTGTCGTCGAGCTTGGCGGCGACCTTGCCGCTGACCTCGATCAGCGCGCCGGTCTCGTCGTTCGGGACCACGACCGGCTTGGTGAAGCGCACGCCGTACTCCACGACCGCGCCCGGGTCGCCCGTCCAGTCGGTGACCACGCGGATCGCCTCGGCCATCGTGAACATGCCGTGCGCGATCACGTCCGGCAGCCCGACCTCCTTGGCGAACTTCTCGTTCCAGTGGATCGGGTTGAAGTCACCGGAGGCGCCCGCATACCGGACGAGCGTGGCGCGTGTCACAGGGAAGGACTGGGCCGGGAGTTCGGTGCCGACCTCGACGTCCGCGTAGTTGATCCTGGCGGTCATTGCCTCAGCCTTCCTCGGCGGCGCGGGACACGAGCTTGGTCCAGGCCGTCACCACGTGCTCGCCGGTGGCGTCGTGGACCTCGCCCCGGATGTCGATGATGTCGTTCCCCGCCATCGTCTTGACCGCCTCGATGACCGAGGTGACCGACAGCCGGTCGCCGGCACGCACGGGGCGCTTGTACGCGAACTTCTGGTCGCCGTGCACCACGCGGTCGTAGTTCAGGCCCAGCTGCGGGTCCTGGACGACCTGACCGGCGGCCTTGAAAGTGATCGCAAACACAAAAGTCGGCGGCGCGATCACATCGGGGTGGCCGAGTTCCTTGGCGGCATCCGGATCGGTGTAGGCGGGGTTGCTGTCGCCCACGGCCTCCGCGAATTCGCGGATCTTCTCCCGGCCGACCTCGTACGGATCGGTGGGCGGGTACGTCCGCCCCACGAAGGACTGGTCGAGCGCCATGGCTCACTACCTCCTGGTAGAAACTGCGAAAACGACACGAGGCCGTCCCCCGGAAAAGGGGGACGACCTCATGACTGTGCCTGTGTCCGAAGACGCGCTGGGGTCAGCGGGTCTCGCGGTGCGCGGTGTGCGAGTTGCAGCGCGGGCAGTGCTTCTTCATCTCCATGCGGTCCGGGTTGTTACGCCGGTTCTTCTTGGTGATGTAGTTCCGCTCCTTGCACTCCACGCAGGCCAGCGTGATCTTCGGGCGGACGTCGGTGGCAGCCACGTGAGTGCTCCTTGACGGACAGATGGACGGATGAACGCAGAAAAGAGTAGCCGATCGGGAGACCGACCCCACAATCGGCTACTGTGTGTAGCGGCGACCGGACTTGAACCGGTGACACAGCGATTATGAGCCGCTTGCTCTACCGACTGAGCTACGCCGCTTTGATGCGATCCGCTCCCCACCCGAGGGTGGGGAACTTCTCTCACCAGAGCCCCAATGCGGAATCGAACCGCAGACCTTCTCCTTACCATGGAGACGCTCTACCGACTGAGCTATTGGGGCGAGCAGGGAAGACATTACACGGCCTCCGGCCGATCGCCCAAATCCTTTGCGCCGGGGCCTCCCGGGGGGCCTTCGGCGGGGTGCGGGGGCGGGTGTTCCGGGCTGTCGCGCGCCCGACGCAGGCGCGACCTGCGAGCCGCGCCGGGCGCCACGGCGGCCGGCCGGGACGCACTCGTGCCAACCCGTCCCGGCTGCGAGCCGGGACGGACACGTACGCACCGGACCCCGTCCCGTACCCGGCCCGTACCGGCCCGCACCCGACGCGCGGGCGCCGAGCCCGGGGCGCACGGTGACAGGCGGTGAGCACCGGCCGAGCACCGAGGGGACGGCGCAGCCGGGGCCGGGCCCAGTCCTGTGGCCGGAGGGCGAGGCAGAGGTCGGGCGCGGGACGCGGAGCGGGCGCAGGCCCGGGACGGGCATCGGCGCGGGACCGGGGCACAGGCCCAGGGTGGGCATCGGCGCAGGCCCGGCACGGGCACAGGCCGGGACCGGAGACGAGGCGAAGGTCGGGCGCGGGACCCGGCGCGGGCGCGGGACCCGGCGCGGGCGCAGGCCCGGCACGGGCACAGACCCGGCACGGGCACAGGCCCGGGAGCGGGCGCAGGCCCAGGAGCGGGCGCAGGCCCAGGAGCGGGCGCAGGCCCAGGAGCGGGCGCAGGCCCAGGAGCGGGCGCAGGCCCAGGAGCGGGCGCAGGCCCAGGAGCGGGCGCAGGCCCAG
>NZ_WTFF01000090.1 GCF_019400985.1 Streptomyces bambusae
CAAAGCAGAAGACGTAATCCAGTACCAGCCGGGGTCTCGGGGGGGGGGCGCGGAGTTGTGTAAAAAAAACGGGCCAACCGCACGGGCCCCCCACGCCGCCGGGCGGCGGCGCCCCGCCCGGGCGGCGGCGCCGGGGTGCCCCCGCAGTCGCCCGGCGGCCCCGGGCGGCCGGGGCAGGGCGGCGGTCCCGGACGGCAGCCCGGCGCGGCCCCGGACTGGCGCAAGCGGATCAAGGTCGGGTCGATCGCGCTGGTGTCGGTCCTGCTCGTGACCAGCATCGGCACGTACGTGTGGGCCGACTCCAAGGTGCGCCGCGAGGTGGACCTGTCCAAGGTCATCGACCGGCCCAAGGACGACGACTGCACCACGTACCTGATCGTCGGCTCGGACAGCCGCGAGGGCATGTCCGACGAGGAGAAGAAGAAGCTGCACACCGGCTCGGCCGACGGCAAGCGGACCGACTCCATGATGATCCTGGCGGCCTGCTCCAGCGGGAACACCATGATCTCGCTGCCGCGCGACTCGGACGTGGAGATCCCGTCCTTCGTCGGCTCCCAGTCGGGCAAGAAGTTCCCCGCCCAGGGCCGCCGGGTCAAGCTCAACGCGGCGTACGCGGAGGACGGTCCGGAGCTGCTGGTGCGGACCGTCGAGCACAACACCGGCCTGCGCATCGACCACTACGCCGAGATCGGCTTCGCCGGCTTCGCGAACATCGTGGACGCGCTCGGCGGCGTGGAGATGGACATCGAGAAGGGCTTCAAGGACGAGAAGTCGGGCGCCGACTTCCAGGCCGGCAAGCAGACCCTCAACGGCGAGCAGGCCCTGGCCTTCGTCCGCACCCGCTACGCCTTCGCCGAGTCGGACCTGGCGCGCACGAAGAACCAGCAGAAGTTCCTGTCGGCGCTGGCGAGCCAGGCGGCGACGCCCGGCACGATCCTGAACCCCTTCAAGCTCTACCCGACGCTCGGCGCGGGCCTGGACACCCTCGTCGTGGACGAGGACATGGGGCTGTTCGACCTGGCCGACATGTTCTTCGCGATGAAGGGCATCAGCGGGGGCGGCGGTACGTCCATGAACATGCCGATCTCCGGCGAGCGCGGCGGCAACCTGGTCTGGGACAAGGCCAAGGTGCAGCAGCTGGTCAAGCAGATCCAGAACGACGAGAAGGTGACGGTCACGGGCAACCGCTGAGCCCGTACCCCGTACCGGGCGGTGACGCGGGCGATACGGGCGAAGGCCCGCCGGGTGCTGGTGCTCCCGGCGGGCCTTCGTCGTACGCGTGGTGCGCGTGGTGCGCGTGGTGCGGCAGGTCAGCGGCGGCCGCGGGCGCGGGCGCGCAGCTTCCACGGCATGGCGATGGACTCCAGCTGCACGGCCAGGTTCATCTTCGACTCGCCGACGGTGCGGTCCTCGAAGTGGATCGGCACCTCCATCACCTGGAAGTCGCGGCGCAGGGCCGCGTACTTCATCTCGACCTGGAAGCTGTAGCCCGCGCTGCCGACCGACGCGAGGTCGATCGCGCGCAGCGCGTCCGCGCTCCACAGGTTGAAGCCGCCGGTGATGTCGCGGACGCGGGTGCCCAGGATGGTGCTCGCGTACGCGTTGGCCCAGCGGGAGAGCAGCTTGCGGTGCGCGCCCCAGGCGTCGGACAGGGTGCCGCCGGGGACGTAGCGGCTGCCGACGACGAGGCCGGCGCCGGTGGACATGGCGACGCCCAGCATCTCGGCGATCTTGCCGGCCGGGTGGGAGCCGTCGGCGTCCATCTGCAGGACGTACTTGGCGCCGTCCTCGACGGCCTTGCCCATGCCGGCGGCGTACGCGCGGCCTAGGCCGTCCTTGGACGTGCGGTGCATGACCGACATCCGCGGGGCGCCGTTCTCGCCGGTGTACTTCTCCGCCAGCTCCTCGGCGATCTTGCCGGTGCCGTCCGGGGAGGAGTCGTCGACGATGAGCAGGTGCAGACCCGGCAGGTCCAGGCCCATCAGCAGCTCGGCCATGACCGGTACGTTGCCCGCTTCGTTGTACGTGGGCATGACCACGGTCAGCGGGGTGTGCGCCCAGGCCTCGGGGAGGGTGGTGGTCGCGATGTCGCTCGCGCGACGGGAGTTGTGCTCGCCTATCACAGGGTTATGCCTCACTGAAGTCGGTCGTACGCCCGGTCCCGACCCGGGATCACCGGTCCGAGGAGAAGCGGAGGGCGGCGGGAGGCAGCTCTGCCTCGCACCACACCCGCACCCCCGTGCGAAGTTCGTTGTCAGCTCCAACCAGCGCGCCGTCCCCGATGACGGCGCCGTCCAGCACCGTGCGCGGGCCCACGACGGCCCGCGCGCCGATCAGGCTGGCGGTCACGTCGGTGTCCGCGCCCAGGGTCGCGCCGTCGAGCACGATGGAGCCGCGGACGACGGCCCCGGACTCGATCCGTGCGCCGGCACCCACCACGGTACCGCCCGACAGCTTCGCCCCGTCGGCCACCTCGGCACCCGGGAGCACCAGGGCCTCGCCGCGCGGGCCGGGGACGGCCGGCGAGGCGACGACGCCGCGGACGAGGTCGGCGGAGGCCTGCACGAAGGACTCGGGCTTGCCGAGGTCCAGCCAGTAGGTGTCCTCGGTCTTGCCGTACAGCTTGGCGCCGGAGGCGAGCAGGCCGGGGAAGGTCTCGCGCTCGACGGAGACCGGACGGCCCTCGGGGATCGCGTCGATGACGGAGCGGCGGAAGACGTAGCAGCCGGCGTTGATCTGGTCGGTGACGATCTCCTCGGGCGTCTGCGGCTTCTCGGTGAAGGCCAGGACGCGGTTCTCGGAGTCGGTGGGGACCAGGCCGAAGGCGCGCGGGTCCTCGACGCGGACCAGGTGCAGGGAGACGTCGGCGTCGGCGGCGCGGTGCGACTCGACCAGGCCGGCGATGTCGAGGCCGGTGAGGATGTCGCCGTTGAACACCAGGACGGGCTCGTCCGGGCCGCCGGTCAGGCGCTGGGCGGCGTTGCGGATGGCACCGCCGGTGCCGAGCGGCTCGTCCTCGACGACGTACTCGAGGTGGACGCCGAAGTCGGAGCCGTCGCCGAAGTAGGGCTCGAAGACCTCGGCGAGGTAGCAGGTGGCCATCACGATGTGCGTGACGCCGGCGGCAGCGGCCCTGGCTATCTGGTGGGCGAGGAAGGGAACACCGGCCGCGGGAACCATGGGCTTGGGGGTGTTCACCGTGACGGGGCGCAGTCGCGTCCCCTGCCCACCGACCAGCAGGATCGCTTCCGTCATTTCTTCTCCCCATCAGATCCGGGCGTACGAAGACACAAATTTAGCCCACCCGGAGACGTGCAAAGGCCGGAGACGGCTGCTCGCGGCCGCCTGCGGGCAGGGCGTTGCAGAAGTGTTGGCTACGGTGCGTCACGGGGGGTTGCGGGCCATGACGATCGGCCGGCCGCGCCCACTTGAGAACCCCCGGCTCACCAGTTTCCTGTTCTCTCAACTGTGATCCCTTGACCCCGTGGGCGCGGGGTCGGGAGCATCGAACGGGACGCGACCGAAGACCTCACAGCAGGGGGACGGCATGGCAGTAACGCGGCTGGTCGGGGAGTGCGAGAAGGGGACGTGCGCCACCTTGTACCGCGTCGAGGAAACCGGAGACCTCCTGGTACAGGGCTACGACGTGGGGGACGCGGGGTCCGTGGTCGGCATCGAGATCCCTGCGGGCGAGTCCGTGGTCCGCATCCCCGCCGAGATCATCGAGAGGTACGCCCGTGAGCATCTCGCCCTCTGAATTCGAGAATCTCTTCTCCAGCTTTCGCCGGGAGGCTTTCCGGCTGGAGACTCTGGACGACTACAGCGGATCATCCGACCCGGAGATGATCCGCGCATTCCTGGCCGGCGAGCCCCAGCCGGACAACTACAATCAGGAGTGGGCTGACGAGGTACGCGGCAATATTGAGGCCGGAAAGCGCATGTACCGCGTCCACGTCCTGTCACGCCCCATGACGGACTACCTCCGGTTCGAACTCGGCTGGGGCTACCGCAAGAACGCGAAGGCCGGAGAAGAATTCTTCATCCTGGACACCACGGATCAACCGAACCCGCTGGAAGGGGTTCCGGACTTCTGGATGTTCGATGAATCCTCCGTGGTCTCGATGAGCTACGGAGAGGGCGGAAAGTTCCTGGGGGCCGAACCCCATTCCGACCCTGCGGATTGGATGGCCCGCCGCGACCTGGCCCTGAGTCGCGCCGTACCGTTTGCCGACTGGTGGGAGCGGTACGGGGAAGTGTGAACAGAACCGACCTGGGCAAAGCGCTGCGGGAACTGCGAGTAGCCAGCGGAAAGCAGGCAAAAGCAGTTGCCCGCAGCGCAGTCATGTCCCCGAGCAAACTGAGCAAGATCGAGAATGGGGCTCTGCCTCCCTCCGTCCTCGATGTCGAGCGCATCCTGGAGGCCCTGGAAGTCTCCGCCGAGGTAAGGGCGGAGCTGGCCGAGGCAGCCCGCAGGGTAGCTACAGAGGCCACGGCGTGGCGCATCCACCGGCGAACCGGCCTGCACAAGCACCAGGAAGAGATCCAGGCCGTCGAGGCCCAGACAACCCTGCTCAGGGTGTTCCAGCCTTCCTGCATTCCCGGCCTCCTCCAGACCCCCGAGTACGTCCGGGGAGTGCAGCAGGGTTCGGAACTGACCGACGACGCTCTGGAGAAGATGATCGGCGCGCGCCTGCGTCGCCAGGAAATCCTCTACAGCGGCGCCCGGAACTTCCGGTTTCTGATTACCGAATCAGTGCTCAGGTGGCGGCTGATCCCGCCACCCATGATGGCCACGCAGCTGGACAAGCTCATCACGATGTCGCGGATGCCGAACATCGAGATTGGCGTCGTTCCATTGAGTGCGCCCATGCCGGGGCTGCCCACATCGTCGTTCGTTCTCTTCGACAGACGGCTTGCCGTCATCGAGATCCCTCACGCTGAAATCACCACCAGCGAAGTGCGCGATATCGAGCTGTACGAAGACAAGTTCGAGGCCTTCGACAGGGTCGCTCTGTCCGGTGACAGCATGTGGGGCCTCGTCGCAGGCATCCGCGACGACTTCTTGAGTGAACAGGAAACCGGCTAGAACCACGCGCCGCACCCGGCCACGATTGGGCTGTCGATTCCCGCTCTGGCCGGGCGGGTTACCGAGAACCGTAGACAACGGAGGTAACGGCATGCGCATGTGGTGGCAGACCAAGGTGGACGGCAACCCGCAGGACGACAGCGACAGCGGTAACAAGCACGGCGGCGGTGGCTCCGACGAGGGCGGCAACACGAACGACGGTCAGAGCCCGGCGGACGGCAAGTGACCGAGCGCACTGCGACGGAGGCGGGCCCGGCCGGGCTCGCCTCCCTGCTCATGGACAAGGGAGCCCTCACAAGCGATTGGCTCCCCACGTTCGAGGCGGTACCGCGTCACGCGTTCATGCCCGATGCCATCTGGCCCGGCCGCGCAGGCATGAACCGGCAGAGTGACCGCATACTGCGCAGCGAGGAGCCCGAGGCGTGGTGGGAGGCCGTCCACCAGGACGCGCCGATCACGACCCAATGGGACGACGGCGCGTACTCCGGACCGGGCAGGGGCTTGTCCCCCACGTCGTCCAGCTCCATGCCCACCATGGTCTTCTCGATGCTCGATGCCCTCGGCGTCGAGGACGGGCAGACCGTGTTGGAGATCGGAACCGGCACCGGGTGGAACGCGGGTTTGCTGTCGCACCGTGTCGGCGCGGAGAACGTCGTCACGGTCGAGGTCGACGCGTCCAGCGCCGAGGATGCGCGCACGCGCCTGAATCTCGCCGGATACCGCCCGCTGGTGCACGTCGGAGACGGGGCGCAGGGCTACCGTCGGCGGGCCCCGTACGACCGGGTGATCGCTACCTGTTCCACCGGCAGCGTGCCCCCGGCGTGGCGGGCACAGACGAAGCCCGGCGGCGTCATCGTCACCCCGTGGGGGCCGACGTACGGCGGGGAGGCGGTGGCGCGGCTCACGGTCGCCGAGGACGGCTCGGCGACGGGCCCGTTCATCGGGTCGTCCGCGTTCATGAGGATGCGCGCCCAGCGCAAGAGCCTGCCCCCGACCAGCGCGTATCTCGGCGGCAGGAAGTGGCCGGGTGCCGGGGTGAGGTCGCAGACGGAGCTGTCCCCGGACGACGTGGGCGACTGGATCCACATGTTCGCCATCGGTGTTCAGGTGCCCGACCTGTTCTGTCGGGTCGAACGGGGCGACGGCGGGTCGTACCGGCTGTGGCTCATGGACACGGGCGTCACGTCGTGGGCGACGGCCGACTACGAGGACGGCCGTACCGCGTTCCGTGTGGTCCAGTCCGGTCCGCGCACGCTGTGGGGCGAGTTGGCAGCCGCCCACCGCTGGTGGGCGCAGCGGGACCGCCCCGGCTTCGAGCGGTTCGGGCTGACCGTGGACGACAACGGGGAACAGGTCTGGGTCGACTCCCCGGACGACGTCGTCCCGGTCCGCCGCTGACCGCTGACCCCTGGCGCGGACGACCCCGCCGAGCGGCCCGAAGCCGCCCGGTCCAGCCCGTACGAAAGGCCCCCGGCACACACCGGGGGCCTTGTCGTTCGTGCAGGTCAGCACCCGCTGACGGGCGAAAACCCCGCTACGGCAGGTTGCGGGCCATCACGATGCGCTGGACCTGGTTCGTTCCTTCATAAATCTGCGTGATCTTCGCGTCGCGCATCATGCGCTCGACCGGGTAGTCGCGGGTGTAGCCGTAGCCGCCGAGGAGCTGGACGGCGTCGGTGGTGACCTCCATGGCGATGTCCGAGGCGAAGCACTTGGCCGCGGCGCCGAGGTAGGTCAGGTCGGCGTCGCCGCGCTCCGAGGCGGCGGCGGCCTGGTAGGTCAGGGCGCGGGCGGCGGAGATCTTCATGGCCATGTCCGCGAGCATGAACTGGATGCCCTGGAAGTCGGCGATCGGCTTGCCGAACTGCTTGCGCTCCTGGACGTAGCCCTTGGCGTAGTCCAGGGCGCCCTGCGCGATGCCGAGGGCCTGGGCCGCGATGGTGATGCGGGTGTGGTCCAGGGTCTTCATGGCGGTGGCGAAGCCGGTGCCCTCGGCGCCGATCATGCGGTCGGCGGGGATCCGTACGTTGTCGAGGTAGACCTCGCGGGTCGGGGAGCCCTTGATGCCGAGCTTCTTCTCCGGGGCGCCGAAGGACACGCCTTCGTCCGACTTCTCGACGACGAAGGCCGAGATGCCCTTGGAGCGTGCCGTCGGGTCGGTCACGGCCATGACCGTGTAGTACTCGGAGACGCCGGCGTTGGTGATCCAGCGCTTGACGCCGTTGAGCACCCAGAAGTCGCCGTCGCGGACCGCGCGGGTCTTCATGCCGGCGGCGTCCGAACCCGCGTCGGGCTCGGAGAGGCAGTACGAGAACATGCCGTCGCCCTTGGCGAGCGGGCCCAGGTACTTCTTCTTGAGCTCCTCGGAGCCGGACAGGATGACCGGGAGCGAGCCGAGCTTGTTGACCGCCGGGATCAGCGAGGAGGACGCGCACACGCGGGCCACCTCTTCGATGACGATCACGGTGGCGAGCGCGTCCGCGCCGGCGCCGCCGTACGTCTCCGGCACGTGGACGGCGTGCAGGTCGTTGGCGACGAGCGCGTCCAGCGCCTCCTGCGGGAAGCGGGCCTCCTCGTCCACCGCGGCGGCGAACGGGGCGATCTTGGCCTCGGCAAGGGCGCGGACGGACTCGCGGAGCATGTCGTGCTCCTCCGCCGGGCGGAACAGGTCGAAGTCGGCAGAACCCGCCAAGGTCTCTCACTCCCCAGTGTGACGCAGTGCGTGATGCTAACTACCGTTAAGTAACTCGAATCCTAGTCTCCGGGCGCGCCGCTGCGACATGCCCGCCGCACGTGAGCTGCATGACAGAGCCCCGGCAACCGGAACCTCCCCTCTCGTGCGCGCGACTATGCTCGGTGGCCGCATACATCCTGTCCGGCCGCCACGCCGCACCTTTGGAGCATTCATGGCCCTCAAGATCACCGTGATCGGCACCGGCTACCTCGGCGCCACGCACGCCGCGGCGATGGCAGAGCTGGGCTTCGAGGTGCTCGGGCTGGACATCGTCCCGGAGAAGATCGAGATGCTGGCCGCCGGCCGGGTCCCGATGTACGAGCCGGGCCTGGAGGAGCTGCTCGCCGCGCACGTCGCGGGCCTGCCGGGCTCGACGGGGCGGCTGCGCTTCACCACCTCGTGGGAGGAGGTCGCCGCCTTCGGCGACGTCCACTTCGTGTGCGTGAACACCCCGCAGAAGCACGGCGAGTACGCGTGCGACATGAGCCACGTCGACTCCGCGTTCGACTCCCTCGCCCCGCACCTGACCCGCCCAGCCCTGGTCGTCGGCAAGTCCACGGTCCCGGTCGGCTCGGCGGACCGGCTGGCCGCCCGGCTCGTGGAGCTGGCCCCGGCCGGGGCGGACGTGGAGCTCGCCTGGAACCCCGAGTTCCTGCGCGAGGGCTTCGCCGTCCAGGACACCCTGCGCCCCGACCGGATCGTGGTGGGCGTGCGCGGCGGGAACGCCGAGAAGCTGCTGCGCGAGGTCTACGCGACCCCGATCGCCGAGGGCAGCCCCTTCGTGGTCACCGACTTCCCGACGTCCGAGCTGGTCAAGACGGCGGCGAACTCCTTCCTGGCCACCAAGATCTCGTTCATCAACGCCATGGCGGAGGTCTGCGAGGCCGCCGGCGGCGACGTGGTGAAGCTGGCGGAGGCGATCGGCCACGACGAGCGCATCGGCTCGAAGTTCCTGCGGGCCGGCATCGGCTTCGGCGGCGGCTGCCTGCCCAAGGACATCCGGGCCTTCATGGCCCGGGCCGGCGAGCTGGGCGCCGACCAGGCGCTGACCTTCCTGCGCGAGGTCGACTCGATCAACATGCGGCGGCGCGGCCACATGGTCGAGCTGGCCCGTGAGGCGGTCGGCGGCTCGTTCCTCGGCAAGCGGGTCGCGGTGCTCGGCGCCACCTTCAAGCCCGACTCGGACGACGTACGGGACTCCCCCGCGCTCAACGTCGCCGGGCAGATCCACCTCCAGGGCGGCCAGGTCACCGTGTACGACCCCAAGGGCATGGACAACGCCCGCCGCGTCTTCCCGACCCTGGCCTACGCCGAGTCGGCGATGGCGGCGGTCGAGGGCGCGGACGTCGTGCTGCACCTCACGGAGTGGCGCGAGTTCCGCGACCTGGACCCGGCGGCCCTGGGCAAGGCGGTCGCGGACCGCCTGGTCCTGGACGGCCGCAACGTCCTGGACGCGGACCTGTGGCGCGCGGCGGGCTGGACGTACCGCGCGATGGGCCGCCCGAAGGCGTAGTCCCCTGCCAGGCCGAAGACGTGGTCCCTGCCGGCCCGAGGGCCGGCGGAACGGTCAGCCCATGCCGCCCGTACCGTCCATACCGCTGTAGCCGCTGCACTGGGTGTGCTCGTTGCCCTGCGACACCGTGTACTGGGCCGGTTCGACGTTCGGCATGTTGAAGCCGCCGTTGGCGGGGATGGTGAACTGGCCGCCCGCGGCCGTCGGTGACGACAGGAACGCGGGTCCCGGGGTGAACCCGCCGCCCGACAGGTGCACCTTCCCGTTGGGCAGGACGGCGGAGACGGAGCAGGTGGCCGCGGGAGCGGCGGCCGCGGTGGCGGCGTGGAGGGCGGCCGGGGCCGCGACGAGGGCGCCGGCCAGGACGGGGGCCAGCAGCAGCGGTCGTACACGTCGGTTCAGCATGCTTCCTCCCGGGCGGGAGCGTGGACGAGTGAACAAGTGGACGAGCGGAGCCCGGCGGCCGGTGCGCACCACACCCGGCGGACCGCCGCGGGCGGGGGAAACGGGCGGAGCGCGCCCGAGCGACGCCGTGGCGGGCCGCAGCCGTTGCCGCGAGGCCGGGCCGCAGCCGTTGCCGCGGGGCCGGGCCGCAGCCGTTGTCGCGGGGCCGGGCCGTGGGTGTCCGCCCCCTCCATCGTCCCCCGCCCGGCCCGAGGTGTCGATCGGACCGCCTCGGGCGGGGCGGGGCGGGGTGGGGTCGGGCCGAGCCGGGTGTCAGCGCGGGGCGGGCTCGCGGCGCATCGGCCACAGGGTGGGGCCGCCGCCGGGGAGTTGGGCCTCGCCGAGCACCGTGAAGCCGAAGTGCTCGTAGAAGGGCAGGTTGTCGGGCTTGGAGGACTCCAGGTAGACCGGCAGGCCGTCCGCGTCGGCCTTGGCCAGGCCCGAGCGCAGCAGGGCGGCGCCGTGGCCCTGCCCCTGGGCGGCCGGGTCGGCGCCGACCACGGCCAGGTACCAGTGCGGCTCCTTGGCCCCCTGCCCGGCGGCGGCCTCGGCGGCCTGGCGGAACAGGTCGGCGGTGTCGCCGAGGATGCCGGCGAGCTCGGCGACGAGCTCCGCGTCGGGAACGGCCTTGTCCTGGGCGCCCGGCGGCACCCACATGGAGCTCGCCGCCGCCGTCCGCTCGCAGACGCCGAAGCGGACGTACTGCCGGGTGAAGATCGTGGAGAAGTACCGGACCAGCCCGTCCTCGCGGGTGGCGGGGTCGGGGAAGAACCAGCGCATCATCGGGTCGTCGTCGAACGCGCGGGCCAGGGTGTGGCCTATCGCTGACGCGTCGTCGACCGTTGCCGTTTTCGGGGTGTTCGTCATCGACATACGGGCCATTCTGCGCCCGGGTACTGAAGAGGGGTCAAAGGGGGTACTCGTAAGGGGATTTCAGCGTAAAGGGATGTCAGCCGCGGGCGCGGTACGTGCGCATCTTGGCGCGGCTGCCGCAGACCGACATCGTGCACCAGCGGCCGCGGCCCGCCGGGCTGCGGTCGTAGTACGCCCAGTGGCAGTCCTCGGCCTCGCACGCCTTCAGGCGGGTCCAGGTGCCGGCGGCCACCGCCTCGGCCACGGCCGACGCGATCCGCGGGAGCAGTGCGTCCCCGGGCGGCGGGGTGAGGGCGGCGCTGCCGTCGGCGGCCACCGCGAGGGTCAGCGGGACGGTGGCCAGCAGCCGGTTCAGGGTGTCCCGGGAGGCGGCCGGCATGGTGTGGCCGGCGTGGGCCAGCAGCGCGCCGCGCAGCGCCTCGCGCAGCTCGGCGGCCTGCGCGAGGGCCGGCCCGGACAGGCCGAAGCGGGCCGCGAGGCGGTCCTCGCCCGTGTCCACGCTGAGCGTGTTGACGAGGTCCTCCACCAGCGCGAGCCCGCCGGGGGCCGGCGCACGTTCACTCATACCGACGACGTTACCTCTTGGCTTCGCCATGCGGTAACGCGTAGGGTCGGCGTTACCGGTAGGAGGCGCCTACCGGTAACGCGTGAGGAGTTCCGTCATGGCCATCGCCAAGCTCGGCACCGTCGTGCTCGACTGTCCCGACCCGCTCGCCCTCGCCTCGTTCTACGCCGCCCTGCTGGGCGGCGAGCCCGACCCCGCGGAGGAGGGCTGGGTCGAGCTCGCCGGCCAGGGCACCCGGCTCGCCTTCCAGGAGGCCCCGGGCCACACCCCGCCGGCCTGGCCCTCCCCCACGGCCTCGCAGCAGTTCCACCTCGACCTGACGGTGGACGACCTCGACGTCGCGGAGGAGCAGGTCCTGGCCCTGGGCGCGAAGGCCCTGGACACGGACGACCACTCCCGCAACTGGCGGGTCTACGCCGATCCGGCGGGGCACCCGTTCTGCCTGTGCGCCAGTTGAGGGCTGTGGGCCTACCGCGGCCGCTCACGGCTTGCGGTGGTGGGCCGCCCGGGAGGTGAACTCCACGTCCCGCAGCACCCGCGCCGCGTTGTCCCACGTCAGCAGGGCGAGATCGGGCTCCGGCCAGCCGCGGTCGAGCAGTTCGGCGATCAGCCGGGGGTAGCCCGAGGGGTCGCCCAGGCCGGCCGGGTGGCCGTGCGGCGGGTCGGCGCCGAAGCAGGCGCCGAGGCCCACGCTCTCCGGGCCCGCGACCGAGCGGATGTGGTCGAGGTGGTCGGCCACGGCGTGCAGGGAGTCCCCGGTCTGCTCGGCGGAGAAGGTGACCATGCAGACGCCGCCCGCCGCGCGGACGGCCAGCAGGACCTCGTCCGGCACGTTGAGCGGGTGCCGGGTGAGGGCGGCCGCGGCCGTGTGGGAGATCATCACCGGCGCCCGGGAGGACTCGGTGATCTCGATGGCGGCGTCCGGCGGACAGGCCGTCAGGTCGACCACCATCGCCAGGCGGTTCATCTCCCGGACCACCTCGTGCCCGAAGGGCGTCAGCCCCTCCTGCGCCCAGGCCGCCCCGGCCGGCGCCAGGCTGCGCACCCCCAGGGTGTGGAAGGCGCGCAGGGTGCCCAGGGAGTCGGTCAGGGTGCTGCCGGGCACAGGGCCCAGGAACGACGCGATCCGCCCGCGGTTGCGGGCGTCCGCCAGGTCGCCCGCGGTCAGCGCGACGAGGAGCTCGTCGGGGTAGCGGCCGAGCAGTTCGTGCGCGACGTCGATCTGCTCCAGGGTGTCGGCGACCACCCGGTCGCCGGTCACCGGTGTCAGCAGCGACCAGAACTGCGCGCCCACCGCGCCCGAGCGCAGCAGCCGCGGGATGTCGGTGTCGGTGTCGTGGTACGGCTTCTGGCGCAGCGTCCAGACGAGGGTGTTGCACCCGTCCGCGACGGGATGCTCGGCCAGCAGTGCTGCGGCCCGCTCCAGGGCGCCTGCCAGCACGGGGCCGGGGACGGTCTCGGGGGCGCCCACGGAGGGGCCCGCCTCGGGTTCTTCCTGCAGGTCGGCCATGGATGCGCTCCGGGGTTCGGCGGCAGCAGGGCAATCTGGTGCCACCGTGACACGAGGGGCGGGCGGGTTCGCGGCGGGTGTGGCGTTCGGGTGGTTGCCCACCCGGAACGCCCCACCCGGAACGCCGCACCCCGCCGCTTCGGGGCCGGAGAGGGCCGCCGCTACGGAGCAGCCGGCTCCGGCATGACCGCGTTCGACGGGCCCCGCGTCGCCGACAGGTCCCGCGCCACCGCCTCGGCGTCCCGCAGCACCCGTACCGCGTTCGACCACGTCAGCTTCGCCAGGTCCGCGTTCGACCAGCCGCGCGCCAGCAGCTCGGCGAGCAGGTTCGGGTAGCCCGAGACGTCGTCCAGCCCGGCCGGGGTGAAGGCCGTGCCGTCGAAGTCGCCGCCGATGCCGATGTGGTCCACACCCGCGACCTCGCGCATGTGGTCCAGGTGGTCGGCCACCGTCGCCGCCGTGGCGACCGGCCGCGGCCGGTCCGCCTCGAAGGCGCGGTGCAGGGCCATCGCCTCCGGGCCGGTGTCCAGCGGATGGAAACCGTGCGCGCGCAGGTTCCGGTCGGCCGCGGCCGTCCACTCCACGGCCGCCGGCAGGACGAACTTCGGCACGAACGTCGCCATCGCGATGCCGCCGTTGGCGGGCAGCTGCGCCAGGACGTCGTCCGGGACGTTGCGCGGGTGGTCGCAGACGGCCCGCGCCGAGGAGTGGCTGAAGATCACCGGGGCGGTGCTGGTCTCCAGCGCGTCGCGCATCGTCGTCGCCGCCACGTGCGAGAGGTCGACCAGCATGCCGATGCGGTTCATCTCGCGGACGACCTCGCGGCCGAAGTCCGTGAGCCCGCCGTGCCGCGGCTCGTCCGTCGCCGAGTCCGCCCAGTCCACGTTGTCGTTGTGGGTGAGCGTCAGGTACCGCACGCCCAGCTGGTGCAGGGCGCGCAGGGTGGCCAGCGAGTTGTTGATGGAGTGGCCGCCCTCGGCGCCCATCAGGGAGGCGATGCGGCCCGATGCGCGGGCCGCCTCCATGTCGTCGGCCGTCAGGGCCCGGACCAGGTCGCCGGGGTAGCGGTCGATCAGCTGGTTGACGGCGTCGACCTGTTCCAGCGTGGCGCTGACCGCCGCGTCGCCGGCGAGCTCGGCCGTGACGTACACCGACCAGAACTGCGCCCCGACCCCGCCGGCCCGCAGCCGCGGGATGTCGGTGTGCAGGACGGCCGACTGGTCGGTGGCGATGTCGCGCCGGTCGAGGTCGTAGCGGACCTGCTTGCGCAGCGCCCACGGCAGGTCGTTGTGGCCGTCCACGACGGGGTGCTCGGCCAGCAGCCGGCGGGCCTGCGCCAGGTGCGCGGCCGTCCGCTCCCGGGCGGCCGTCTGCTCCTGCGCGGCCGTCCGCGCCGCGTGCGCAGACGGCTGCTCCGGGACCGCCGCCTGCCCGGGTACGCCGCCCTCGGCCGGGCCGTGCGTCATCCGGCCGCCACCTTGGTACGCAGCCGCTTGCCCTTCTCGGTGGCCTGGTCGTTGAGCTCCTGCTGGAACTCCACCATCCGGGCCATCAGGTCCGCGTCCTGCGTGGCGAGGATCCGCGCGGCAAGCAGCCCCGCGTTGCGCGCCCCGCCGACCGAGACGGTGGCGACGGGAACGCCGGCCGGCATCTGGACGATCGAGAGCAGCGAGTCCATGCCGTCCAGGTACTTCAGCGGGACCGGGACGCCGATGACGGGCAGCGGGGTGACCGAGGCCAGCATGCCGGGCAGGTGGGCCGCGCCCCCCGCGCCGGCGATGATCGCCTTCAGACCGCGCTCGGCGGCCTGCTCGCCGTACGCGATCATCTCGCGCGGCATCCGGTGGGCGGAGACGACGTCGACCTCGTAGGGGATCTCGAACTCGTCCAGGGCCTGGGCGGCGGCCTCCATGACCGGCCAGTCCGAGTCCGAGCCCATGACGATGCCGATGACGGGGTTGCTCGGGGTCGCGGTGCTCATTCCGTGATCGTTCCTCTGAGGTAGGCGGCTGCGTGACGTGCGCGCTCCAGCACATCGTCCAGGTCGTCGCCGTAGGTGTTGACGTGGCCGACCTTGCGACCGTGTTTCACGTCCTTGCCGTACATATGGATCTTGAGCTGCGGGTCCCGGGCCATGCAGTGCAGGTACGCCGCGTACATGTCGGGGTAGTCCCCGCCGAGCACGTTCGCCATGACCGTCCAGCGGGCGCGCGGGCGCGGGTCGCCCAGCGGGAGGTCGAGCACCGCGCGGACGTGGTTGGCGAACTGGGAGGTGATCGCGCCGTCCTGGGTCCAGTGGCCCGAGTTGTGCGGGCGCATGGCCAGCTCGTTGACGAGGATGCGGCCGTCCGCGGTCTCGAACAGCTCGACCGCCAGGTGGCCGGTCACGCCGAGCTCCTGGGCTATCCGCAGGGCCAGCGCCTGCGCCTCGCCGGCGAGCTCCTCGGAGAGGTTCGGGGCGGGCGCGATCACCGTGTCGCACACGCCGTCCACCTGGATGGACTCGACCACGGGGTAGGCCACGGCCTGGCCGTGCGGGGAGCGGACGATGTTCGCCGCGAGCTCGCGGACGAACTCGACCTTCTCCTCCGCCAGGACCGGGACCCCCGCCCTGAACGGGGCCTCCGCGTCCTCCTCGCTGTGCACGAACCACACGCCCTTGCCGTCGTAGCCGCCGCGCACGGTCTTGAGGATGACGGGGAAGCCGTCGCCCTCCGCCGCGAAGGCCGCCACGTCCGCCGGATCGCGCACGATCCGGTGGCGGGGGGTGGGGGCGCCGATCGCGTCGAGCTTGGCGCGCATCACCCCCTTGTCCTGGGCGTGCACCAATGCGTCGGGCCCCGGGCGGACGGGGATGCCGTCCGCTTCCAGGGCCCGCAGGTGCTCGGTGGGCACATGCTCGTGATCGAAGGTGATCACGTCGCATCCGCGCGCGAAGGCGCGCAGCGTGTCCAGGTCGCGGTAGTCGCCGATGACGACATCGCTCACGACCTGGGCCGCCGAGTCCTGGGGGGTGTCACTGAGGATCTTGAATCTGATGCCGAGGGGGATACCCGCCTCGTGGGTCATGCGGGCGAGCTGACCGCCGCCGACCATGCCGACTACCGGGAACGTCACTCCACCAGGGTATCCGCCGGTATTCGGCCATCCGGACCAGGCCCGTGCCGGCCCACGGTCACTCGCACACGTGCTCGACAGTGTCGGAGGGCACATGTGCACCAAGGGGCGGACACTTAACATGGTCTGGCCGCAGCCGTCGACTGACAGGGACTGAACCATCACATGAGTGAGCCGAAAGCAGGAGCGACGCTGACCGAGCGCCTCCGGGGCGTGGTCCGGGAAGTCGCCAAGTTCGGTGCGGTGGGCGGGCTCGGTGTCCTGGTCAACCTGGGCGTCTTCAACCTGATCCGGACCACCACCGACCTCCAGGTGGGGCGGGCGAACGTCATAGCCATCACCGTGGCGATCGTCTGCAACTACATAGGGTTCCGCTACTTCACCTACCGCGACCGCGACAAGAGCGGCCGCAAGCGTGAGATGACCCTCTTCCTGCTGTTCAGCCTGATCGGCATGGTCATCGAGACCGGCATCCTGTACGCCGCCACCTACGGCTTCGGCTTCGACAGCCCGCTGCAGAGCAACATCTTCAAGCTGTTTGGCATCGGCGTCGCGACCCTCTTCCGCTTCTGGTCGTACCGCACCTGGGTCTTCCGCGCCCTGCCCGAGTCCGGCCACACCATGGAGCCGGCCGTGGTCGGCGCCACCTCCGAGGTCTCCGAGGTCTCCGAGGACCCCGCGCCCGCCGCCGCCCCGCAGCCGGAGAGCCGCGAGCAGCGCGCACCCCGCGTCCCCGCCGTCTAGGCCACGGCCAGTCCGCCCGCCGGCGCCTGAACCGCTGCCGGGCCGGATGCCGCCCCGCCCCCGGCCCGGCAGCGCCCCGGCAGCGGCATTTCAGACGAGGTCACAGCCCGCGAGGGGCGTCGTCGAGGAGCAGTTGTTCGGGGTGTTGCCGGTGATGGAGTTGCCGAGGAGCGTCAGGTTGCTGAAGTTGTAGATCCCGCCGCCCGCCAGGCCCGGGCCCACCGCGATGTTCGCCGTGATCGTCGAGCTGACCACCCGCGCCTGCCCGGCTACGGCCATGCCGCCGCCGAAGTGGTTCGCCGCGTTGTTGCGTACCGTGCTGCGGTACACGGTGAGCAGCCCGGGTCCGTTGACGATGCCGCCGCCGTCCTGGCTGGAGTTGTTGCGCACCGTGGAGTTGTTCACCGTGGTGGTGCCAAGGCTGGCGATGCCGCCGCCCGCCTCGGTGGCGTGGTTGAGGAGCACGGTGCTGGAGTTCAGCGTGACCGTGGCGCCGTTGTTGAACAGACCGCCGCCGTTGTCGGCTTCGCCGCCGGTCAGGGTCAGCCCGGAGATCGTGACCCGGACCGTCGTCGGACCGTTGACCGTCAGTGTCCGGCCCGCGTCGTTGCCGTTCAGCGTCGCACCGGAGGAGCCGGTGAGGGTGAGGCTCTTGCCGATCGTGAAGGTGCCCACGCAGGTACCCCGGATCAGCAGGATGTCACCGGGAGCCGCGTTGTTGATCGCGGTCTGGAGGTTCTGGGTCGGGCAGTTCACGAAGATGAAGGCGGCCGAGGCCGGGGACGCCGCGGCCAGGCCGGCCGCGGCTGTCGTGACCGCCACCGTCACGGCCGGTACCAACCGGCGCCACCCGGCCCGGGCCGTTCGCAGTCTGGGCATGGGGAAGTCTCCTGTCCGTCCGCCGGACCGTCCGGCCGACGGACGGATCCGTGCCCGAGCGGGGCGCAAGGGCCAACCCGGACCCCGCACCGCTCCCACGAACGCACGGCGACGACCACCGGTACGGCCCATACAACGACATGCGACGACCACCGGTCCGGCAGCCCAGCCGACCACCGGCACGGGCTAACCCTCGGCTGGGCCACGTCGCGTCCCCAACCTCACAGGGCAATACATCCAGACCGGCGTCTGGGCCGCCTCTTCGGCCCGTAGCCGGATGCGGCCCTAGCGGACCGTCTCCGGGTGGTCCTGCGGTTCGGGCGCCGTCCGGCTGAGGAACAGCGCGAACACCGGCGGCCGGCCCTGGAGCAGCTCCAGCCGTCCGCCGTCAGCCTCCGCGAGGTCGCGGGCCACCGCCAGTCCGATGCCGGTGGAATTGCGGCCGCTGATCGCCCGCTCGAAGATCCGGTTGCCGAGGTCCGCCGGGACGCCCGGCCCCTCGTCGGTGACCTCGATGACCGCCTGGTTGCCGGTCACCCGGGTGCGCAGGGCGACCGTGCCGCCCCCGTGCATGAGGGCGTTCTCCACCAGCGTGGCCAGCACCTGCGCGACCGCGCCCGGGGTGCCCACCGCCCGTATGCCGTGCTTGCCCGAGCGGACGATCGGCCGCCCGGCGCTGCGGTAGGCCGGCCGCCACTCCTCCACCTGCTGCTTGACGACCTCGTCCACGTCGAAGGTGACCGCCGAGCCGGTCCGCGGGTCCCGGGAGTTCGTCAGCAGCCGCTGCACCACGTCCGTGAGCCGCTCCACCTGGGTCAGGGCGATCGTCGCCTCCTCCCGCACGGTCTCCAGGTCGTCGGCGACCGTGATCTCCTCCAGCCGCATCGACAGCGCCGTCAGCGGCGTCCGCAGCTGGTGCGAGGCGTCCGCGGCCAGCCGCCGCTCGGCCGTCAGCATCCGCCCGATCCGCTCCGCGCTGGAGTCCAGCACGTCCGCGACCCGGTCCAGCTCGGGGACCCCGTACCGCTTGTGGCGCGGCCGCGGGTCGCCCGAGCCGAGCCGCTCGGCGGTCTCGGCGAGGTCGGTGAGCGGGGAGGCGAGCCGGTTGGCCTGGCGTACGGCGAGCAGCACGGCCGCGACGACGGCCAGCAGCGCGACCGCGCCGACCACCACCAGGGTCCGGCCGACCTCGTCGGTGACCGTGGAGCGGGACTCCTCCACGGTGACGGTCCGGCCGTGCTCGCTGCGGGCCGTGCCGCGCACCACCGCGCCGCCGATGGGCTCCCCCAGCTCGACGGGCTGCTGTCCGGGCACCTCGATCCGGGCGAAGCGGCCGGGGTCGAGCTGGTCGGAGAGCGCGTGGGCGTCGACCGGCCGGCGCTCGACGATGTACGAGTCCACGATGCCCGCCAGGCCCTGGGCCTCGGACTCGACCTGCTCGTGCGCGCTGCTGGTGATCGTCCGGGTCTCCACGATCACCAGGGAGACGCCGAAGACGGCGATGACGACGAGCACCACCGCGAGGGTGGAGTTGATCAGGCGGCGGCGCATGGCGGGACGGGCTCAGCTCTTCTCGAAGCGGAAGCCGACGCCGCGGACGGTGGCGATGTAGCGCGGGTTGGCCGCGTCGTCGCCCAGCTTCTTGCGCAGCCAGGAGATGTGCATGTCGAGGGTCTTGGTGGAGGACCACCAGGTGGTGTCCCAGACCTCGCGCATCAGCTGGTCGCGGGTGACCACCCGGCCGGCGTCGCGGACCAGGACCCGCAGGAGGTCGAACTCCTTCGCCGTGAGCTGGAGCTCCTCCTCCCCCATCCAGGCGCGGTGCGACTCCACGTCGATGCGTACGCCGTGGGTGGCGGGCGCCTGGCCCTGCTCGGCGGCGCCGCGCCGGAGCAGGGCCCGGACCCGGGCCAGCAGCTCGGCCAGCCGGAACGGCTTGGTGACGTAGTCGTCGGCGCCCGCGTCGAGACCGACGACGGTGTCCACCTCGTCGGCGCGGGCGGTCAGGACCAGGATCGGGAAGCCGTGGCCCTCGGCGCGCAGCCGGCGGGCGACCTCCAGCCCGTCCATGCCCGGCAGACCCAGGTCGAGCACCACGAGATCGACGCCGCCCTGCAGGCCGGCGTCCAGCGCGGTGGGTCCGTCCTCGCGGACCTCGACCTCGTACCCCTCCCGGCGCAGGGCGCGGGCCAGGGGTTCCGAGATGGATGCGTCGTCCTCGGCGAGCAGTACACGCGTCATGTGGGTGATGGTAGTCCGCGGCGGTCGGTGCGCGGACTGACCTCGCACACCCCTTCCGATCTGCCCTTATGGAGCCATGGTCACCTTTGAAATTGCTAAACGGTTGCAGCATTACCTGTGATCCATCTCTCAAAGATTCCGAATGCCCTACTGACGTGTCGTATGGTGGCGAGACGTCTGATGCAGTATTTCGGGGTTCTTTATGCGTAAAAGCAGGAAGATCTTCGAATTGATGTGTATAGGCGTGAATGACCTGTGGGCCGGGCCCCGTAGCGCGAGGAGGCGTGTCGGGGTGTGAACCCCGGAGGGCGGCAGATCCGTCCCTCCGGCGTGGGCCCCCTCACCGGGCGCTGTCCCGCTCACGAAGCGCAGCGTCCCGAGCAATCAAGGATCGACATGGCTTCCAGCCTGACGCAGGCCTCGCCGAGCGCAGCTCACGAGAGAACCGTCCTCGGCCACCCCATCGGCCTGGCCACGCTGTTCATGACCGAGATGTGGGAGCGCTTCTCCTACTACGGCATGCGTGCGCTTCTCGTCCTCTACTTGGTCTCCGGCGGCGTGGACGCCGCGACCGGCAGCCAGGGCGGCGGGCTCGGCTTCACCGCCGCGACGGCCACGGCGATCTACTCCGTGTACGTGGCCATGGTCTACCTGATGGCCATGCCCGGCGGCTGGTTCGGCGACCGCGTCTGGGGCGCCCGCAAGACCGTCGCCATCGCCAGCTTCGTGATCATGGCGGGCCACGTGTCGCTCGCCCTGCCCGGCCAGGCGGCGTTCTTCGTCGGCCTGCTGCTGGTCGCGATCGGCTCCGGCCTGCTGAAGGCCAACATCTCCACGATGGTCGGCCACCTGTACAAGGGTGCGGACGACCCGCGCCGTGACAGTGGCTTCACGCTCTTCTACATCGGCATCAACGTCGGCGCCTTCGCCGCGCCGCTCGTGATCGGCACCATCGGCGAGACCGTCAACTGGCACATCGGCTTCGCGCTCGCCGCCGTCGGCATGGGCATCGGCCTGGTCATCTTCCTGCTGGCCGGCCGCACGCTGAGCCCGAAGAGCAGCCTCGTCCCGAACCCGCTGACCCCGGCCGAGCGCAAGGCCGTGATCACCAAGGCCCTCGCCGTCCTGGCCGTCGTCGCCGTCTTCTACGGCGCCGTGGTCGCGGCGGACATGTTCACCATCAAGTGGGCGCTGTACCCGATCACCATCGCCGGTCTGATCATCCCGGTCGCCGTCCTCGTCCGCATCAAGCGGGACAAGGACCTGTCTACCGTCGAGCAGACCCGGATGAGCGCCTACATCTGGTTCTTCGTGGCCGCCGCCGTGTTCTGGATGATCTACGACCAGGGCGGTTCGACCCTGTCGCTCTTCGGTGACGAGAGCTCCGAGCGCAACCTGTTCGGCTGGGAAGTCCCGACCACCATCTTCCAGTCGCTGAACCCGCTCTTCGTGGTGGCCCTGGCCCCGGTCTTCGCCGCCGCGTGGGTCGCCCTGGCCCGCCGCAACCGCGAGCCCAGCACCATCGTGAAGTTCTCGGTGGCCCTGGCCATCATCGGCGCCTCGTTCTTCGTCTTCGCCGTGCCGCTGAACCAGACCGCCGGCAACGACACCAAGGTCACCATGTGGTGGCTGGTGCTGATCTTCCTGATGCACACCATCGCCGAGCTGTGCCTGTCCCCGGTCGGCCTGTCGGTCACCACGAAGATGGCGCCGCAGAAGTACGCCTCCCAGATGATGGGCGTGTGGTTCCTGGCCGTCACCGCCGGTGACTGCATCACCGGTCTGCTGGGTCTGGCCGAGGTGAAGCTGGACGGCGTCGGCGTGATCCTCTTCCAGGCGGCCGCCGCGGCGCTCGCCGGTCTTGCGATCTTCATGTACCGCAAGAAGGTCAACGCGCTGATGGGCGACGTGCACTGAGACGTGCACTGACACGTCCCGGGCGGGGCTGCCGCCCCGCCGGGTGAACGGCCCGGCACACCGCGAGGTGTGCCGGGCCGTTCGGCGTCCGTGGCCGTTCGGCGCCGGCGTCCGGGGCCTGTACGGGGCGGCGGGTCGGGCTCGGCCGATACGGCCGCTACCGCCGGTGGACCGGGCCGCTACGGCCGGCCGGTCGTACCGCGCAGGCGGCGCCACGGGGTGAACGTGAAGACCGCGCCGCCGAGCAGGATCACCGTGCCGGCGACCAGGGCCAGCGCCTTCAGGCCGCCCGCGTCCTCGGCGCCGGTGTCGGCCAGGCCGCCGCCGGTCGTGCCGGCGCTGCCGGTCGTACCGCCGTCGCTCTGGGAGCCCGAGCCGCCCGGCTGGGCGGCGGTGTCCAGCTCCAGGGAGACCCCGCTGCTGTTCGCCTTGCAGGGCACGTTGATCGGCGTGCTGCCCGGGGCCATCGTGACGTCGATCGTCAGCTGGTCCGGGCTCAGCGTGACCTTGCCGGACTTGCCGGGCTTGTAGGTGCCGGTCATGTCGTTCAGGCTGACCGGCGCCCCCTGCGGGATCGGCTCGGCGTTGGCGGGGCCGGACACCTTGACCGTGCCGCTGTCGGCGCCGCCGAGCTTGATGTTCATGGACGGCTTCAGCGCGCCCGCCGGCAGGGCCATCGGGCTGGCCATGGCGCCCTTGGCGGTCTTGACGGTCAGGTCGAAGCTGCCGCCGTTCTTCTTGGCGTTGATCGTCACGGGGGTCTTGATGCCGCCGGGGACCACCGCGCCGCAGTCGAAGCTGACCTCGACGGGCTTGCCCGGGAAGTCGGTCTGCCCGCCTCCGCCCCCGCCGGCGGAGCCGCCGGACGTCGAACCGCCGCTCTGTGATCCGCCGCTCTGTGATCCACCGCTCTGCGATCCGCCCGAGCCGGAACCGCCGCTGCCGGAGCCGCCGTCCGCGACCTTGATCGTCGCGCCGACGCCGGGCTGCTCCTTCGGCGAGCACTTCGTGACGAAGCCGCTGAAGTCCACGTCGTACTTGCCCGGCGTGATCGTGACGTCGCCGGCCTTGGTCAGCTTGATCTTGCCCTTCATGTCGGACATGACCATGGGGGCCTTCTTCGGGATGGGCGGGTTCTTCCGCTCGCCCTCCAGCTTCACCTCCTGGGCCATCGCCCCGCCCAGCTTCACGTACCCGATGGGCTTGACCGTGTCCTTGGGCAGGTCCATCAGGTCGGTGTTGTTCGAGGCGGGCTTGACGGTCTTCCACACCACCTCGACCTCGTCGCCGACCTTGGCGGTCGCCGGGGCCGTGATCGACACGGTGGTGGTGCCCTGGACCGGCCCGCCACCGCCGGCCGGCGGAATGCACTCCACCTTGTACGAGACCTCGGCGGCCGCGGCCGGCGCCGCCGCCAGCAGGATCCCCGCCCCGCCGAGCAGCAGCGCGACCCCGGCCGCGCTCATCCTCCGTTGGGTGCTCACGAATGTCCCTTCGTCGTCGGACGGTCATGTGACGGTGCGGATGTCTGCGGGGTGAACCACGGCAGTCCGGCCGCGGCGTCGCTCCGAGGTGCGGGGGCGGGGCCGGAGCCCGGCTCGGTACGGGAGCCCGGCTCGGTACCGGCGTCCTCCGGCTCGGCTGTGCGGGTCGGGGTCCCCCCGGACGGAGTCCGGGGGCGGACCTTGTCCACGACGGCCATGCCGGCCCGGAAGACGGCGGCGGGCACGACGACGCACAGCAGGCACCAGAAGAGCAGCACGCCGTACGGGCGGCCCACCCCCCAGGGCTGGGCGGCCAGCACCTTCTCGCCGTACTTCAGGGAGATCGTGTAATCGCCGTACGCGCCCGCCGGCAGGGCCACGTCGAGTTCCACGCGGGCCTTCCGGCCGGGCGGGATCGTGCCCTTCCACCGGGCCTCCTCCCAGACGGGCGCGAAGACCCCGTGGGCGGTGCCGAGCTCGAAGACCGGGTCCTTGACGGGCGCCGAGCCGAGGTTGCCGACGGTCACCGTGAACCTCCGGGTGGGCGGGGCCCCGAACCAGGTCAGCACCCCGTCGTCGCCCTTCAGCTGCACCCCGGTGAGCAGCGCGAGGCGGGCCGTGCCGGTCTCGGCCGGCAGGTCCGCCACCTCGTGGTCGGTGATCCTCAGGGGGACGGCGACGGTGGACTGGTCGCCGTTGACCGAGGTCACGTTCACCACGCAGGGGCACGGCTTGGGCGGCGCGGTGACCGGCAGCCGGGCGGTGAACCTCCCGCCGGCGTCCACGGAGACGGCCACCCCGTCGGCGTTGGCACAGCTGTTGGTGCCGCCGATCATGTTCTGCCCGCACAGCAGCACCATCACCAGGGTCCCGCCGCGCCAGCCGTTCCCGGTGACGGTCAGCGCGGTGCCCTTGGCGGCCTCCTGGAGGGACAGCGACGCGGTCGGTTTCGCCTCGTCCGCCGCGTCCGCCGCGTCGGCCGCGTTCGCCGCGTCGGCGAGGGCGGGGCTCGCCGGGGTGAGCGCGAGCAGCGCGGCCAGCACGACCAGCGCGAGCGTGAACAGGGCGGCGTGCGCCCTCCCGGCCTTGCCGATCACTTGGCGGCTCCTGTCAGCAGCTCGTGGTCCGGTGCGGGTGGCCCGCCCCCGGCGGCGGGCCCGTGCTCGCCGCCGCCGTCGGCGCGGTCGTCGGCGCTGCCCTCCGC
>NZ_WTFF01000091.1 GCF_019400985.1 Streptomyces bambusae
TGCAGGGCAGATTTCCCACGTGTTACTCACCCGTTCGCCACTAATCCACCCCGAAGGGCTTCATCGTTCGACTTGCATGTGTTAAGCACGCCGCCAGCGTTCGTCCTGAGCCAGGATCAAACTCTCCGTGAATGTTTACCCGCGATCGGGTGCACACCACGAGAGCGGAACGGCGCCACCGGAATATGGTGGCCCGTTCACAGCGTCCTCGCTGTGTTGTTGCCTCCCGGCCCCGAAGGACCTGAAGGACTTTTCAAAGGAACCTCGTCTCCGAAGAGACGGGGTATCAACATATCTGGCGTTGATTTTTGGCACGCTGTTGAGTTCTCAAGGTGCGGACGCTTCCTTTGTACTTACCCTCTCGGGCTTTCCTCCGGGCGCTTCCTTCGTTCTTACGTTTCCGACTCTATCAGATCTTTTTCCGATCCGATTTCCTCGGTGCTTTCCGGTTCCGGCGCTTTCGCGCTTTTCCCTTCCGGCGGCTCAGACACTATCAGATTTCTCTGGGTCCGAATTCCACCCGCTCGGGGGGTGTACGGGCACAGGCGTGCTCCGCTTCCCTTCGTGGTGGAGCCGTAAACGTACTGGAGCGGGGCCCCCGGACGCAAATCCGGTTGCCCCGCTCCAGTGTCGGCCGTTAGGGCGAGGGTCAGACCTCGACCACGACCGGGAGGATCATCGGGCGTCGGCGGTAGCTGTCGGAGACCCATTTGCCCAGCGTGCGGCGGATGAGCTGCTGCAGCTGGTGGGGCTCGGCGACGCCGTCCGAGGCGGCCTTGGCGATGGCTTCCTCGATCTTCGGGACGACCGCGTTGAAGGCCGAGTCCTCGATGCCGGAGCCCCGGGCGTTGATGTTCGGGCCTCCGACGACCTTGCCGGTCGTGCTGTCGACCACGACGAAGACGGAGACGATGCCCTCGTCGCCGAGGATCCGGCGGTCCTTGAGCGCGACCTCCGTGACGTCGCCGACCGAGAGGCCGTCGACGTAGACGTAGCCGGCCTGGACCTTGCCGGTGATCCTGGCCTTGCCGTCGATGAGGTCGACGACGACGCCGTCCTCGGCGATCACGATGTGGTCCTTGGGGACCCCCGTCATCGCGCCGAGCTCGGCGTTCGCGCGCAGGTGGCGCCATTCGCCGTGGACCGGCATCAGGTTCCTGGGCCGGCAGATGTTGTAGAAGTACAGCAGCTCGCCGGCCGAGGCGTGGCCCGAGACGTGCACCTTGGCGTTGCCCTTGTGGACGACGTTGGCGCCCCAGCGGGTCAGGCCGTTGATCACGCGGTAGACCGCGTTCTCGTTGCCCGGGATCAGGGACGACGCCAGGATCACGGTGTCGCCGGGGACGATCCGGATCTGGTGGTCGCGGTTGGCCATGCGGGACAGGGCCGCCATGGGCTCGCCCTGGGAGCCGGTGCAGACGAGGACGACCTCGTGGTCCGGCAGGTCGTCGAGCGTCTTGACGTCCACGACGAGGCCGGCGGGGACGCGCAGGTAGCCCAGGTCGCGGGCGATGCCCATGTTGCGGACCATGGAGCGGCCCACGAAGGCGACCCGGCGGCCGTACTCGTGCGCGGCGTCCAGGACCTGCTGGATGCGGTGCACGTGGCTGGCGAAGGACGCGACGATGATCCGCTTCTGGGCGCCGGCGAAGACGCCGCGGATGACGCCCGAGATGTCGCGCTCGGGCGGGACGAAGCCCGGGACCTCGGCGTTCGTGGAGTCCGAGAGAAGGAGGTCGATGCCCTCCTCGCTCAGCCGCGCGAAGGCATGCAGGTCGGTCAGGCGGTTGTCCATCGGCAGCTGGTCCATCTTGAAGTCGCCGGTGGCGACGACCATGCCCGCAGGGGTGCGGATGGCGACGGCCAGGGCGTCCGGGATGGAGTGGTTGACCGCGATGAATTCGCAGTCGAAGGCGCCGAGCTGCTCCCGGTCCCCCTCCTTCACCTCAAGGGTGTAGGGGCGGATGCGGTGTTCCTGGAGCTTCGCCTCGATGAGCGCGAGGGTCAGCTTGGAACCGATCAGCGGGATGTCCGGCTTCTCCCGCAGGAGGTAGGGGACGGCGCCGATGTGGTCCTCGTGACCGTGCGTGAGGACGATGCCGTCGACCTGGTCGAGGCGGTCCCGGATGGACGAGAAGTCCGGCAGGATCAGGTCGATGCCCGGCTGCTCCTCCTCGGGGAAGAGGACGCCGCAGTCGACGATGAGCAGGCGGCCGTCGTACTCGAAGACGGTCATGTTGCGGCCGATCTCGCCGAGGCCGCCGAGCGGGGTGACCCGCAGGGCGCCCTTGGGCAGCTTCGGCGGAGGGCCAAGTTCTGGATGCGGATGGCTCAAAAGTCTCTCCTCACCACACGCGCCACGTACCCCTGTAAGGCACGTGGCGCGCGTGACATTCGTGCACTTGCTGTTGTGTGTGTGGTTCTGACTGTTCAGTTGTGAAGTCTGGTGTCAGAGCTGTACCCCGCCCGCAGCAAGATCGATCTTGAGCTGGGCGGTCTCCTCGTCGGTCAGTCCGATCATCGGCAGCCGCAGCGGGCCGGCCGGCAGGCCCTGGAGGGCGAGCGCGGCCTTGGTCGTCATGACGCCCTGGGTGCGGAACATGCCGGTGAAGACGGGGAGCAGCTTCTGGTGGATCTCGGTGGCCTTCTGGACGTCGCCGCCGAGGTGGGCCTCCAGCATCGCCCGCAGGTCCGGGGCGACGACGTGGCCGACGACGGAGACGAAGCCGACCGCGCCGACGGACAGCAGCGGCAGGTTCAGCATGTCGTCGCCGGAGTACCAGGCCAGGCCGCTCTGGGCGATGGCCCAGCTGGCGCGGCCGAGGTCGCCCTTGGCGTCCTTGTTGGCGACGATCCGCGGGTGCTCGGCCAGCCGGACGAAGGTCTCGGTGTTGATCGGGACACCGCTGCGGCCGGGGATGTCGTAGAGCATGACGGGCAGGCCGGTGGCGTCCGCGATGGCCGTGAAGTGCTGGTACAGGCCCTCCTGCGGGGGCTTGTTGTAGTACGGCGTGACGGCCAGCAGGCCGTGCGCGCCGTCGCGCTCGGCCTGGCGGGCGAGCTCCAGCGTGTGGTGGGTGTCGTTGGTTCCGATGCCGGCGACGACGTGGGCGCGGTCGCCGACCGCCTCGAGTACGGCTCGTACGAGGTCGCTTTTCTCCGCGTCGGTGGTGGTCGGGGACTCGCCGGTGGTCCCGTTGATGATCAGGCCGTCGTTGCCTGCGTCCACCAGGTGGGCGGCGAGCTGCTGCGCGCCGTCGAGGTCAAGTGCGCCATCCGCCGTGAACGGCGTGATCATGGCGGTGAGGACCCGCCCGAAGGGGGTCTGCGGAGTCGAGATCGGAGCCATGGGTAACACGCTACTCGCTGCCACGCTCGCAGTGTCCCCTCGGGGGACGTCAACCGGGTGCTGCCCGGTGCCGATCGTCCTGGAGGAGCCCGGCACTGCCTGCTCGGGGGTTCAAGCAGTGCCGGGTCCGTTTGATCAGCCTAGATGAACTTCACGAAACGTCGCAATACGGACACTTCGGTCTTGGCGCCGTACATCTGTCCGGCCCCCTGTCGGCCCTTGCCCTACCGCGGCTACGGGGCCACGCGCCCGTTCGCGTTGAAGGCCGCGTAGGTGAGCGGCATGAGCTTCGCCCAGTGCTGCTCCATCTTCTCGCCGACCATCTCGATCTCCCGCTGCGGGAAGGACGGCACCGCAGCGAGCTCGTGCTGGGTGCGCAGGCCCAGGAAGTGCATCAGCGAGCGCGCGTTGCAGGTGGCGTACATCGACGAGAACAGGCCGACCGGCAGGACCGAACGGGCGACCTCGCGGGCCACGCCCGCCGCCAGCATCTCCCGGTACGCCTCGTAGGCCTGGAGGTAGGAGTCCTCCATCACCCGGCCGGTCAGCTCCTGCTGCGCCTCGGTGCCCTCGACGAAGACGTACTTGCCCGGACGGCCCTCCTGGACGAGCTTGCGCTCGGCGGACGGGACGTAGAAGACCGGCTGGAGCTCCCGGTAGCGGCCCGACTCCTCGTTGTAGGACCAGCCGACCCGGTGGCGCATGAACTCGCGGAAGACGAAGATCGGCGCGCTGATGAAGAAGGTCATCGAGTTGTGCTCGAAGGGGCTGCCGTGCCGGTCCCGCATCAGGTAGTTGATGAGGCCCTTCGAGCGCTCGGGGTCCTTCTGCAGCTCGTCGAGGGACTGCTCGCCGGCCGTGGAGACCCGGGCGGCCCACAGCACGTCGGAATCGGTGGCGGCGTGCTTGACCAGCTCCACCGTCACGTCGCTGCGGAAGCTGGGTTTCAGGTCAGAAGCGGCGGTGTCGCTCACCGGGGGTCCTTCCATTGGCACGTCCGTGGGGCGGCGCCCACTCTACGGCTCATCAAGGACACACCTGGCATCCGGGCGGCCGGCGCACTGCCGCGAATTCCAGGGAATGTCCGGAAATCCGGCACCGAACGGCCTCTTCGGTCGTCCTACCGGACAGCAGCCGCGCACCGCCAGGAGAGAGAGGCCCTTGATGTTCCGCCGCCCCCAGCTGAAGCCGGGAGGTACCACCGGGCGCGAGCCCGTTCCGTTCGCCTTCGTCGCGGAGGCCGACCGATTCCGCAGTAACGTCACTCCACCGCCGCGCGAGCGCCTGGGCAAGACCCAGATCGCCGCCCGTACTCTGGTCGGAATGACCGTGGTGGCGGGGCTCGTCGGCTCGCTGCTCTTCGGGATGCCCGCCCTGCAGCCTGCGCCGTCGACCGGGAAGGCCCAGCAGTCCGCGGCGTCCGAGGGGCGCTAGTCTCCCTGGCAGCCCAGCCGAATGTGCATGTGAGTGAGGATCAGCCGTGCCCCTGCCCTTCTTGACGGCCGACAGCGCATGCGACGCGCAGGACCCCGACGGCTCCGGGACCGCTCCCGCCTACGAGGTCCTCGCCCACGAGGACCACGAGCGCTGGCGCCGCCCGTACCGGCCCGGTCCCTGGCGGGTGGCCATAGGGGCGGTGCTGCTCCTGGTGTCCTCGTTCATGCTGCTCGCCACGATGATCATCGCCTTCGCGGGTGCGTGGGGCGGGGCGGCGGCGTGCCTGGCCGCCGCGCTCACCGTCATCTGCGGGGCCCTGCGCCTGCTGCGGATGGGCGTGTGGGTGTGCCGTACGGGGCTGCGCCGGGTGGCGTTCCTCGGGACCCGCACGGTCGACTGGAGCCGGATCGCCGGCGTGCGTACGGTCCAGCAGCCGGTGCGCTGGATGGGCCTGCCGCGGACGGTGCAGGGGCAGGCGCTGGTCGCGACCGTGCGCGGGGCCGGTGAGCCGCTGCTCCTGCTGACCGACCACGGTGCGGACTTCCTGGCCCGGCCCGAGGCCTTCGACCGGGCCGCCGACACGGTGGAGGCGTGGGCGGAGGAGTACGCGGGCGACGCGCCGGCCACGGCCTGAGGCCGGGCCGGACGCCGCCCAGGAGCCCGTACAGGGATCAGGCCTGTACGGGCTTCTTGTCATGCAGGGCGATGGCCCGCTGCATGGCCTTGCGGGCCCGCGGGGTGTCGCGGGCGTCGTGGTAGGCCACGGCGAGGCGGAACCAGGTGCGCCAGTCCCCCGGCGCGTCCTCGGTCTCCGCCTTGCGGCGCGCGAAGACCTCGTCGGCGGAGTCCCGCAGGATCCGGCCGTAGCCGTCGCGCTCCAACTCGTCGACGGGCAGGCCGCCCTCGGCCTCCAGCTCCGCGGAGAGCTGGTTGGCCCTGGTGACGAACTGGGTGTTCTTCCACAGGAACCACACACCGATCACCGGCAGGATCAGCACCGCCACCCCGAAGGTGACGGTCAGTGGGGTCCCGATGCGGAGCAGCGCGAGGCCGCGGCCGCCGGCCAGGACGAAGTAGACGGCCAGGACGGCTGCCGTGACGAGGTAGGTGATCTTCGCGCGCATGGGTGTCGGTCAGTCCAGGTCGAGGAAGTTTTCCAGGCCGAACGTGAGGCCCGGGGTGCTCACCACGCGGCGCGCGCCGAGCAGGATGCCCGGCATGAAGCTGCTGTGGTGCAGGGAGTCGTGGCGGATGGTCAGGGTCTCCCCTTCGCTGCCGAGCAGCACCTCCTGGTGGGCCAGCAGCCCGCGCAGCCGGACCGCGTGCACCGGCACGCCGTCGACGCTGGCGCCGCGCGCACCGTCGAGGGCGGTGGCCGTGGCGTCGGGCTGCGGGGCGCAGCCTGCCTTCGACCGGGCCTCGGCGATGAGCTGGGCGGTGCGGGTGGCGGTGCCGGACGGGGCGTCCACCTTGTTCGGGTGGTGCAGCTCGACGACCTCGACGGACTCGAAGTAGCGGGCTGCCTGGGCGGCGAACTTCATGGTGAGCACGGCGCCGATGGAGAAGTTCGGCGCGATGAGCACGCCGGTCTCCGGGGAGCCGGCGAGCCAGCTCCGCAGCTGCGCGAGGCGGTCCTCGGTCCAGCCGGTGGTGCCGACCACCGCGTGGATGCCGTGGCGCACACAGAAGTCGAGGTTGCCCATGACCGAGGCGGGGGTGGTCAGCTCGACGGCGACCTGGGCCCCGGTCTCGGCCAGCGTCTCCAGCTTGTCCCCGCGGGACAGCGTCGCCACCAGTTCCATGTCCTCGGCGGCCTCGACGGCCCGGACGGCCTCGGAGCCGATGCGGCCCTGGGCTCCGAGGACGGCCACGCGCAGCTTGCTCATGTTGTTCGCTTCCTTACGCTTGCGGGCGTATGTACGACGGACTAGGCGACGGCCTCGTCGAGGCGGGCCGCCTGCTTCTCCTTGAGCGGTCCTATCACCGACAGGGACGGTCGCTGGGCCAGGACGTCCTGGGCGACGTCCTTGACGTCGTCCGGGGTGACCTCGCCGATGCGGGTGAGCATGTCGTCCACCGACATCTGCGTTCCCCAGCACAGCTCGCTCTTGCCGATGCGGTTCATCAGTGCGCCGGTGTCCTCCAGGCCGAGGACGGTGGAGCCGGAGAGCTGGCCGACGGCCCGGCGGATCTCCTCGTCGGTGAGTCCTTCGGACGCCACCTTGTGGAGCTCGTCGCGGCAGATCTTCAGCACGTCGTGCACCTGGCTCGGGCGGCAGCCGGCGTAGACGCCGAACAGGCCGGTGTCGGCGAAGCCCGAGGTGTACGAGTAGACGCTGTAGGCCAGGCCGCGCTTCTCGCGGACCTCCTGGAAGAGCCGGGAGGACATGCCGCCGCCGAGGGCGGTGTTCAGCACGCCCAGGGCCCAGCGGCGCTCGTCGGTGCGGGCCAGGCCCGGCATGCCGAGGACCACGTGGGCCTGCTCCGTCTTGCGGCCCACGAGGTCGACGCGGCCGGCGGTGCGGATGCGCTTGGCGCCGCTGCGCGGGCCGATCGGCTCGGCATCGGTGCGGGTCAGGGCGCCGGCCTTGTCGAAGGCGGCGCGGACCTGGCGGACGACCTTGGCGTGGTCGACGTTGCCCGCGGCAGCGACGACGAGGTGGCGGGGGTCGTAGTGCTTCTTGTAGAAGCGGGCGATCTGGTCGCGGGTGAGCGCGTTGATCGTGTCGACGGTGCCGAGGACGGGACGGCCCAGCGGGCTGTTGCCGAACATGGTCTGCGCGAACAGGTCGTGCACCATGTCGCCCGGGTCGTCCTCGGTCATCGCGATCTCTTCGAGGATGACGCCGCGCTCGGCGTCGACGTCGGACTCCAGGATCAGCGAGCCGGTGAGCATGTCGCAGACGACGTCGATGGCCAGCGGCAGGTCGGTGTCGAGCACCCGTGCGTAGTAGCAGGTGTACTCCTTCGCCGTGAAGGCGTTCATCTCGCCGCCGACCGCGTCGATCGCGGCGGAGATGTCGAGGGCGGACCGCTTGTGGGTGCCCTTGAAGAGGAGGTGCTCCAGATAGTGCGTGGCGCCGTTCAGCGCGGGCGTCTCGTCGCGGGAGCCGACGTGCGCCCAGATGCCGAAGGTGGCGGAGCGGACGGAGGGCAGCGTCTCGGTGACGACGCGCAGTCCGCCGGGCAGGACGGTGCGGCGGACGGTGCCGATGCCGTTCTCGCCCTTGAGCAGGGTTTGGGTACGGGCGACGGCCCGCCCCTCCGAAGAGGGGCGGGCCGTCACACGGGAACTACGCGACATCACTTGTCGGAGTCGTCCTTGTCAGCCTCGTCGGCGGCGTCCTCGCCCTCGATCACGGGGATCAGGGAGAGCTTGCCGCGCTGGTCGATCTCGGCGATCTCGACCTGGACCTTGGTGCCGACCGCGAGCACGTCCTCGACGTTCTCCACGCGCTTGCCACCGGCGAGCTTGCGGATCTGCGAGATGTGCAGCAGGCCGTCCTTGCCCGGGAGCAGGGAGACGAAGGCACCGAAGGTGGTGGTCTTGACGACCGTGCCCAGGTAGCGCTCGCCGACCTCCGGCATGGTCGGGTTGGCGATGCCGTTGATCGTGGCGCGGGCGGCCTCGGCGGCCGGGCCGTCGGCGGCACCGATGTAGATGGTGCCGTCGTCCTCGATCGTGATCTCGGCGCCGGTGTCCTCCTGGATCTGGTTGATCATCTTGCCCTTGGGGCCGATGACCTCACCGATCTTGTCCACCGGGATCTTGACGGTGATGATCCGCGGGGCGTTCGGGGACATCTCGTCCGGGGTGTCGATCGCTTCCATCATCACGTCGAGGATGTGGAGGCGGGCGTCGCGGGCCTGCTTGAGGGCCGCGCCCAGGACGGAGGCCGGGATGCCGTCCAGCTTGGTGTCGAGCTGGAGGGCGGTGACGAACTCCTTGGTGCCGGCGACCTTGAAGTCCATGTCGCCGAAGGCGTCCTCCGCACCGAGGATGTCGGTGAGGGCGACGTAGTGCGTCTGGCCGTCGATCTCCTCGGAGATCAGGCCCATGGCGATACCGGCGACGGGGGCCTTCAGCGGCACACCGGCGTTCAGCAGCGACATGGTGGAGGCGCAGACCGAGCCCATGGACGTCGAGCCGTTGGAGCCGAGGGCCTCGGACACCTGGCGGATCGCGTAGGGGAACTCCTCGCGGGTCGGCAGGACCGGCACGATGGCGCGCTCGGCGAGCGCGCCGTGGCCGATCTCGCGGCGCTTCGGCGAACCGACGCGGCCGGTCTCGCCGACGGAGTACGGCGGGAAGTTGTAGTTGTGCATGTAGCGCTTGCGGGTCACCGGGGAGAGGGTGTCCAGCTGCTGCTCCATGCGGAGCATGTTCAGGGTGGTGATGCCCAGGATCTGGGTCTCGCCGCGCTCGAACAGGGCGGAGCCGTGGACCCGCGGGATGGCCTCGACCTCGGCGGCCAGCGTACGGATGTCCGTGACGCCGCGGCCGTCGATGCGGACCTTGTCCTTGATGACGCGCTCGCGGACCAGGGCCTTGGTCAGGCTGCGGTAGGCGGCGGAGATCTCCTTCTCGCGGCCCTCGAAGGCCGGGAGGAGCTTCTCGGCGGCGATCTCCTTGACGCGGTCCAGCTCGGACTCGCGGTCCTGCTTGCCCGCGATGGTCAGCGCCTGGGCGAGCTCGCCGCGGACGGCCTGCTCGAGGGCGGCGTAGACGTCCTGCTCGTAGTCGAGGAAGACCGGGAACTCGCCCTCGGGCTTGGCGGCCTTGGCGGCGAGGTCCGACTGGGCCTTGCAGAGGACCTTGATGAACGGCTTCGCGGCCTCGAGGCCCGCGGCGACGATCTCCTCGGTCGGCGCCTCGGCGCCGCCCTTGACGAGGGCGATGGTCTGCTCGGTGGCCTCGGCCTCGACCATCATGATCGCGACGTCGCCGTCCTCCAGGACGCGGCCCGCGACGACCATGTCGAAGACGGCGTCCTCGAGCTCGGTGTGCGTCGGGAAGGCGACCCACTGGCCCTTGATCAGCGCGACGCGGACGCCGCCGATCGGGCCGGAGAAGGGCAGGCCGGCCAGCTGGGTGGACGCGGACGCGGCGTTGATCGCGACGACGTCGTACAGGTGGTCGGGGTTGAGCGCCATGACGGTGGCGACGACCTGGATCTCGTTGCGCAGGCCCTTCTTGAAGGACGGGCGCAGCGGGCGGTCGATCAGGCGGCAGGTGAGGACGGCGTCCTCGGAGGGGCGGCCCTCGCGGCGGAAGAAGGAGCCGGGGATCTTGCCGGCCGCGTACTGGCGCTCCTCGACGTCCACCGTCAGGGGGAAGAAGTCGAGCTGGTCCTTGGGCTTCTTCGACGCGGTGGTCGCGGACAGCACCATCGTGTCGTCGTCCAGGTAGGCAACAGCGGAGCCGGCGGCCTGGCGGGCCAGACGGCCCGTCTCGAAGCGGATGGTGCGGGTGCCGAAGGTGCCGTTGTCGATGACGGCCTCGGCGTAGTGGGTCTCGTTCTCCACTAGCGTTTTCTCCATTTTCGTCGTCTCCGCCCCCCACCCGTGTGGTGGAGGACGGTGCGGAGAAGCGCTCCTTGCGTGCGGGCCGGTCTTCGATCGAAGCACCCGGTTCGGGCCCCGACGGGCGCTCCGGGTGCCACTACCGAGGACCGGCGTGCGGAGGGAGGGCGCTCCTCCTCTTCAGTTGTGCTCTGGTTGTGCGCCTGCGACCAGACTACAAAGCGTCCGGTACGTCCCGCACGTACAGCAAAGGGAGCGGTCCCCTAAGAGTGGGAACCGCTCCCTTCACAGCGTCTTACTTGGCGCCCGCGGCACCGCGGCGGATGCCGAGGCGCTCGACCAGCGTACGGAAGCGCTGGATGTCCTTCTTGGCCAGGTACTGCAGCAGGCGGCGGCGCTGGCCGACCAGGATCAGCAGGCCACGGCGCGAGTGGTGGTCGTGCTTGTGGGCCTTGAGGTGCTCGGTCAGGTCCGAGATGCGGCGGGAGAGCAGCGCGACCTGGACCTCGGGGGAGCCGGTGTCGCCCTCCTTGGTACCGAACTCGGCCATGATCTGCTTCTTCGTAGCGGCGTCGAGCGACACGCTTACTCCTCTGTGGTGATTCGTGAGCCACCGAGTGCCCCAGGTCTGCATCTCTGGGGGGCTTCCGTTACTCGGGAGGCGGGCACGTCTGCCATGACGGGCGCATCCTCCGGGGCCTTGATGAGGGCTCCGGGGGCGCGTACACAAACGGCCGTCACACAGCGTACCAGGCCGGGGCCCGGAGCACCGGTCCGGGGCCCGGAGCACCGGTCCGGGGCCCGGAGCACCGGTCCGGGGCGCCGGGCCCCGGCGCCCTCAGCTGGTGAGGGACCGGGCCGCGTCGTAGACGTCCAGGACGGCCAGGCACAGCGGGACCAGGCTGAGCAGCACCGCCGCCTCGGTGAGGTCGAGCAGCCGCCCCCAGAAGGGTGACAGACCCTTGCGGGGAATGACCAGCGCAATTCCGGCGAGCAGGGCCGCGCCGGCGGCCACGGCGGCGGACAGCCAGATCGTACGGAGGTCCAGGCCGCCGCGGTCGCCGTACTTGCCGAGCTCGAAGAGGAGGTCGGCGGGCGGGTTCAGGGCCAGGCCCAGGATCAGCAGGGCGATCGCGGCCAGGCCCGCGACCAGGGCGCACACGACCTGGGAGGTGTAGCGGAAGAGCCGGGCGCGCAGCAGCATGGCCAGGCCGGCGGACAGGGCGAGGAGCTTGCCCCAGGTGCTGTCGGAGAAGCCGAGGACGGCGGCGGAGCCGACGACGACCGCGGCGGAGCCGCCGACGAGGCCGAGGAGCATCTCGTGGCCGCGGCGGGCCTGGGCGGCGATCAGCTCGGCGTCGAGCGGGGTGGCCGGCTCGGGGGAGTCGCCGGACTGGTCACCGTAGGCGTCGGTCTCGTAGCGGTCCGGAGTCTCGTAGCCCTCGACGGAGCTCTGCGGGGCGGCGTAGCCGATGGGGAGCCGGGCGAAGCGGGCCGACAGGCCGGGCAGGAAGGCGACCAGGCCGATGGCCGCGGGGGCGCAGACGGCGGCGGTGCGGGTGGCGGTGGCGTCGGTGGCGATGGCGATGAAGGTGGCGAGGGTGCCCACGGCGGCCAGGAAGGTGGCCGCGACGAAGGGGGCGTCCCCGCTGGGGGTGAGGGCGACCAGGGCCACGGAGGCGACCAGGACGCAGACGCAGCCGAGCAGGAACTGCAGCCGACCCGGTCCCTCGGCGGCGGCCGGCGCGACGATGCCGGAGCCTGCGATCAGCAGCAGCGGCAGGGCGCCGAGGCCGAGGGCCACGGCGGAGCCGCGGTCGCGGTAGACCCGGGCGCGCACGCCCGCGGCGGCGGTGAGCAGCAGTCCTGCGGCGCCGGCGATGACGCCGGGCAGGCCGTGCATGTCGTGGCGGATCGGGTCGGCGTACCACAGGACGAAGCCCATGAGGACGAAGAGGAGGCCGCCGCCGACCAGGCCGGCGCCGCGCAGCATGTCGTCGCTCCAGCGGTGCCGGTCGCGTACGACGGCGGAGGCGACGGCGTCGGAGACGTCGTCGAAGACGGCGGGCGGCAGGGACTCGGCGAAGGGGCGCAGGCTCAGCACCTCGCCGTCGAGGACCTGCTGGGCCGCGAGGGTGCGGGCGCCGTCGAGGACGGTGCCGTCGCGGCGGACCAGGTGGTAGCCCGTGGGCGCGCCCACGGGCTGGGTCTGCCCGGTCAGGCGCAGCAGCTCCGGATAGACGTCGGCGACGGCGATGTCCTCGGGGAGGGCGACGTCGATGCGGCTGTCCGGGGCCACGACGGTGACCCTGCAGAAACCCGTCGTTGCGGCCGTACTCACCTGTGTGACCCCCCTGGTTGGCGCCCTGTTCGGCGGATGGTCGGCGGATGATTCGCGGATGCGCACGGCAGCCGACCTGGTGCGCGCGCCACCCTACCGGGAGTATGGGTGACAGTCGGCAAGTAGGATCACCGAGTCGCGCGGGGGAGAGCCCCTGCCGTGTCCGGGACTTGGGGGCGCCGGTGACGACGTCCCGTCCGCTTTCGAGGGATTGATGCTCCGGTGAGCCAGATCGTCGTCAAACGCCCGCCGCGGGCCCTGCCGCCCGAAGTCCCTTCGGACGAGGTGCGGCTGGAGGCTCCGCCGGAGCTGCCGCGCGGACAGCAGGAAGGCATGGCGATGCAGCTCCTGCCGATGCTCGGCATGGGCTCGTCCGTGGTCTTCTTCTTCATGCCGAACGTGCCGCCGTTCATGCGCATCATGGGTGTGCTGATGCTGGTGTCGACGGTGGCCATGGTCATTGCGCAGATCATGCGGTTCCGCAAGGGTACGCAGGGGCAAATGGCCGATGTGCGGCGCGACTACCTGAAGTACCTGGCGCAGACCCGCCGCCAGGTCCGGCGTACCGCGCGGGCACAGCGCGACGCCCAGCTGTACCTGCACCCGGCGCCCGAGCAGTTGTGGTCGGTGGTGGCCGAGGGTTCGCGGCTGTGGGAGCGGCGGGTCGGTGACGAGGACTTCGGGCAGGCCCGGCTGGGGCTGGGTGCGCAGCAGCTGGCGACTCCCCTGGTGGCGCCGGACACGGCGCCGGTGGACGAGCTGGAGCCGCTGACGGCGGGCGCTATGCAGCGCTTCCTGAAGATCCACTCCTCGCTGGACGGGCTGCCGATGGCGGTCTCGATGCGGGCCTTCTACCACGTGACGGTCTCCGGTGAGCCGGCCGCGGCGCGCGGTACGGCACGGGCGATGGTGGCGCAGCTGGCGACGCTGCACTCCCCCGAGGACCTGCTGGTGGCCGTCGTGACGGCGCCGGGCGCGGCGCCGGCCTGGGACTGGGTGAAGTGGCTGCCGCACACGCAGGTGCTCGGCCAGGTCGACGGCGCGGGCACCAAGCGGCTGTTCGGGGACGACCTCGCCGAGGTGGAGCAGCTGCTGGCCGCCCGGCTGGAGGGGCGGCCGCGGTTCAGCAGGGACGTCACTCCGCTGCTTGACCAGCCGCACATCGTGGTGGTCCTGGACGGCGGCATGGTGCCGCCGGACTCGCTGTTCGCGGCGGCCGAGGGGCTGCAGGGCGTGACCATCGTCGAGGTGGTCGCGGGCGAGCTGGACGAGCCGCGCGGCGGGCTGTCGGTCGTGGTGCGGCCGGGCCGGCTGCGGCTGGAGTCCGGCGGCGGTTTCGCCTACGAGGGCGTGCCGGACTCGCTGTCGCTGCCGGCGGCCGAGGCGCTGGCCCGGCAGCTGGCGCCGCTGCGTACGGGCGGCGGCGACGAGGACGAGCCGCTGCTGGCGAACCTGGACTTCACCGACCTGCTGAACCTGGGCGACGCCGCGTCGATCGACGTGGCCCGCACGTGGCGGCCGCGGTCGGCCGGTGAGCGGCTGCGCGTGCCGATCGGTGTCGGCGAGGACGGCGGTCCGGTCATGCTGGACCTGAAGGAGGCCGCGCAGGAGGGCATGGGCCCGCACGGCCTGTGCGTCGGCGCGACCGGTTCGGGCAAGTCGGAGCTGTTGCGCACGCTGGTGCTGGGTCTGGCGGTCACGCACACGTCGGAGACGCTGAACTTCGTGCTCGCCGACTTCAAGGGCGGTGCGACGTTCACCGGTATGGGGACGATGCCGCACGTGGCGGCGGTGATCACCAACCTGGCGGACGACCTGACGCTGGTGGACCGCATGGGCGACTCCATCCGCGGTGAGCTGCAGCGCCGTCAGGAGCTGCTGCGGTCGGCGGGCAACTACGCCAACATCCACGACTACGAGAAGGCCCGTGCGGCCGGTGCCCCGCTGGAGCCGCTGGCCTCGCTGGTGCTGGTGATCGACGAGTTCAGCGAGCTGCTGACGGCGAAGCCGGATTTCATCGACATGTTCATCCAGATCGGCCGGATCGGCCGGTCGCTGGGCGTGCACCTGCTGCTGGCCTCGCAGCGCCTGGAAGAGGGCAAGCTGCGCGGTCTGGACACCTATCTGTCGTACCGGATCGGTCTGCGGACCTTCTCGGCGGCGGAGTCGCGCACGGCGATCGGTGTGCCGGACGCCTACCACCTGCCGTCGGTGCCCGGTTCGGGCTATCTGAAGTTCGGCACGGACGAGATGACCCGCTTCAAGGCGGCGTACGTCTCGGGCACCTACCGCTCGGGCGGCCCGGACCTGACGGTGGGTCAGTTCCCGGTGGAGCGGCGGCCGGCGCTGTTCACGGCGACGCCGGTGCCGGTGGTGTACGCGGCGCCGGACCCGGCATACCTGGCGGCGCAGGCCGGCCGCGAGGACGACGCGCTGGCGGACACGGTGCTGGACGTGATCGTGGGCCGGCTGGAGGGCCAGGGCGTGCCCGCGCACCAGGTGTGGCTGCCGCCGCTGGACCAGGCGCCGCCGCTGGACCAGCTGCTGCCGGCGCTGGCGCCGTCGGCGGAGCGCGGGCTGCACGCCGACGGGTACACCCGCCTCGGCGGGCTGGTCGTGCCGCTCGGCCTCATCGACAAGCCGTTCGAGCAGCGGCGCGAGGTGCTCTACCGGGACTTCTCGGGGGCGGCCGGCCACCTGCTGGTGGTGGGCGGTCCGCAGTCGGGCAAGTCGACGCTGATGCGGACTCTGATCTCCTCGTTCGCGCTGACGCACACGCCGCACGAGGTGCAGTTCTACGCCCTGGACTTCGGTGGCGGCGGTCTCGCGGCGATCCAGGACCTGCCGCACGTGGGCGGGGTGGCCTCGCGTCTGGACCCGGAGCGGGTGCGGCGCACGGTGGCCGAGGTCGCGGGTGTGCTGAACCGGCGCGAGGAGTTCTTCCGCGCCAACTCCATCGACTCGATCGGCACCTACCGGCGGCGCCGGGCGTCGGGTGAGCTCACGGGCGAGGTGTTCGGCGACGTGTTCCTCGTCGTCGACGGCTGGGGGCAGTTCAAGAACGACTACGACCAGCTGGAGCTGATCGTCGCGGACATCGCGGCGCGGGGCCTGGGCTACGGCATCCACGTGGTGCTGACCGCCTCCCGGTACATGGAGGTCCGGGCGGCGCTGAAGGACCAGATCCTGGGCCGGCTGGAGCTGCGGCTGGGTGACGTCATGGACTCCGAGTTCGACCGCAAGGTCGCGGCGAACGTGCCGCCGGGCGCGCCGGGCCGGGGTCAGGTGCCGGAGAAGCTGCACTTCATGGCGTCGCTGCCGCGTGTGGACGGGCGGTCCGGCGGGGAGGGGCTGTCGGAGGCCACCGGCGCGTTCGTGGAGTCCGTACGGGCCAACTGGTCGGGGCCGGGTGCCCCGGCGGTGCGGCTGCTGCCGCGCAAGCTGCCGGCGGAGCGGCTGCCGAAGGGCTTCGAGTACCCGCAGCACGGCATCGCGATCGGTATCGACGAGACGAACCTGGAGCCGGTGTTCGTCGACTTCGAGACCGACCCGTTCTTCCTCATCTTCGGCGAGAGCGAGTCGGGCAAGACGGCGCTGCTGCGGCTGATCGCCAAGCAGCTGACCGAGCGGTACTCGCCGGAGCAGGCGCGGATCGTGGTCGGCGACTACCGGCGCACGATGCTGGAGGCGGTGCCGTCGTCGCACCTGCTGGAGTACGCGCCGATGTCGTCGGCGATGGACATGCACATGGAGGCCGTGGCCTCGGTGATGGCCAAGCGGGCGCCGGGGCCGGACATCACCCCGCAGCAGCTGCGCGACCGCAGCTGGTGGACCGGTCCGGACCTGTACGTGATCATCGACGACTACGAGCTGGTGTCGACGAGTTCCTCGCAGCCGCTGGCGCAGCTGGTGGAGCACCTGCCGTTCGCGCGGGACGTCGGTATCCGCTTCATCGTGGCGCGCAGCGCCGCGGGTGCGTCGCGGGCGTCGTACGAGCCGTTCATGCAGCGGGTCAAGGAGCTGGGCGCGCAGGGCGTCGTGCTGTCGGGCGACCGCAACGAGGGCGACATCCTGGGCAGTGTCCGGGCCCGTCCGATGCCTCCGGGCCGCGGCACCTTCGTCTCGCGCAAGCGGGGTACGCCGCTGGTGCAGACGGGCTGGCTGCCGGACCGGTGACGGGCGGCGGGGCAGTGTACGTCACGCTGCGCTGAAGTGCGGTGACGCCTGTTGCGGCGGGCGGTGCGGAAGTACGATGCCGGGACTGGCAGTTCGTACGACCGCCCCGCCGAAGGGAATCCCGCACATGGCTGACGCACGCGACCGCGAGCGCGAGAAGGACGAGCTCTACGCCCTCGACATCTCGGGCGTGGAGTGGACCAGCGCGCCCGGGACGGAGGAGCACGAGGAGCGGGTCGAGATCGCGAAGCTGCCCGGCGGGGCGGTCGCGATGCGTTCCTCCCTGGATCCGGGGACGGTGCTGCGCTACACCGAGGCCGAGTGGACGGCGTTCGTCCTGGGCGCCCGGGACGGCGAGTTCGACCTGAAGTGAGGGACCTGCGAACGCGAAGGGGCCCGCGCACCGAGTGCGCGGGCCCCTTTCGTGCGTTCCGTACGGCTGCCGCGGCGAGGCGGCAGGCGGGCGGACGTGCGGGAGCGGCGTCAGACCATCCGGAAGCGGGCCGCGTTGCCCTTGTCCGTGTCCTGGTAGCCGACGAGCGACTGGTCCAGCAGGGTCGCGATCTGGCCGAGCTTCTGGTTCATCTCGGTCATGTTGGTGGAGACGGTCCGCTGGATCTCCTCGTAGGCGGACTTCGCCTCACCCTCCCAGCTGGAGGTGACTTCCTTGACCTTGCCCATCAGCGTCTCCAGCTGCTGGGTGAGCTGCGAGCTGGTCAGGCGCACGTCCGACGCGGCCGTCGAGACGGTGTCGTAATTGACTGCGAGTGACATCGCTGTCTTCCTCCCGTTGTGTTTCGTACTACCGCTGCGCGAGCGTCAGATGTTGAGGATGGAGCTGTTGTTGACCTTGCGGATCTCGGCGATCCGCTGCTCCTCCTCGGCGTTGAAGCCCTGGACGCTCATGCGCATGGCGTCCTCGAGGTCGACGAGGCGGTCCTTGATCTTCTTCAGGTTCTCGTTGACCCCGCGCTGGAGGACGTCGAACTCCTTGCTCGCGGCGCCCTGCCAGCCGGCCTGGATCCGGTCGACGACGTCGTTCAGCTTGCCGATGCGGTTGGTGAGTTCCGTGTGGTACGTGTTGATCTCACCCGCCAGCTTTACCTTCTTCTGGTCATCAACTTGAAGGTTCATGGCCATGGTGGTTCTCTCCCGTCATCACACTCGTGAAGTCACGGACACTTTAGCCAGTTCGTACGACAGGCCCAACAACTCGCCCTGTGCCTAGCCTTGACGCCTTCTGCGGCGTGTGTCCCGGGCGACGGTCGCCGTGCCGGCGATCACCGCGATGAGTACGGCCCCGATTCCAAGAGCGTACGTCCCGAAACGCTGTTCGCGCTCCTGTCGTGTCTCACGCAGAATCAGCGGAGCCGGTTCCGGTGCGGCGGCCGGAGGCGGACCCGGGTCGGGTGTGGGGGCCTTGGGCTTCTGGGAGTCCTGGGTGACGGCGCGGACGGGGTCGACGACGCCCCAGCCCACGTAGTCGTCCTTGCCGTTGATGGCGCGTTCGGCGGTCTGCTCGATCTGCCAGATGATCTCCTGCGCCGACCAGTCGGCGTGCTGGGCGCGCAGCAGGGCGGCCAGACCGGCGACGTACGGGGCGGAGAAGCTGGTGCCGTTGTCGATGCACTGGCCGAAGCCGGGCACGGTGGAGACCATGTCCACGCCGGGTGCGGCGACGGCAATGAAGTCGCCGGGCTGGGAGAAGGCCGCGCGTTCGTTGTTGCGGTCGCTGGAGGCCACCGCCAGGACGCCGGGGAAGGCCGCCGGATAGGTCTTGCGCTTCTCGCCCTTGAGGCCGTCGTTGCCCGCGGAGGCGACGACGACCACGTTGGCGGCCACGGCCTTCTTCACCGCCTGGCCGAGCTTGGAGTCGTCGGTCATCGGCTGGGTGGTGTCCTGGGAGATGTTGATGACCTGGGCGCCCTTGCTCAGGGCGTGCTCGATGGCGTCGGCGAGGGTGTCGGCCTTGCCGGTCTGCCGCTCGTCGTTCTGCCGGATCGGGATGATGGTGGCCTCGGGGGCCAGGCCCACGAAGCCGGTGCCCGCCTGCGGGCGGGCCGCGATCAGGCCGGCCACCCTGGTGCCGTGCCCCACCGTGTCGTTGGTGCCGTCGCCGCCCTTGGGGTCCAGCAGGTCCTTGCCGGCGCCGATGTCGAGGGCGGGGGCGAGCTGCGGGTTGGCGCGGTCGACCCCGGTGTCGATGACGGCGACCCGGACGCCCTTGCCCTTGGTCTCGGCCCACAGCGCGTCCAGGAGCACCCGCTGGAGCGCCCAGGGCCGGTCCTCGATCTGCTTCTTCATCGGGAACGTGCACTCGCCGGCGCCCGCGAGGCGGGTGGCGGGGTCCGGCTGGACGGCCGCCGCGCCGGTGGTCGTGGCGGTGGTGGCCGCGAGGGCCAGCGCGAGGGCCGCGGTGGAGCGCAGCAGGGGGCGCCGGGCGGCCGGGCGGCCGGCGGCGCGGGAGGTGGTGGCGCGGGCGGAGGTGGTGGTCGGCATCGGCGGCCTCACGAACCCTGCGGCTGGCGGGCCGCGTTGGTGTCCAGGCGGGGGCCCTTGGAGAGGAATTCCGACCAGGCGATGGGGACCAGGGTGGGCACCACGCCGCCGTAGCCGAGCCGGGTCTGGGCCTGGCTGGCCTCGGGCCGTCCGTCGCTGCTGTCCTTCTTCGGGTCGGGCGCGCCGATGCCCGAGCGCTCGGCGTCGGAGTCGCCGTTGGCCTGGACGGCGTACCGCAGGCCGGTGTCGGTGACCAGGAAGAGCGAGCCGCCGGCGGTGCCCTGCTTGCCCTGGGTCTGGGTGTAGAGCAGGCCCGAGCCGGGAGTGACGTACGCGCTGGTGCCGCTGGCGGTGATGTCCACCGGGAAGCCCGTGCCGGCCCAGGTGCTCATCGTCTGGTTGCCCTGTCCGTCGACCGAGCGCAGCACGTTGCACACGGTGTCGCGGTCGCCGCCGCCCTGGCCGGCTGCGGGGGCCGCGGTTCCGGTGGCGGCGGTGCGGTTGATCTGCGCCGACTTCTTCAGCGGCCAGCGGGCGTCGCCCTTGAAGGGGGTGGCGTCCGGGCTGAGGGACTGGAGGTCCACCTCGCGCGGCTTGCCCTTCATGTTGAGGGTGTCGGTGGCGGGCGCGGTGATGAGCAACCAGGCCGTGAAGTCCGAGACGGGGGCGACCTTGCCGGGCAGGACGACGTAGTGCTGGGGGCCGGAGCCGGTCTGGGCGCGCAGCACCATGCCGACCTTGTTCTCGGCGGTGACCAGGCCGGGGACCTTGGCGTCGGCGCCGACCGAGCCGGGCAGCTGCGGGAAGCCGAGCGGGTCGCCGTCGCGGAGGGTGGCCAGCCACTGGTCGGTGACCGGCTGCGGGGTGCCGCTGCCGACGAGGGCGTTGGTGAGCTTCTGCGCGTCCTGCGCGGCGGCCGAACCCGCCGGGCCCTCGGGGAACTTGTACTTCGTGCCGACGGCGTCGACGAGGTAGCGGTCCTTGGAGTCGCCGGTGCTCTGCACGTAGAGGACCTGGCCGTCGTCGAGCTTGCGCTGGTCGTCCATCAGCTTCGCCTCGCGGTCGGCGAGGACGAAGGCGGCGGTCTGGACGTTGTTGCCGTTGCCGCCGGGCTTCTGGCACACGGCCCAGCGCTTGGCGGTGCCGGCGTCCTTGGGCGCGGGCAGCCGGTCGGGGGCGTACTGGATGCCGATGATGGGGCCGCGCGGTGGCTTGCCGCTGTCGAGCACCTTGTCGTCGACCGTGATGACCTGGAACTTCTGCGGGTCGAGCAGGAGGCGTGCGGAGGCCAGGTTGAGCACCGGGTGCAGCCGGGTCTGGTCCTTGCCGTTCACCTTGGTGGTCAGGACGACGTAGCGGGTGGTGGAGTTCTTGCCGACGATGACCTTCTCGCCCGGCGCGTCCCACCCCTTGGGCGCCTTGGGCTTGAACATGCCCCAGGCGCCGAACGTCGCGAGGATCAGGGCGCCGACCACCAGCCCGGGCACGACGGCCCGCAGCGGACGCGGCGCGCCTTCCTCGGTGCCCGTGGCGGACGGCTGGAGGAACGCTGCCACCGTGCGCCGCTTCGCAAAGGTGTACGCGTTGAGCTCATCACGTCGTGATGCCATGACCGTCTGCTTCTCCCCGCACGGCCCGGCCGGTGAGTAGGGTCCCCGGGCCTCGATTGTCGGACCGTCCACCTACTATGCCTGTTGACGGAGGGCGGCTACGGGCCGGGTAGGGTGAGGCTGCCGCTCAGTGCCTTCCGTACCGGGGTAATCAGGGCTTGTTGGGGTGGATTGGGGAGATTCCGGTGAGCCGCGGGGAGTTCCGCGCGCCGCCGGGGCTTTCGGGGTCTGGCCCCGGGAAGGGGAGGTGCACGGGTGATGGCCACCGCGACGCGCCGCCGTACGGCCGCGGCCGCTCCGCCGCAGGGCGGGGTGACGCCGCATCCGAAGTCGAGCCCGGGACGGTTCGGCCCGTTCCGATTGCAACAGTTGGTGCTCCTCCAGGTCGCCGCGGCGCTGCTGCTGGTCGCCTGGGTGGTGGAGCCGCTGCTGCTGGTGCCCGTCGGTGTCGTGGCCGCCGTGCTCGTCGTGCTCGCCGTCGTACGCCGCCACCAGCGCTCCCTGCCCGAGTGGATCGGCTCCGCGCTCGCGCTGCGCGCGCGTCGGCGCCGCGCCGCCTCGTCGGTCGTGCCGCCCGGCACGGAGCCGGGGCTGGCGCCGGTCGTCGAGGCCGATCCGGCGCTGCGCACCTACACGTTCAGCGACCGTGACCGGCGCCCGGTCGGGATGATCGGCGACGGCACGTTCCTGACGGCGGTGGTCCAGGTGGACACCGACGCGACCGCGCTGCGCGAGGACCGGGCCGCCCGGCCGCTGCCGCTGGGGCTGATCCGGGACGTGCTGGAGGTCGACGGCATCCGGCTGGAGTCCGCCCAGTTGGTGCAGCACACGCAGCCGGCGCCCGCGCCGCACCTGCCGGCCCAGTCGATGGCCACCCGCAACTACGCGCCGCTCCAGTCGCAGACGGGCACCCCGGCGGTCCGGCTGACCTGGGTCGCACTCAAGCTCGACCCGGAGCTGTGCCCCGAGGCGGTCACCGCGCGCGGTGGCGGCCTCGCCGGCGCGCAGCGCTGCGTGGTGCGCGCGGCGGACCAGCTGGCGAGCCGGCTGGCCGGCGCCGGCTTCCGGGCGACGGTGCTGACCGAGCAGGAGCTGACGGCCGCACTGGCGACGTCCACGTGCGCCAACCCGATGGCGATCACCCAGGCGGGCCGGGCGTCCGGCCGTTCGGGCTCGCCGGGCCGGCGTACGGAGGAGACCGCGCGGACCTGGCGCGTCGACGACCGGCGGCACACCACGTACTGGGTGGGGCGCTGGCCGCAGTTGGGCGGCGGGGCTGCCCCGCTGCCGCACTTCGTGGCGCTGCTCACCTCGCTGCCGGCCCTCGCCACGAACTTCAGCCTGACGCTCGCCCCGGCGGAGCGGCACGGGGTGACCCTGACCGGGCACGTGCGGATCACCGGGCGCAGCGACGAGGAGCTGGTCGCGGCCCGGCGTGAGCTGGAGCGGACCGCGCGGGGTGTGAAGACCGGCCTGGTGCGGCTCGACCGCGAGCAGCTGCCGGGCGTACTGGCTTCGCTGCCGCTGGGAGGCGCGCGATGAGGATGGGCTACGGGCTGGTGGGCCCGCGCCGGGAGCGGCACACGGTGCTCACGGACGAACTGGACGCGCTGGCGCTGCCCGTCGGCGACGACGGCGTGGTCGTCGGGGTGGACTCCGAGGGCCGGCCCGCGGTGCTCGGCGTCAACCGGCCGACGCCGTACGAGGTCACGCTCATCGGCGGCCTGTGGACGGCCCAGGTGCTGGCGCTGCGCGCGGCGGCCACCGGGGCGCGGGTGGCGGTGGAGACCGGCCGCGGGCAGGTCTGGTCGGCGCTCGCGCAGGCGGCGGGCGGCGGGCAGCAGTGCGTGACGCTGCACGAGGTGGGCCGGGTCCCGCCGCAGGGTGCGTCGGCGGGCAGCCCGGTGTTCGTCATCCGCGACTGCGGCATGCGGCCGCCGCGCGGGCGGGTGGTCGCCGGTCCCTGGCAGTCCGTGCTGACCCTGCTCCCCTATCTGAGTCCGACGGCACCGCGGTTGCTCCAGCAGTCGTCGCTGGTCGGCGTGCAGCGGGTGTCCCCGGACGAGGCGGAGCAGATCGGACGGCTGATGAGCCTGCCGCGCTCGGCGGTCGAATCGCTGCCGACGCTGGGCGACGGGGTGACGCTGTGGTGCAACCAGCGGGACCGCCAGTTCGTGATGACTCAGGGGACCGAGGCGGAGACCGGGCTGCTGGGGGCGGCCCGGCGGATCGACTGAGCCGGGCGGCGGCCGGGGCCGGCTGTGCCTTCGTCGTCCTCCCCGGCTTCCTCCCTGTCCACGCTCCCTGTCCACGGGGCGAGTTGGGGGGGCGAGTCGGGGGGCGGCCGGGTGGATGCCCCGACGGGGGGCGGGCGTCGGAGGCCGGGCCCGATTAGGCTGACCGTGGGCGCGGCGCCGATGGGGGCGCTCGTACCAGTGCTCGACCAGACCAGGAGGACGCAGTGAACGGCGATCGGAACGAGAGCCGCGGCGGGACGTGGGACGTCCCGACGGACGATCAGTCCGACGCGGAGCCCGAGCTGACGGGCGAGTTCACCATCGACTACACCCCGCCGGCCTGGTACACGCAGAACGCGGCTCCGGCCGCGGTCCCGGGTCTGCCGGAGGGCAGCGGCTTCGAGCCGCACCGTCCGGGTGACGCGGCGTCCGCGCCGGCCGGCCCCGGCGCCACCCCGTCCCCGGGCGTACCCGCACAGGGCCAGGGCCTTGGAGGCACGCCGTTCGTCCCGTCCCAGGGCACGGCGATGCCGACTCCGGGCGCGGACGCGTCGGGTTCCGGTACGGGGCATTCCGCGTTCCCGGCCGCGCCGGGTACGGACGCGTCTGGTGCCGGCACGGGCCAGTCCGCGTTCCCGGCCGCGCCGGGTGCGGACGCATCTGGTGCCGGCAGCGGCACGCCGTTCCCGGGGCAGTCGGCGCCGTCCGCCACCACCGGCGAGGCGGGGCCCTTCGGCACGCCGCCGGGCGGTACCCCCGCGGCCCCGGGCTTCCCGGCACCTGCTGCTCCCCCGGCTCCGTTCGGCGCCCCCGCCGGCTCGGACCCCTCGTTCCCGGCGGCCGCCGCGGGCACGCCGAACCCGGCCTTCCCG
>NZ_WTFF01000092.1 GCF_019400985.1 Streptomyces bambusae
GCTCCGAGTGGGGCAGGACCGCTTCGCGCTCCGGCTCCGCGTGCGGCGACAGCCCGTAGCGCCGGCCACCCGCCGTGAGGCCGGTCGCGGGGCCCAGCGCGCCCACGGCGTCCGCCCGGGCGAGCAGCCGGGCCGCGTCCACGGTGGCCGTCGGCACGAGGAAGGACCCGAACGCGGTGCGCAGCCGCACCGGCCGCCCGGACCGGCTGCGCCGGAAGTGGGCGAGCAGCAGCCGGCGGGCACCCTCCCGGGTCAGCGCATCCAGGCCCAGTGCGCGCGCGGGTGCGTCCGCCCAGGGCAGGCGCTGGGCCAGCACGGCGGCGCTGAACAGGGCGTTCTCCAGGGCCCAGGCCGTCGCGGCACGCCGCTTCGCCGGTGCCGGGACGTCGTCGGTCGTCATCGGTCGGTTTTCCTCGGGGTCACGTGCGGGGGTCACTTGTCGCGCAGCATGTACGGCTGGTTGCCGATGACTTCGCCGTCGTAGGCGCTGATCAGCTCGTTGACGTGCTTGCCGTGGTGCGCCATCGCCCCGCGCAGCGAGTCGGAGTAGGCCTGCGGGGCGTGCGACAGCGGATAGTCGTAGGACTCGTCCAGCCAGGCCAGTTCGACCCAGCTGTCGGGGACGTCGTGGGGCGAGGCCGGCCCGCGCCCGTCGAGCGTGGCGATCACGTCGTGCTTGTTGACGAGGCTGATCACCCGGGTGGTGTGGTCGGCCGGGCGCTTGTTGTCGATCGGGGAGCCCAGCGTGATCACGTGGGTGATCCGGAAGGTGGCCGCCAGTTCCTCGTCGGCCGCCAGGTTCATCGCGGTCAGCCCGCCCAGGCTGTGGCCCACGATCATCAGGTCCGACCCGGCGGGCACCCCGGCCCGCCGCAGCAGCTTCCTCAGGGCCCGCGTGTACGTGGTGTCCGTGCGCAGGAGCCCGTCGAACGCCCCCACCACGTCCTGCGGGGTGCTGTTGCTCAGCAGTCCGAAGCTGGTCCCGGGCAGCAGCAGGACGTGCCGTACGGCGCCGTCGGCGCAGGCGACGCGGCGCAGCAGCACCAGGCCGTGGTTGCCCAGGGCCCCGATGTCGCCGACGTAGCTGACGATGTCGTTGCGGGACGTCGCCAGCACCTTGGCCAGGATGGCGTCCGGCTCGGCCCGCTCGGCCCGCCCCGGCCCCGGGTTGAGGTACTTCAGCAGCGAACTCGGCAGTCCCAGGAAGGGATCGGTGGTCGGCACGCCGCCGGCGAGGGTCACCCAGGAGAAGTCGTCGTTGGCCGGGTTCGCATCGAGCATCCCGAGCAGCGCCAGCAGTTCCATGAGCACGGGGCTGAGCGTGGTCAGGGCACGGGTGACGCCCAGCCGCTCGAGCAGCGCGTACAGCGCCCGCAGTGCCTCCAGCCGGTCGCCCGCCACCATCGCGTCCGTCAGCCGCCTGGCCAGGGGCGAGTCGAGATTGGGGTGTTCGGCCGCGGCCGCCCGGATCCGCAGGGCGAACGCGTCCACCGCCATGGCCACCTTGGCGGGGCGGCGCAGGGTGACGCTGCCGGCCATGCGTGCGAGTTCGCCGAACAGTCCGCCGTTCGCCCCGAACCCGAGCCCCGCCGGGCTGGTCAGTGCCTTCGCGCACGACACCGCCGTGCCGAGCGCCCAGCCGGGGCGGCGCAGCGCCTGGAGGCCGAACCCCCAGCTGGAGAGCGCGCCCGTCAGCTCCGCCCCGGCCTGCCGCGCCGTCAGGGCAGCGTCCGCCAGCAGCACCGAGGCCGCGATCATCAGCTCGGCCTCGGTCCGCTCCGGGTGGTCAGGCCGCTCCGGCTGCGGCACGGCTTCCTCGGGCGGCGTTTCGCGCCAGCCCCGCTGCATCCGTTCCTGCCGCTCGGGAAGGCGCCGAGCCGTTTCGTCGACCACCTGAGGCGTCACGTTCCAACCTCTCGTCCTGCGCGACGGCCGTGCCGCCCTGCCCGGTCTGTGCGCACGTATGGTGGCACCGGCCGGGCCCCGCCCGGCGCCGTCCGGGCGTCGTCCGGGAGTCGTACGGAGTCGTACGGGCGTCGTGCGGGGCGCCCGGAAGGCCGTCCCACGCCCCGGGGATCCGCTGTCCGGCGCCCGCCGGCCGGGCGGGTGGGGGAGCTGGGACAGCCCGGTATCCGATGGGCGCGCGCGGGTGAGTGCCGGGGCGCCGGGTTGACCGGCCGGCCGCTCATCCGGGCAGGGTGGCTTCGTCCAAGATTTCGCCAAGGCCGCACCACGGCTCGCAAAGGCGCGTGTCGCCGGCCGGAGCGGTGCATAGGTTCTCCCGGTATGACCCTTCCTGATCCACGTTGTGAGGCCGATCCACGGTGCGAGGCCGATCGGCGCACCGCCGCCGGGCGGCGCCGGTTCCTGCGGTCCTCGCTGGCCGGCGCGACCGCCCTGACCGCGGCGGCCGGTCTCGCCTCCTGCTCCCCTCCGGGGCCGCTCGCCGTCCGCGGTGAGCGGCAGCGCGCACGGCCCACCACGCCCGAGGCCGCGCTGGGCGAGCTGGAGGCGGGGAACCGGCGCTGGCGGACCCTCCACGAGCGGCATCCCGACGAGACCCGCAGCGTCCGCCAGGCCCTGCTCGTCGGCCAGCACCCCTTCGTCGTCGTACTGGGCTGCGTCGACTCCCGGGTCCCCCCGGAGCTCGTCTTCGACCAGGGGCTCGGCGACCTGCTGACCGTACGCTCCGCGGGCGGGGTGCTGGACGAGGCCGTGCTGGGCAGTGTCACGTACGGAGTGGTGGAGCTGGGCATCCCGCTGGTCGTGGTGCTGGGGCACCAGTCGTGCGGGGCGGTGGCCGCGGCGGTGCATGCCGAGCAGGAGGGCACGCAGTTGCCCGGCCACATGCGCTACCTCGGCGAGCAGATCCGCCCCGCGATCGACCGCAGGCTCCAGGGGCAGGCGCGCATCGACGCGGCCGTCACCGCCAACATCCGGCTGGTGCGCTCGCGGCTGGCCGCGGAGCCGGACCTGTCCTCCCGGATGTCCGCCGGGACGCTGGCCGTCGTGGGCGCACGGTACGAACTCACCAGCCAGCGGGTGCACCGCATCCCCTGACCGGCCGTGGCGGCGGTCCCTCAGCGGCGGCCGGCGGCGCGCAGGTCGGCCAGGAGCTCGGCCTGCCCCTCCAGGACCCCGGAGAGGATGCCCCGCGCGACCCGGAGCAGCTCGGCGACCCGCGGGCTGGTGAGCCGGTAGTAGACGGTGGAGCCCTCGCGGCGGGCCAGCACGAGGTTGGCCTTGCGCAGGACCGCGAGCTGCTGCGAGAGGCTGGCCGCCTCCACGCCGATCTCGGGCAGCAGTTCGGAGACCGCGTGCTCGCGCAGGGAGAGCAGCTCCAGGACCCGGATCCGGACCGGGTGGCCGAGGGTCTTGAAGAACTCCGCCTTGAGCTGGTAGAGCGGCATGCTCACCTGTGCGGCGCCACGGTCGGCCTCGGGCGTATCTCCCGTCTCACCCGCCTCGCCCGTCGCACCTGTTGCACCCGCCTCGCCCGTTGCACCCGTCCCGCCGGTCGCCCCCGTTGCACCCGTCCCGCCCGTCCTGCCGATCCTGCGCACCCGTTCCACCCCAGCTCGCTCTGCACCGCGGGGACGGCCCTTCCGTCCCTGCACGCACACAGTGTGCGGCGTCGACACGTGTGGATTCCCGTACTTCCCTGACAACCCCGTACGGGTTCGGGCCCGTACGCATCCGGGCCCGCATGCGCACGAGGCGCGGGCGGGGCGCACCCGAGATGCGGGCGGGCCACCCGTTCGCCAGACTGGCAGTACGCGGACGTGCCGCTGCCGGCGCCGTGACCGCCGGCCCGTGACGAAAAGGCCGCTGCGATGACCGCCGAGTCCTTCTTTGTCCTGCGTACCGAAGACCTGCTGCTGCTCACCGTCGACGTGCGCAACCTCCGCCGGGAGGGCTCCCGCCTGGTCCGGGAGGACCCCGGCGAGGAGGCCCTGCTGATCTTCACGGTCCCTGCCCAGCACGTCGGCGAGACCGTCCTCTCCGCGCAGGCGCTCGCCGCGTTCCCCGAGACCGTGCCCACCTTCGTCTGCGGCGACTCGACGCTGGTGTTCCGGCTGCCGGACGGCCAGGACTCCGTCCCGCTCGACTCGCAGGCGCTGCTGGACTGGAGCCGCCTGCAGTCCCTGGCGGTCCCCGACGGCCGCTTCCCGGACGAGCCCGGCACCAACCTCTTCGACGGACTGCCCTGCACCGCCGTCGAGTTCCCCACCCGGCTGCTGCTCGGGCACGATCCGGGCGCCCGCTGGACGGCCCCGGCCCGTCCGGTGCGCCTCGACGGCGTGTGCGAGCTGTTCCACGCCGAACTGGCCGGGCCGGAGGGCGGCGAGGCCCTGCTGCGGGCCTTCGCCACCCCGCTCGACCGGCCGCCGCGCACCGGTCTGCCGCTGACCGAGGACCACCTGCGCGACCTGGTGGCGCTCACCCAGGACCCGGACCTCATCGGCTCCGAGGGCGTACCGGTGCGCAGCCCGCTGCGCGCCGAGCGCTTCGTCCTCACCCCGCTGGGCGCCTCGGTGCGACTGCGGGGCGAGTGGGGCGGGACACCCGTCACCACCGTCATGGGCTACCAGCACACGGCTGAGCTCGGCCGCGACCAGTTCGTCAAGGTGGTCGAACGCGGCTTCCTGAGCACCGGTCACCGGGCCCTGCTCACCGTCACCAGCCAACGGATCTTCGCCGACCCCGGCGACGGCACCCGCACGGCCTACCTCCTGGCGGAGCGGCACATCACCGTCGCCGAGCCGGAGGTCCGCTACGGTCCGCAGTCGGGGTACCGGCACGGCGGGCGGGAGATGCCCTTCCGCTCCCTGCGGATCACCGACACCACCACCCCGCCGGTCCAGGACAGCGGCCTGCCCGCCTTCTGGGTGACCCGCGAGGACACGGGGGAGCCGTACCGCTTCACCTGCGTCGCCACCGACGGCGAGGGGCGCACCGTCACCTTCGACACGCCCGCGGTCTTCGTCCGCGCCGACGCCGTCGGCGGGCCGGCATTGGGCAACGCCTACCACGACCCGGCCGTCGAGGACCGCCGCATCATCGGGCTGAACGGACAGGTCACGGCGCTCGCCGAGCCGGTGCGCGGCGCCTCGGGCGCCACGGCCGTGCCGGTGTCCAGGATGCTGCTCGGCCTGGTTCCCGCGAGCGGGCACGCGCTGGGGCAGCTCCCCTCCATGGTGGCCGCGCAGGCGCGGGTTCCCGCCGTGGAGCAACTGACCGGACTGGCCGACGAGGTGGACGTCCTCCTGCACGACGCGTACCTGGCACGCGGCATGGAAGGCCAGCCCACCGGGGCCTTCCTCCGGCTCGTCGAGGCCGTCCCGGTCGCGTTCGGCCAGGGCAAGGGCGGCGGCATCGTCCGGCCCGACACGGTGGTCCAGGCGGTCACCGCCCGGGCGGGTGTGCTGCCCGCCGAGTTCGCCGAACTCCGGGCTGCCGCACAGGGAGTGGGCATCGACCGGCTGGGGGAGATCTTCGGCGCGGCCCGGCTGCTCGGCGCGATCAACCTGTTCACGCTGCTGGACGACGTCGGACCCGAGGCCGTACGGGAGCTGGCCACGCTCACCGAGCAGGAGATCGAGCGCCGCCTGACCCGGGCGGCGCCGGGCCTGCTGCCCGTACCGGTCATGCGCGCCCTGACCCTCGCGGACCGGCGCGAGGTGCGCTACCTGTGGAAGCCGGCGCTGAAGCGGGAGCCGGTGCCCCTGGACGAGGCGGGGATCGCGGCCATCGACACCTCGCGGGCCGTGCTGGTCATGGAGGCCACGACGGTCGCCTCGGCCCGGGCGGTGGAGCAGTCCACCGTGCGCGGCGAACTCACCGACTTCGCCCTGACCTTCGCCGGCATCGTCAGGGTCCGCATCGGGCGGCTCGCGTTCACCGCCCGTCCGGGAAGCCGTCCCGACCTGACGGCGCAGGGCCTGGAGGTCGGGTTCGAGGACGCCCTCCAGTTCGTCAACAAGCTCAAGGAGCTGTTGCCCGCGGACGGCTTCGGCCGCGGCGCGTTCGTGGACGTCGGGCGGGACGGCATCACCGCCGGCTACACCCTGGCCGTACCGGCGGTCACCTTCGGCGTGTTCACGCTGAGCAACGTCACCCTCTCCGCCGCCCTGACCATCCCCTTCGAGGAGCGGCCCGCCACCTTCCGCTTCTCCGTATCCGAACGCCACCAGCCCTTCAACGTGAGCGTGGCGCTCTTCGGCGGCGGCGGGTTCTTCTCCCTGGTCGTCAGCACCCGGGGCGTCGAACTCATCGAGGGATCGCTGGAGTTCGGCGGGAACGCCTCCCTGGACATCGGCGTCGCCAGCGGCGGGGTCCATCTGATGGCGGGGATCTACTTCGCCCTGACCGAGAACACCGTCACCCTCTCCGGCTACCTCCGGTGCGGCGGCTACCTGTCCGTCCTGGGGCTGGTGACCGTATCCGTGGAGTTCCGCCTCCAGCTCACCTACGTCCAGGACGAAGCGGCCGGCACCTCCGCAGTCTTCGGCGAGGGGTCGCTGACCGTCAGCGTGAAGGTGGCCTTCTTCAGCAAGTCCGTCCGGCTCGGCCTCCAGCGGCGCTTCGGCGGATCACCGCTGCAGCCGGGACCACGGGGCCTGCGCGAAGCCCCGGCGGCCGCGGGCTTCGCCGACCTCGTGGACCCGCAGGACTGGGGCCGGTTCTGTACGGCGTACGCCCCGGAGCAGCCGTAGGAAGCGAAACGCAGGACCCGTGCGAGCCGTGAGCCGTGAGACGCAGGAGAGAGCCGTGAGCAGACTTCAGCGGATCCAGTGGGTGGTGCTGCCGGCCGGGCTGTCGTCCGACGGGACGACGGCCCGGATCTCGGTCTTCGTCGCCCCCCGCCTCGACGCCGACGGACCGACCACCCTCGACCGGTTCCCCGACTTCCTGGACTGGCCCGCCCGCCTGGCCACCGCCCTGTTCTTCCTCTCCGAGACCGACGCCGAGGGCCGGCCCTCCGGAACGGAGACCGGCCCGCTCGACCGCGCCGGCCCGGCCCCCGATTCCGGCCTGTGGAGCCGCCTGTTCACCGGGGACACCCCCGTGACCCCCTTCGGCTTCGACGACTTCAGGAGCACGGTCAAGGTGTCCTACCCGGCGAAACAGCTCGCCCAGGACACCCGCAAGGCCTTCGCCGAGGTCGCCGCGGAATTCCCCGAAAAACTCCCCGCGGCCACCGACATGAGCCAGCGCGTGGGATTCGCCGCCCCCACCGGCATGCTCGCCCGGCTGGCCGACATCGGCACGGCCCTGGAGGAGGCCGACCGCGCCATCGAGCTCGACCCCGACGGCTCCGCCGAGCCGGTCCTGGGTTCCCACGACGCCTTCCTCGCCTTCCACCAGCACGAGCGGTCCGTCACCGAGGGCGCCCGCGCCACCCGTACGGCCCCGCCCGCCCGGCCCACCCCGCCCACCGTCGACTTCCACCAGGTGCTCTCCGTACTGGGCGACCACCCCACCCTGCTGCGCCGCCTGGGCCTGGTGGTCGACCTCACCGTGCCGGCCGACCGCATCGCCGAGGCCAGGGGCACCCGCGGGCTCGCCCTCGCTCCCCGGTTCGCCTCCCTGCTGCCCGACGCGGCCACCGAGGACCTGACCCCGGCGACCCGCTACGTCCTCGACGCCGGTGACGCGTTCTGCGCCGCCTCCGCCGGCGCGGACCCCCTCGGCCCGCCCGCCCGAGGTCTGCTCGCCCTGCCCGAGGACGACTACTCGATCGAGCAGGCCGACATCGACGGCATCAACCTCAAACTGGTCGCCGCGGCCCGGGTCTCCGCGGCGGCCGACGGGATCATCCCCGGCGACAGCCGCGCACTGCAGGCCACCCCGCCGACCCTGCGCACCACCGGCATCGCCCTCGTCCGCTCCGGCCGCGCCCGGACCCTTCAGGCGGACTTCCGCCGCGCCGAGCGGGAGGAACAGGCGCTGCGGTCGGGCAGCCCGCTGCCGCTGACCGCCGAGGACCTGGTCCGCGGCTACCGCATCGACGTCTTCGACGGGACCCGGCAGCGCTGGTTCTCCCTCCACGAACGCGTGGTCCACTACCGCGCCCCGGACGGCGGCGGCCCGCTGACGGAGTCCGTCACCGACGAGGGCTTCTTCCAGACGGCCCTCGCCGAGCCCGAAGGGCCCGTGGCCCGCGTCCACGTCCACGAACACGTCGTCAGCTGGGACGGCTGGGCGCTCTCGGCGCCCCGCCCCGGCAAGGCCCTGGTGGACGAGGGACCCGGCGACGAGGAGAGCACGCCCGAACCGCCCGGCCCCCGCCGGATCGCCAACCGGGCCGTCACCGGCCTCCCGATGGAGATCGAGGCCGAGGCCCGGCCCGGGTCGCTGCCCCGGCTCCGCTTCGGGCGCCCGTACGGCCTGCGCGTGCGCACGGTGGACCTGGCCGGCAACGGCCCCACCCTCGCGGAGGCCGAACAGCTCACCGACCAGGACGTCCTGACCCTGCCCCCGGCCGGCGGCGGTGAGACCTTCCGCCGGTACGAGGCCGTGCCCGCGCCCGTCCTGCTGCCCCGGGCCCCGTACACCGACGGCGACTTCGCCCACCGGATGGTCATCCGCAGCGACGCCGGACTGACCGCCGCGCAGTACGCCGACACGTTCAACGCCGACCCGCCGGCCGACGCGGTCGCCCCGGCCCCGTACCGGCCCGTGGACGAGCGGCACCTGGTGGCCCCCAAGGCCTCCCTGGAATGCGTGGAACGCCACGGGCTGCTGGACGCGGCCATCGGCTCCGCCGACCCCGCGGTCCAGCGGGCGGTGTACGACCTCGCCGTACGCGAGAACGGCGACCTGTCCGACCCACGGCTGCCCGGCATCGCCTTCGTGGACCTCCCCGCCACCGACGGCCGGCCCGCCCAGCGCTACGTCCTGCACACGGGGGACGCGGTCGAACTCCCATACATCCCCGACCCGCTGTCGCTGGGCCTGGTCCTCCACGACCTGCCCGGCCGGGCCGCGGACGACCCGCTCGAAGTGCTCTGGGCCGGACCCCAGTGGCACAGCCCCCGTTCGCTGCTGCTGCGCCTCGTCGAGGGCACCGGGCCGCCCCGCTTCGACCCGGCCTCCCGGGTGCTGACCGTGGCCCTGCCCAAGGCCGCGAAGGCCACCGTACGGATCAGTTCGAAGGCCTCCGTCAACGAGCGGCTCTTCGGCATGCTCCACTGGTGCCGCAAGGTGCTCGGCGGCGGTGCACCCTTCGAGAAGGTGATGGCCGCCGTCCGCGTCAACCGGCACTGGATGGTCACCCCATGGCAGGAGCTGACGCTCGTGCACGCCGTCCAGCGGCCCCTCGTCACCCCGCAGCTGAACCTCTTCGACCTCACCCTCCTGACCAGGAACGTGGGCGACACCCACGAGCACCTGGCCGGGCAGGTGGAGCTGGACGAGCCCAGCACCGAGCGGATCGACCTGCTGGCCCACTGGACCGAGCAGGTGGACGACCCGGGCGAACCCGCGCCGCGGACCGAGCCCCGGACGATGACCACCCGGGTGTTCCAGCTCCCGCTCGCCGAGGCCGGGCGCCTCGGCCCGGGCGTGGACATGCTGAACACCCCGAGCGCGCTCGACGGCAACACGCTGTTCTTCAGTACGGCGGCCGCCGCGGCCGAGGCACAGGCGGAGGGGAAGGGGACGGCCACCCCGGAAGCACAGGAGTTCGGCGACACCAAACACCGCCTGGTGCACTACGAACCGGTGGCGACCAGCCGCTTCGGCGACTGCTTCCCGCCGGAGTTCGCCGCCCGGCCCGAGCTGGGACTGCTCTCCCGTACCGGCGAACGCGTCGAGCACGTGGTGCTCAGCAGTACCAAGCCCGACCCGCCCGCCCTCCTGGACTGCCTGCCCACCCTCGGCGTCGAGAGCTCCGGAAGCCTGCCGGACCCGGTGGTGCGCCGCCGCCGCGGCGGCGGCCTGCGGATCTACCTGGCCCGGCCGTGGTTCAGCTCCGGTGACGGCGAGCTGCTGGCCGCCCTGGTCACCGAGGAGGGCATGGAACCCGAGTTCGGCAGCGAGCCCTTCGTCACCGTGGCGGGCCGCGACCCCAAGCACCGGTCGGCCCCCGTCGCCTTCCCGACCGCACAGAACTTCCCTGGCGCCGAGGTGGTGCAGAACGGCCTCGTACTGCCCGCCCCCGCCTTCCTCTTCGACGGGTTCACCGTCACCGCCGCCGGCTTCGCCCCGCGCTTCGACACCGGGAGCGGCCGCTGGTACTGCGACCTGGACATCGACCTGGGCGAGGCGTACATGCCGTTCGTCCGGCTGGCCCTGGCCCGCTTCCAGCCGCACTCCCTGGAGGGCGAGGCCCTGTCCCCGATCGTGCACACCCCGGTGCTGCGGACCCTGCCGGAGCGGGTGCTGACGGTGGAGGGCGAGGACCCGCTCCTGATCACCCTCTCCGGCCCGAACTACCTCACGCAGTTCCTCGTCCCCGACGTGATCGCCGTACTGCAGCGCCGCGACCCGGACCTGGCGGACGAGGCGGTCGCCTGGACAGCGGTCGAGGAGACCTTGGTCTCCCTGGAGACCGAGGACACGCAGAGCCCGGTGCAGACCTACACCGCCGAACTCCCGCTGCCCGACCCGCTGCCGCCCGGACCGCTGCGGCTGCTGGTCGTCGAATCCGCCCTGTCCGGCTCGGACTTCGCGGTGAGCGAGGACTTCGGCCCCCTCGGCAGACAGCTGGTCTACGCGGACACCGTGCCGCTGCGCTGAACCGGGCGGCTACGACTCCGTCCTGCGACGACGGTCACCCCGTGGCACTGCGGATACGGGCGGCGGTGGCCCGGAGGTGGTCGAGGACCTCGGGGTCGGCGTCGAGCGTGTAGTCGGCGTCGAGGCCCGCGAGGGTCTGGGCGATGCGGGGCAGGAAGTCGTCGGAGGCGTCCACGCGGCAGGTGTCGTCGTCGATCGGCCGCAGGCGCGTGCCGAGGCCCGGAAGGCGGGCGCGGACCCGCTCGGCCGGGGCCCGGACGGTGGCGACGGCCCGGTGGCGGGTGGGGACGGCGGACAGCCGGCCGGCCACGAAGGCGGCGGGATCGCCGCCGGGGACCGGGCGGGCCGCAACCCGCCGCCCGGTGGGCGCGGCACCGGTGATGCGGTCGAGCCGGAAGAGCCGCCAGTCGTCCTTGTCGGTGTCGTGGGCGAGCAGATACCACAGGCCGCCCGAGTCGACCAGGTGGCAGGGCTCGGCCCGGCGCTGGGCGGCGTCGCCCTGGCGGGTGGTGTAGCCGAAGGTGACGATCTCGTGGTCGCGGCAGGCGACGGCGAGGGTGGCGAGCAGGGCAGGGTCGGCACGCGGTCCTCGACGGGGCTCCCAGACGATGCCCGCGGTGGACTCCTGGAGCGCACCGACCCGGCTGCGCAGCCGCCGGGGCAGGACCTGCTCCAGCTTGGCCAGGGAGCGCAGGGCGGTCTCCTCGATACCGGTCAGGCCGCCGGCGGCCGTCCGCAGCGCGACGACGATGGCGACGGCATCGTCGTCGTCGAGGAGCAGGGGCGGCAGGTCCGTGCCGGAGGCCAGGCGGTAGCCGCCGGCGTGCCCCCGGGTGCTCTCGACGGGATAGCCCAGCTCGCGCAGCCGGTCGATGTCACGGCGGACCGTGCGGTCGGTCACCTCCAGCCGGTCGGCCAGGTCCGCGCCGGACCATTCCCGCCGGGTCTGCAGCAGGGACAGCATCCGCAGCAGGCGGGCGGTCGTGTCGCTCGTCATGACTCCACTATGCGGCCCTCACAGGACAGAAACTGTCCGGAAAGCCTCCTACGGTGGACGCCGAGCCCGAACAAGAAGTGATGGAACCGGAGGTTTCCCATGAAGATCGCAGTTCTCGGTACCGGCGGCGGCGCCCGCGCCCACATCGCCAAGCTCGCCGAGCACGGCCACGAGGTCCACGTCGGCACCCGCGACCCGCAGGGCACCCTCGCCCGGACCGAGCCCGACATGATGGGCAACCCGCCGTTCGGCCAGTGGCTCGCCGGCCACCCGGGCATCGAACTGCACACCTTCGCCGACGCGGCCGCCGCGGGCGAGCTGGTCATCAACGGCATCGACGGCCACAACGCGGTCGCCGCCCTCTCCGCAGTCGAGGCGGAGCTGGCCGGCAAGACACTGATCGACTACGCCGTTCCGTACATCTACGACCCCGACATCGAGCACCCCTGGCCCACCCCCTGGGGCGTCAACCCCGTCCTGGACCCGTGCGACAGCGACAGCCTCGGCGAACAGATCCAGCGCGCCCTGCCCGCGACCAAGGTCGTCAAGGCCTTCGTGACGCAGGAGCAGGCCACCGTGGTCGACCCCCGGGCGATCGGGGGCGGGGACCACACCATGTTCGTCGCCGGGCAGGACGCCGACGCCAAGCGGCAGGTCACCGACCTGCTCACGAGCTACGGCTGGACCGACGTCCTCGACCTCGGCGGCATCGTCGCCTCCCGCGGCATGGAGATGTACGCCCACATGCACGGCGCCATCGGCATCGCCCTCGGCTTCGGCACCCACTTCGGCATCAAGGTCGTCCGCTGAATGACCCGCCTGCCCCGCGTCACCGCCGCCCAGCGCCGGGACCGCCTCGTCCGCCGTCATCTCCTCACACCCTCCGCGCGGGAGAAGACGGCCGAGGCGGTGGCCGCGGCCCTGATCGGCCTGCACGCCACCGACCCCGCCACCGTCTTCCTCGCCGCCGCGGCCCGGATGCACGAGCCCACCGCCGCCGCCGTCGACCGCTCCCTCTACGACGCCCCCGCCGGCCTGCCCGCGCTGGAGCGCATCCGGTGCATGCGCGGCACCATGTTCGTCGTCCCCGCCGCCCTGGCCCCGGCCGTCCGCTCCGCGACCGTGCGCGACCCCCGCCGCCACCGCGCCCAGGCGCAGGCGGAACTGCGCCGCACGCTCGGCTGGGACGAGCGCCGCCACGAGGCGGTGGAGCGGTCCGTCCTGGAGGTCCTCGCGGCGCGCGGGCGGGCCACCGCCGCCCAGCTCGCCGCCGACGTACCCGACCTTCGCGAGCAGTTCGTCGTCTCGCCCGGCAAGCCGTACGAGTCCCGGCAGCGGGCGAGCACCCCCGTCCTCGGCGTGCTCGCCGCCGAGGGCCGTATCCGCCGGCACCGCCCGGCCGGCTCGTGGACCTCCGCGCAGTTCCACTGGTCACCGGCCCGGCCCCTGCCCGAGCTGCCGGCACCCGAGGCGAGGGCCGCCCTGGCCCGGCACTACCTGGAGCGGTTCGGGCCGGCGACCGTGGACGACCTGAAGTGGTGGACGGGCTGGACCCTGACCGACACCCGCAAGGCCCTGGCCGCCACCGGTGCCCTGGCCGTCGAGCTGGACGAGGGGACCGGCTACCTCCTGCCCGAGGACTCCGAGGACGTCGTGGACGCCGCCGACGTCGCGGCCGCCGAGGCCCGACCGGCCGCCGCCGAACCCGCGGCCGCCCTGCTGCCGAGCCTGGACCCCACCCCCATGGGCTGGCGCCACCGCGACTGGTACCTCGACCCGGAACACACCAAGGCCCTCTTCGATCGCAACGGCAACATCGGCCCCACCGTCTGGTGGGACGGCCGCGTCATCGGCGCCTGGGCCCAGCTCCCCGACGGCAGCATCCGCCACCACCTCCTCCACGACCCCGGCCGCGCCGCCCGGGCCGCTGTGGAGGCGGAGATCGCTCGCCTGTCCGCCTTCCTCGACGGCACCCGCGTCACCCCCTGCTACCGCACCCCGCTCGAACGCCGCCTCGCCGCCGGCGGCTGACGTCGGGGCGCACCCCGGTGCGAGGAGCTTCGACGCCTGCCGGCCGGCCCTACAGGCCGGCCAGCAGGCGTCCCGTGTAGCCCAGCATCACGGTCCAGAACAGGCCCGTGTAGCCCCGCTCGCCGATCCTGGTGTTGAAACGCCTGCCGAGGAACGTCGCGCCGAGCATCAGCGGCAGACACACCAGGGCGACGAGACAGTCCCCGCCCGTCAGCAGCGCGGCATCCGTCCAGACGGCGGTCTTCGTGAGGTCCCCGACGAGCGAGGCCAGCGACAGCGCGCCCACCAGGTGGAGGCGGTCCAGGGCCAGTCCGCGGACCGCAAGCCCCTTGAGGGGGCCCGAAGTGCCGCTGAATCCGGACGTCGCACCCGCAGCGAGGGCCAGCACCGGGGAGCCGGCCCGCCGCCAGCGGGTGAGGTCGAGCGTCTCCAGCAGGAACGCGACGGCGAAACCGACGATGACCGCCACGGTCACGACCCGCTCGGGAGCGGAGACCAGCAGCGTGGCCCCCAGGAACGCTCCCGCGGCGACCAGCACGATCACGACGGCGGCCTTGCGGAAGGGCAGGGTCGCCCGGTACGCGTAGACCTTGACCAGGTTGTTGGCGCCGAGGAGAAGCGCCGCCAACGCCACCCCGGACTTCGTACCGAGCACGAGCGCCAGCGTCGGAACGAGGATCAGACTGCCTCCGAACCCTGCCGCGGCGGACAGCACGAAGGCGGCGGCCACAGCCAGCAGCACGACCGGAAGCAGAAGCGGATCCATCAGCGCCCGCCTTACGGGATCGTCGCCTTACGGGATCGTCGACAGGTCGATCTGGAACATCCCGCGACCGTGCGTCACGCACACGAGCGTCTCGTCCATCCAGAACAGGTCGTCGACCGAGCAGTTGGTCGGCCCCTCGTTGGTCGGCGACCAGCTCGCCCCGGCGTCCTCGCTGGCGAACAGACCGACCTCGGTGCCGCAGTAGAGCAGGTCCGTCCGCCGCGGATGCACCGCCAGGGCCCGGACCGGGGCGGGCGGCAGACCGCCCGCGAGGTCGGTCCAGCCCGCGCCGCCGTCCGTGGTCACCCACAGGTTGTCGTCCTCGTACCCGCCGAAGGTGACGTAGGCGGTGTCCGGGTCCGTCGGATGCACGGTGATGCCGGTGCAGAACCGCCGCGGTGCCAGGGGACTCGGTCCCGTCGCTCCGACCCGCTGCCAGGTCGGCGTCGACGCGGTGCCGTTGGCCGTACGGAAGACCATGCCGTTCTCGTGGCCCACCCACACCACGTCCGAGTCGCCGCGCGCCACCGCTATCGCGCTGATCATCGCGCCGGAGCCTGGCTTGACCGCGGCCCACGTCGGCCCGTCGACGGCGGTGTTCGCCGTCTTGGCGTCGTTCGTCCGCCACAGCGACACCCCGCCCGCCAGAATCCGGTTCTCGTCGTTCGGATCGAGCACGAACGGTGCGATGAAGAGCGCGTCCTCGTTCTTCGCGTCCGTGATGCGGAACGGCACCGGCTTCCAGTCCCACTCGCGGCTCGCGAAGTTGAAGAACTGGCCGCTGATGTAGCGGTCGCCCTGGGTGTCGTCGGTGGTGGCACCGTCGGTGTTGCGGTGGATGTTCAGGAAGACGTACTCGCCGTAGAACACGTCGGGGTCGGTCGGGTCGGAGGCGCACCAGCCGCCGTCACCGCCGAAGAACGGCCGCCAGTCCTGGGTGCCGAGGGCGGGGTCGAAGACGATCGAGCCGTTGTCCTGCGCTCCGCCGATGACCTTCCCGCTGCCGGCGTGGCCCGCCCCGGCGTAGAACTGCGTCACGCCGTAGTTGTTCACCAGCTCCGTCCAGCCGGTCACGAACGGAGGCTGCGGCTCGCTCCCGACGACCGCCAGGTCGTCCGCCCTGAACACGCCGCCGTCGTTGCCGAAGAACACCGTCCGGTTGGTGACCCCGTCGTAGGAGGGGTGCGAGACGATGGCGTGCTGGTCGGCGTGGGCCGAGTCGGGATGCCACCACGTGCTGATCTCGGCCAGATGGTCGCCGCCGTCCGTGCTGCGGAACAGGTTGACGCCGCCGACCAGCACCAGGTCCGAGTCGGTCGGGTCCCCGGCCCAGATGGCGTTGTCGTACCAGCCCTGGCCGCCCAGGTAGTCCGACGGCAGGCCGTCCGGGGTGAGCGTCTTGCGCTTCTTGTAGGTCCTGCCGCCGTCCGTCGAACGCCAGATCTGGCCGCTGGTCATCTGGACCGACGCGTAGACGATGTCCGGGTTCTGCTCCGCGTACGCCAGCTCGACCCGGCCGGCCCACGGACCGCCGACCGCGAGGTCCCAGGTGACACCGCCGTCACGGCTGAACCAGGCCGCGCCGTCCTGCAGCGCCCCGGCGACCGCCTTCTCGCTGTCCTGGGGATCGAATCTGACGTCGCCGAGCGGGATGTCCAGGACCTGGGTCCAGTGGGCCCGCGGGGTGTCGGCGCTGCGGAAGAGGCCGGTGGAGGTGGCCGCGAGGACGACGTTCCCGGACTGCGACACCGCGATCCGGCTCACGAACTGGAAGTCCGGCGTCTGGGTGGCCGCGAGCGGAGACCAGGTGACCGCGTCGGTCGTACGGAAGATGCCGTTGCCCCGGATGGCGTCGAGGTTGTGGAACGCCTCACCGGTTCCCACGTACATCGTGGACGCGTCGGACGGGTCCCGCGTGATGCAGGCGCACGCGAGGTTCGCCAGGAAGTCGTCGACGGGCTCCCACTGGGCACCGCCGTCCTCGGTGTGCCACACCCCGCCCCCGGCGCTCACGGCCCACATCCGGTCCGGGTCCACCGGGTCGATCACGATGCCACGGGTCCGCCCCCCGATGTTCCCGGGGCCGAGCCACACCCAGTTGGCCAGCTGCATCCCGGCCGTCGGGGCCGGCCCGCCCCGGTGACGCCGGCCGTTCGGACCGGTCGGCACACCTGCGGTCAGCGCCGGGGCCGCGCGGCTCAGCAGGGTCTCCGCCTGCTCGTGGGCCGCGCCCAGACCGTGTGGCCGGACGCTGCCGTCGTCGCTGCGCTCCTGCTTCAGGCGGAAGAGCCCACGGGCGGTGGGCAGGTCGGGGAAGTCGAGGCGGAGCAGGGCCCGCCGTACCACGCCTTCGGGCAGGGCCGCGAGCGCCTCGTTCGTCGTCCCGCGGCTTCGGGACAGCAACTGCACCTGCTCGACGCTGATGTTCTGCGCCTGGGCGACTTCTTCGTCCGAGACGGCCATGACGGCACCTCTGTTCGGGATGAGACGGGCACGGGGGAGCTACGGCGGAAGCTTGGGCGCCTGCTTCGGGGTCGTGCGGTCCAGTTCCACCTCCCACCTGCGCGTGCCCGTACGGGGATCCGCGGCCCTCAGGACCACGGCCCCGGAGTCGGCACGGCGGGCGAGCTCCACGCGTACGTCGCCGACCAGGCTCTGGTCCAGCACATCGGCGGGCCGCTGGTAGGGGGGAGCCTCCGGTGGTACAGGGGGTGGTACCGCCGCATCGGCGCGCACCGGAGGTGCTTCCGCCTCCGGCAGCACCTCCACCCCGCCGGTGCGTGCCGGATCGACCCGCAGTGCCCCGTATGCCTCGCGCCGGGACTCCTTCAGTACCTGCTCGCTCGGAGCGGCGCCCCCGCCGTACCACGACCGGGCGACCCAGCGAAGCACCACGGCCCCGTCGTCCGGCTCGGTACGCAGGGTGAACTCGCGGGTGTCGTCAAGCGTGCAACGAGCCCAGGGCGGCAGGTCGACCGGCTCCGACACCCAGCGGTCCGCACCGCTTCCGCCGTCGAGCACCACGACCACCAGCGTCGGCGACGGACTGATCCGCAGGGCCACGACCGAACCGGCACGCAGAGCACACGGCCGCAACGGGGGCCCGTGGCGCCACAGCAGCGCGCCGGTCTCCAGGTCCAATGCCATCAGCGCACCCTCGTGGTCGTGCACGACGGCCTGCCGGCCGTGCTCGTCGACCACGCCGCGCGGGACTCTCGCCATCCGGCCCCCAGGTGGGACATCGCAGGAACGCGGGATGTGGGATGTGGGACGCGGAATCACGGGCCGGGGCGCCGGAGCCGTCACGTGTGCGGGCCGCGCCCGGCGCGACCGAGAAGGTCCGCGGCCCGGCCGTGGGCCACAGCGCATACTCATCGTCTCTCCGGCGGAGCGGGACGGCAACCGGAACCGCCCTGCCCGCACGACAGTTGACGCTTCCACAACGCGCGCCGAGGCCGCCCCGGCCACTGATCGACTTCTCGGGCGTGACCGCAGGTCATATGAGTACGCGTACCCGGCGTGGAGGAACGGCGCCTCCGGCCCCGCCGGCGACCCCCGGAGGCCACCCGCCTTCGGGCCCGCACAACGCAACTGGCGGACGCCGTTGCTTGTTGTCCGCCGGCCGCCGGGCAGGCGAACGCAGAGGGCCGGGACCGGTGGCGGGGCCACCGGTCCCGGCCCTCCCGGGTGCCGGCTCGTTACATCGGCTCGGGGAAGATGTCGCCGATGCTCCAGCCGCAGCTGAAGCACGGGACCAGGTAGGTCTCCGGCTCGGTGTCCAGTGCCTGGAGCGCGAGGATCTGGCTCATGGATGCTCTCCTTGTTCTTCTCGGGTCGTGTCGGTCGGTCACTGCATACCTGGGCACGGGGGACACGGGGGTTGCTCGCCGCCGTGCCCAGGCGTTCATGGGACGCCCCGTCCGGTGGCGTCAGCCGGCTGCCGGGATCCGGGGGCGTACGTGGTGGGGCTCCGCCAGGAGCGGACCGGCCAGCAGGCGGTGCAGGGCCAGCAGGACACCGGCCCCGCCACTGGACAGGTCGGCGGTGAACCGCTGCGAACCCGCTCCGAGGAAGCGGACCCCGCGCCGGTACGGGACGGCGTACTTCAGCAGACCGGTCGCGGCGCGCACGGCGTCCGCGCGGGCGGCGTCCGTGCCGGTGAGCTCGGCGTGCCCGGTCAGGAACCAGGTCAGTCCCGCCAGCCCCCGGTACAGGCCCGCCTCCTTCGTGGCGCAGGAGACCCGGATCCCGGTGACCAGCCTCGGCAGCGCCGCGGCGCAGCGCTCGTCCGGCGCGGTGGCCACGTAGTGGGTGAGCACCGCCGCGACCCCGGCCGCACCCGTGGCCAGGTACGGCATGGCACGGGTGAGCCGCGCGTTGTCGGAGACGGACAGGGCGCCGTCGTCCAGCGGGAAGGTCCGGTCCAGCTCCTGGTGGAGCAGCAGGCGGCCCGCCTCCAGGTAGCGGGCCTCGCCGGTGGCGCGGGCCAGACGGTGGAGGAAGAGGGCGAGCCCCGAGCGGCCGTGCAGCAGGCCGCGGGCGTCGTGCTCGCCGAGGGCGGCCGACAGGTCGCGGATGCCCAGCAGGGCCTCCCCTGCCGCGACGGCCCGCTCCAGGTGGCCGGCCTCCCCGGTCAGCCGGTGCAGGGCGAGCCAGCCCAGGCCGACCCCGGCCCGGCCGCCGGCCAGCGTGCCGCAGGAGGCGGTGAGCGGGTGGCCGTCGGCGTCCCGGAGCAGGTCGACGGCCTCGTCCAGCCGGCCGAGGCCGGCCAGCACCCGGGCGATGCCGGCCGAGCCGACGAGCAGTCCGGGGGGCAGCGCGTCGCGCAGCGCCAGGGTGTCGCGGCGCAGCCGTTCGCCGATCTCCTCCGGCACCGGGACCCCGGCGCGGTGCAGGGCGTGCACCACCCCGGCCGTGCCGTAGGCCAGGCACACGTTGTTGGTCCGGAACGCCTCGGGCGAGGGCGGGAACGCCCACTCCGGCCGGTCGGCGTCGGCCGTCTCCAGCAGCCCCGCGGCCACCTCCTCGGCCAGCCGGGTGAGGCTGCCGCGCGGGTCGGCGTCCAGCTCGGCGGGGGAGGGCAGGCGGTAGGGACCGTCGTGGCCCGGCGCCTGGTCCGACGCCCGGTCCTGCGCCCGGTCCTCCGTCAGGTGGAAGGCGGTCGCCCGCTGCCACAGGTCCTGCGGCGGAGCCACGTCCGCCAGGTCGCGGCGCAGCAGCGCGAGGTTGGCGGGCGCGTGTTCGGCCATCTCGTTGAACGGCGCCAGACAGGCGAGCGCGACCGCCGACATGCCGTACCGGTCCCGCAGCAGCGGATCGGTGTCGGTCCGGAGCAGGCCGGGCGGCGGCGTGAACCCCGGGGTGCCGATCCCGGAGGGTGCCGCGGACAGCGCCGAGGCCGCCTCGAAGTCCACCAGCCGGACCCCGCCCGACGGCGTGACCAGGACGTTGCCCGGGCTGAGGTCACCGAACCGGTAGCCGACGGCGTGCAGCCGCTCCAGCGAGGCGTCCAGCCCGGCCAGCAGGCCCCGGCAGGCCTCGTAGTACGCGGCGACGGACTCGGCCGTGCGGTCGGCGCGGGCCAGCGGGGTGGACCGGCTCAGCCAGCCCACCAGCGGCTGCCCCGCGACGAACTCGGTGACGAGGAAGTCGTGCTCCCACTCCGTGAAATGGTCCAGTGGCTCCGGGGCCACCCCGGGGGCGGCCGCGTGCAGCTCGCGCAGCACGCGGTACTCGTGCCGCAGCCGCGCTTGCGCGTCGGTCCCGTCGAAGACCAGGCCGTTGTGGGCGCGGGCCTCCTTGACGAAGACGGTGCGGCCGGTGCGCCTGTCCCGGGCCTGGTAGGCGCCGCCGGCGTTGCCCAGGCGCACCGCGCGGGTCACCTCGTAGTCGCGGATCAGGATCGGGCCCGCGTGCGGCTGCTCCTCCTGCTCGACGAACGGGTCCGCGATCCCCGCGGGCAGGTGGAAGGCGGGCAGCCGCAGGTCCACGACCTCGTGGCCGGAACCGTCGCGGACCAGGCCCTCCCGGGTGCCGTCGGCCCGCAGCCGGCTGCGGGCACCGAAGGAGCCGTAGCGGTAGTGGACCGTCCGGGAGTCGCGAAAGCGCCGGTCGGTGAGGACGTACGGTCCCTCCTCCCCGTCGAGCGCGTCGCGCAGGCGTTCCAGCAGCCGGCGGGCGGTGGCCGGGTCCGGCGGGTAGACGGCGCAGAACTTGCCCGCCTGGGCCCGCGCGGCGTGTTTGTGATGGAGGAACAGGAAGAAGAGCCGGGCGCTCAGGTGCTTGAACGGAACGCCTTCGGAGAAGCAGATCCCGGCGACGGTGTCGAGCACGTGCTGCGCCCGGTCCAGCCGCGCCGACACGTGGATCTTCCAGCCCTGCTCGGCGAGCCCGGTGCGCGGACTGCCCCAGATCGTCCAGATGCCCTGGGCGGCACCGCGCACACCCGGCGGCACCTCGCCGGGAGCGAAGCGCGGCCCGGGGTCGGCCACGCTGGGCAGCGGCAGGTAGTACTCCCGGTCCGCGAGCGCTTCGCCGAAGCCTTCGAGCACGGGGATCTCCTCGCAGGGTGGTAGGGGGCGGCCACAACGGTCGTGCCGGACGCTAGGACCGGCGGGTATGGAAACGGTTCGGCGCCGGCATGCGACCGGTATCACCGGTATCGGGCGAGATCGCCCCCCTCGGGGTGCCACGGGGCGGGAGACCCGCTCAAGGCCCGGTGGTGGCGGGGTGGAAAACATGGGGGGCTCTTCCCCATGTGGGGGAGGCGCCCCCCGTACCAGGATCGGGCGTGGGCCCGGAGCGGTGGGCCGGGGCCGAGGAGGGGCGATGGTGGCGGTGCAGGAGCGGGCTGGGGTCTCGCTGTCGGCGGTCGAGCGGTGGTGGCAGGCCGGGCTCGTCGGCGGTGGCCGGGGTGAAGGGCGGCCGGACTGGGCCGCGTTCGCCGAAGAGGCCTCGGCCGTCGCGCCCGAGGAGGCCGTGGCGCCCGAGCGGGACTATCCGGGGCTGAGCGGTTTCGAGTGGGTGCTGCGGCCGTTCACCCGCTGCGCGGGGGAGCGGCTGGAGCGGGGCGTGTCGGGGCGGGCGGGGAGGCTCGTGGACATGACCGCCGTACGGGCCGACCTGGAGCGGCACCTCAGCGGCAGGCTGGCACGGACGGCGGCACGGACGCTGGTGCTGGAACTGTACGAGGCGCGCTGCGCCGGGCGGCTCGACGGGGACGACCCGCGGGCCCGTTTCAGGGACTTCCTGGGGCATACCGCGTCCCGGCGCGGTCTGGCGGCCCTGCTGGCCGGTCGGCCGGTGCTGGCGCGGATCCTGGGGCGGGCGGCGCTCGACGCCGCGGACGCCGTCGTGGAGGCCCTGGAACGGCTGGCGGACGACCACGCCCGGCTGACCGCCGGCCTCCTGGCGGAGTCCGGCGGGGCCGCGCTCGTGGGCGTCGAGTTGGGCGCCGGCGACGGGCACCGGGGCGGACGGAGCGTGATGCTGCTGCGCTTCGCCGACGGGACCCGGCTGGTGTACAAGCCCCGGCCCCTCTCCGTGCACCGCCACTTCAACGACCTCGTCGCCTGGTTCAACGCGCTGCCCGACTCCGCGGACCTCCGTACGCTGCGGCTGCTCGACCGGGGCGAGTACGGGTGGGTGGAGTTCGTCGAAGCGGGGCCCTGCGCCTCCGCCGCCGAGGTCGAGACCTTCTACCGCCGCCAGGGCGCGCTGCTGTCGCTGCTGCACCTGATCGACGGCACCGACCTGCACCACGAGAACCTGATCGCCGCCGGTGCCCACCCGGTGCTGGTCGACGTCGAGACCCTGTTCCACCCGCAGCTGCCGGGCACCGCCACGGAGGACCCTGCCGCCCGCGCACTCCACGACTCGGTGTACCGCGTCGGGTTGCTGCCCCAACTGTTCGTGGGCGACCACAGTGCCCTGGACATGTCCGCGGTCGGCGGCGGCCGCGCAGCGGTGTCGCCCGTCGCCCGGGCGGACTGGGCCGACGCCGGCACCGACCGGATGCGCCTCGTGCGCAGGGCCGGGAGGTTCGGCGAGTCCGCCAACCGGCCACGTCTCGCGGGTGGCGCGACCGTCGAACCGACGGCCCACATCGAGGCGCTCTGCGCCGGATTCCGCGCCGGGTACGCGGCGATCGGCGCGGCCCGAGAGGAACTGCTGCACGAGACGGCCTTGTTGAAGGCGTTCGCCGAGGACGAAGTGCGGGTGGTGGTACGTCCCACCTGGGTGTACGCCACTCTGCTCGACGAGTCGACGCACCCCGATCTGCTGAAGGACGCGGGCGAGCGCCAGCGGGTTCTGGAGACCCTGCGGACCGACGTGTTCGGGACGGTCCCCGCGCCCGACCTGGTCGACGACGAGATCGCCCAGCTCTGGGCGGGGGATGTACCGCTGTTCACCGCCCGTCCGGGCCAGGACCGCCTGTGGGGCGCGCCGGAGCGGCCACTGGCCGGCCGTACGGACCTGTCCGGGATCGCCCGGGTCGCGGCGAGGCTCGCCGCCCTGGACACGGTCGACCGCCAGGACCAGGAGTGGATCGTGCGCGCCGCGATGGCGACGGCCTCCCGCGCGCCCGCGCACCGGCCCGTCGAGGAGCGGCGCACCCCTACGGCGGAGCGCGCCCCGGAGCCCGAGCGGCTGCTGTCGGCGGCCCGGTCCGTCGGGGACCGGCTGGTCTCCCTCGCGTACCGCGAAGGACCGCGCAGCAACTGGATCGGCCTGGAGCTCCTGGACGACCGCTACTGGCGGATCGGCCCGATGCCGGCCGACCTGGCCGGCGGGTACACCGGGTCGGCGCTGTTCCTGGCCCAGTTGGCGGCGCTCACCGGGGCCGGGCACTACGCGGAGGTGGCTCGTACGGCCCTGGCGCCGGTGCCAGGGCTGCTCGACGCGCTGAGCGCCCGGCCCGCGGACCTCCGCGCGGTGGGCTCGGGGGCCTTCTCCGGCCTCGGCGGCATCGCGTACGCGCTCGCCGAGACGGCACGGCTGCTGGACGATCCGGAGGTCGGCTCATGGGCGAGCGCCATGCTGCGGCTGGCGGGTACGGCGGCCCTGTCCGAGCGGGAGTACGGGGTGGGCGCGGGCGTGGCGGGCGGGCTCGTCGCACTGCTGGCCGCCCACCGGACCGCGGCCGGCGCCGGGGACGAGGGGCAGGAGACCTGGCGGGACGCGCAGGCCTGCGCGGACCGGTTGGCCGCGGTGGATCCCACGGCCGGCGGGCGGGGCTTCACGACGGGGGCCGCCGGGCTCGGATGGGCCCTGCTGCGGTTCGCCGAGGCTGAGGCCGAGGCTGCGGCGGGGTCCGGGGGCGGGGCGGCCGGGGGCGGTGAGCGGTACCGGCTCGCGGGCCTGTCCGCGCTGGGGGGGGGCGGGGGCCTGGCTCTTTTACACATCTCCCGGCCCCCGGGACCCAGGGTGGG
>NZ_WTFF01000093.1 GCF_019400985.1 Streptomyces bambusae
GGGCCGCAGGCCCCCGGCCGGCTGCGCCACCCGGTCCGGCGGTTCGAGCAGGGTCGCACGGCCGTCGCGTTCCGCCCAGGCCTCCCCCGGGGGTCCGCCGGTGCCGGCAGGGCCGGCGTCCTCGGGCAGGTGGCCGGCGCCGCTGTGGGCGCCCGGGGCCGCGGAGGGCTGGGCGACGGTGACGGCCAGCGCCGATCCGTCGCGGGTCCAGCAGCCCAGGTGGGCGGAGGCGCCGGGCTCGGCCCCGGCGAGCACCTGCCGGCCGGTCCCGTCCGGGCGTACCACCATCACCCGCGTGTGCTCGCCGCCTCCCGGCGCCGAGGTGTACGCGATCCAGCGTCCGTCGGGTGACCAGGAGACCTCGATCACCGGGTGCGGGTCGGCGTCGAGGACGTGGGTCTCCCCTCCGCGGGCCGGGCCGCTCCACAGCTGCGGTACGCCGGCCCGGTCGCAGATGAAGGCCACGTGGTCGCCCGTCGGGTCGGCCGAGGGGTACCAGCAGCCGTGGACGGTGAGCACCGCCGGCGGGTCCACGGCAGGGGTGTCGGGCACGGGAACCGGGACGGGGGCCGGCCCGGGGCCCTGTGCCGCCGTACCGGCGGGTCCGAGACGGTGCTGGGTTCCGGAGGCGTCCAGGGGCTGACGTTCGGAGCGGTCCAGGGGCATGTCGGCCTCGCGGGGGCTTCCGGGGACTCTCACCGTCCGGTGTCAGTTCACTCCGTGAGTCTGCAGCCAGATCTCCAGCGATGCCACCTGCCACAGGGTGCTGGCTCCGCGCGTGGTGCGGTGGCGGGCGGGATCCTTGAGCAGCTCGGCGAGGCGGCCCTGGTCGAAGAGGCCGCGGCGGCGTGCTTCCGGGGCGGTCAGGGCCTCGCGTACCCGGGTCAGCACCGGCTCGGCCATGTGCCGGACCGCCGGTACCGGGAAGTACCCCTTGGGACGGTCGACGACCTCGCGGGGCAGGATGGTGCGGCCGATGTCCTTGAGGACCGTCTTGCCGCCCTGCGGGAGTTTGAGCTCCGGCGGGCAGGCGGCGGCCAGTTCCACGAGCTCGTGGTCCAGGAAGGGCACACGGGCCTCCAGGCCCCAGGCCATCGTCATGTTGTCGACCCGCTTGACGGGGTCGTCCGCCATGAGGGCGTGGACGTCGAGCCGGAGCGCCGCGTCCAGAGCGGTCTCGGCGCCGGGGGCGGCCATGTGCGCGCGGACGAAGTCCCGCGACACGTCGCGCCCGGCCAGCACGTCCCGGCACAGCAGGTCCTCCACACCGGCGTGCGTACGGTCGAAGTAGACGGTCGCGTACGCGTCCGCCGCATCGGCCCGGGCCGCGGCGGCGATGCGGGGATACCAGCGGTAGCCGGCGAAGACCTCGTCCGCCCCCTGGCCGCACAGCACCACCTTGACCTCCTTGGCGACCTGCTCCGCCAGGAGGTGGAAGGCCACGGCGTCGTGGCTGACCATGGGCTCGCTCATGGCGCCGATCGCCGCTTCCAACGCGGCGGGCAGCCGGTCGGAGGGGATCAGGAACTGGTTGTGCTCCGTCGAGAACTGGCGGGCGACCATGTCCGAGTACCGGAACTCGTCCCCTTCCTCCCCGCTCTCGGCCTCGAAGCCCATCGCGAAGGTGGCCATGTCCGTGTGTCCCGCTTCGGCCAGCAGGGCCACGATCAGGCTGGAGTCGAGCCCACCGGAGAGCAGCACGCCGACCGGCACGTCCGCGACGGTGCGACGCCGTACGGCCGTGCGCAGCGCGTCGAGTACGGCCTCCCGCCACAGCTCCGGGTCGTCGCCGAGTTCCGAGTGGCGGGTGTACGTCGGCTGCCAGTAGCGGTGGTCGCGGTAGGCGCCGTCCCGTTCGACGACGCGGACGGTGGCCTGCGGCAGTTTGCGTACGCCGGACAGCACGGTCCGGGGCGCGGCCACCGTGCCGTGCCAGCTGAGGTACTGGTGGAGCGCCACCGGGTCGAGGGACGTGTCGACGCCGCCGCCCGCCAGCAGGGCGGGCAGGGACGAGGCGAAGCGGAGGCGGTCGCCGTTGCGGGTGAGGTACAGCGGCTTGATGCCGAGCCGGTCACGGCCCAGCACCACGCGGCCGGTGTGGTGTTCCGCCACGGCGAAGGCGAACATGCCCAGGAGGTGCTCCACGCAGCCGTGGCCCCACTGTCCGTAAGCCTTGAGCAGGACTTCCGTGTCGGAGTCGGAGAAGAAGCGGTGTCCGTACCCTTCGAGGCGTCCGCGCAGGTCGCGGTAGTTGTAGATGCAGCCGTTGAAGACGCCGGTGATGCCGAGCTGCGGGTCGGTCATGGGCTGGGCGCCGCTCTCCGACAGGTCGATGATCTTCAGCCGTCGGTGTCCGAGTGCCACGGCCCCTTGCGACCACACGCCTCTGCCGTCAGGCCCCCGGTCCTCGAGTTCGTCGGTCATGCGTTCGATCGTGGCGAGTTCCGGTCGCCGTCCGTCGAACCGCACTTCCCCGCTCAGGCCGCACACGGGGCACCACCCGGCCGGCTCGTGCTTGCGGTAGGCCGCCGCCGCGCGGCGGCCGCCCGTTCACCCGGGGTACCGGCCACCTCCACCATGGACGTTCACTCCCTTGCGCCGACGACCCCGCGCCAGGCCCGGGGTCGAACGGTTGATCGACGTGCCACGCATCTGCCCGCCCCTACACCACCTAAGCAGACATGCCGCTCCCCCGCCTCGGCTGCGGGGCCGAGCGTGCGGGGGCAGGGCGCCGCGCGAACAGCGGGAGGCCCGGCCGACCCGGGCCCGTTCCTCCTGGTCAGCGGCGCCCGTTGGAGCTTCTGCCGAGGGGGTTCGGCGCCCGTGGTCGGGACAGCACATTGCGTACAGGGGCGTTGACGGATTTGGATCACCAAGGTCACAGCGGCGGGGGTGCATCCGGCTCCCCGGCCACCGCGACCCGCGCGGCCGTCCGGGTCGGGAACCGGTACGGAAGGAAGCCCATGACACGCCTGCTGGACGGCTGTACGCCCTGGCCCGAGGAGTTCGTCGACCGCTACTGGGCGGCCGGGCACTGGCGCGGCAATACGCTGGACAACCTGCTGCGCGGCTGGGCGTCGGAGTACGGACCGCGGACCGCGCTCGTGCACGGCGCCACCCGCATCACGTACGCGCACCTGAACCGGCGTGTGGACCGGATGGCCGCCGGATTCCGGCTGCGCGGACTGCGGCCCGGGATGCGGGTCGTCGTCCAGCTGCCGAACGTTCCCGAGTTCGTCGTCACCGTGTTCGCGCTGATGCGCGCCGGCGCGGTCCCCGTGTTCTGCCCGCTCCGGCACCGCGCGTCCGAGGTGCCGGAGCTGGTGCGCGTCACCCAGGCCGTCGGCTACGTCGGCCCCTCGACGCACCAGGGCTTCGACCACACGGCGATGGCCGCGGACATCGCGGCCCGACGACCCTTCCTGCGGCGGGTGTTCACCTACGAGGCGCCGGGCACCTCGTCCCCGTACGGGGGGCTCACGACCGACCCGTGGGGCTGCCAGTACTCCCCGCTCGCCACCGTCGACGCCGCCCCCGAGCCGGCGCTCGCGCAGAGCGCCGACCAGGTGGCGTTCCTGCTGCTGTCCGGCTCCGCCGGCACGCCGCCCCGGCTCGTTCCGCGCACCCACGACGACTACGCCTACCAGGCGCGGGCCGCCGCCGAGCTGGTCTCGCTCACCGGGGACGACGTGTACCTCGCCGCGGTGCCCGCCGAGTCCAACCTCGCCTTCGGCTGCCCCGGCATCGTCGGCACCCTCTCCGTCGGCGGCACCGTCGTCCTCGTCGAGGACCCGGGTCCCGCCGCGTGCCTTCCGGTCGTCGAACGGGAGCGGGTCACCGTCACGTCGCTGCTGCCCGACGTCGCCCGGCACTGGCTGGACGCGCTTCCCGACGCCCGGGCCGACGTGAGCAGTCTGCGCCTCGTGCAGGTCGGCGGCGCGCCCCTGCCCCGGCCGGCCGCCGAGCGGGTGGGCCCCGGACCGGGCTGCCGCCTGCAGCAGGTCTTCGGTTCGGCCGAGGGGCCGCTCGTCCTCACCCGGCCCGCCGATCCGGACGAGACCGTGCTCACCGCTCAGGGCCGCCCGCTGTCTGACGACGACGAGATCCGCATCGTCGACGGCAAGGGCGAGGACGTGCCCGACGGGGAGCCCGGCGAACTCCTCGCCCGCGGTCCGTACACCCTCCGGGGCTACTACCGGGCGCCCGAGCACAATGCACGCGCCTTCACCGCCGACGGCTACCTCCGCACCGGCCACCGCGCGCGGCGCACCCCGGACGGCAGCCTGGTGGTGACCGACCGCCGCTCAACGTCCGCTTCCTGAGGGGGAGATGAGCAGTCACAATCGCCCTGCTACGGTGACCCGATGTCAACGATCAAGCAGTTCCAGGTCACTTTCGACTGCGCGGAACCTGAGCGCGTCGGTCGTTTCTGGTGCGAGGTGCTGGGGTACGTCCCACCGGCGCCGCCGGTGGGGTTTGCCACGTGGGACGATTTCAACCGCTCGCTGCCGCCCGAGGAGCGGGGTTCGCGGTTCGCGTGCAGTGACCCCACGGGTGTGGGCCCCCGGCTGTACTTCCAGCGCGTTCCCGAAGGCAAGGTCGTCAAGAACCGCGTGCATCTCGACGTGCGGGTCGGCACCGGGCTCGTGGGTGAGGAGCGGGTGGCCGCCCTCGAGGCCGAGTGCGCACGACTGGTCCCGCTCGGCGCGGTACGCGTGCAGCTTCTGGTTGCCGATGAAAAGAACGAGTCGTGCCTGCTGATGCAGGACGTCGAAGGCAACGAGTTCTGTCTCGACTGAGCGTTCTTCCGTCGGCGGCGGGGCGTGGGGACGGCCGCCTGGGCACCCCTGGACTACGTGTACGCACAGCGCTGCCGCAGGCGTCGTAAGCCGGCCCTGGGGCCCGTAGCACAGGCGTCCGTCCTCGTCGAGACACGTCTTCCCGCGACCTGACCGGTGGCGTCGGCTCGGGCCTACTGGAGATGTGCCCATTCCGCTTCGCAGGGCATACGGCGAGGCCGATCCGACGTCTCGCCCTCACGTTCGCAGGGCCAGGACGGTGGTCCGCCTGCACGACGAAGGACCCTTCCCATGACGCACACCATCGCCCACCCCATAGTCGTCCAGCGCCGGCGCGGCCGGAAGCTCGCGATCGGGACGGGCCTGGTCATGACCGCCCTGGCATCCGGTGCCATGCTCGCGACCTCGGCTTCCGCCGCCGTCGCCACACCTTCCTCCGCGGTGACCGTGGTGGCCGACGGCGATGCCGACAGTCCTGCGCGCAGGTCCATCCAGAAGGAGAAGGGAAACCTGCCCTCCTACGTCATCCCGCACACGATCGTGAAGCCCAAGTACCCCGCTCCCCCGGTGTGCGAGAAGAAGCCCTACCTCCCCAACTGCGGCCCGCAGTGGTGAGGAGGCCGCGTACGGCGGCTCGTCATCAGTGCGCCCAAGGCAGACGAACCGCCCGATTTCAGAACAGGTGGCGGCTTGCGGGGCAAGGGGACCCGAGAGAACCTTGAGTCGAGATCCGCCGACCGTCGGTGGCGCCGAGACGCCCGACGGGAACCGGTCGGCGATACCGGAAACCCCTCCTACGCGGGTACGTCCTACGCCGACACCGACAGGCGCTCGACTCCTGCTCCGCAGTCCGGTGCTCGCAGTCCGGCGACAGCCCGAGCGGGGCAGCGGTGCGAGCAGCCACGCCGAAGGGATGGCCGGCATGCACGAGCACGGTAACCACACGGATCACGGTGACGGACACCCGATGCCCGACCCGCCTGGCTTCCACGGCATGGCGGTGGTGGGAAACAGCTGCATCTTCCTCTACCACCTGTCGATGGCCGATGCCCCGCACAACCGGCAGGTGGTCCTGCATGGCTCCTTCGGGCCCTCCGACGCCGCCTACTTCGACGACAAGAAGGCGCATCCGGAGGCCCGGTTCCACACGTTCGCGCCCGAGAAGTTCGTGCTGCCCGACCTGTTCCCCGGCGACCACGGTGAACCGCCCGAGCGGACGTCCTTCACCGGGACGCTGTTCCGGCACCACTTCGAACAGCCGCCCGCCCATCCCGATCCACCGGTGGAGATCGCCTCCGACGTCCGGGCCGAGGTGGGGGACGTGGTCTTCCACCACCGGTTCGCCCCGGACGCCCTACGCCCCGAGCCGCTGCCGTACATCCTCTTCGGCAGCGGGCCGGAACTCTTCCTGGCCCACCGGATCACCGGCCCCTTCCACCCGGGCGCCCAGCAGGAGTTCGACCAGCTGCTGGCCGTCGGTCTCCACGGCCTGCGGGTCTCCGACGACGAACTCCGAGGCGGCATCGCGATCAGCGTGACCGGCCGCCCCAACACGCCGGGCGGGCGGCTGCGGGAGGCCGAGAAGGCGGCTGCCGTGGCGGTCGTGGACGGGCGGGACGTCCCCGTCGAGATCGACGTCGAATCCGACCTGTACTTCGACACCGCCGACCTCACCCCCCGCCCCGGCCACCACCATGGATGAACGGCCGGGCAGAGCGCGGCGCTAGCCGCCGGGCGTGAAGGTGACCGGGAGGCTCTCGGGGCCGCGCAGGCCGCCGGGGCGCCAGCGGATCTCGTCCGGCGGTACGGCGAGGGCCAGCCCGGGGAGCCGGCGTAGGGCGGTGCCGATGGCGATCTGCCCCTCCAGCCGGGCCAACGGCGCACCCAGGCAGTAGTGGATGCCGTGCCCGAACGCGAGGTGGGCGTTGTCCTGCCGGGTGATGTCGAGGCGGTCGGGGTCGGGGAACCGCGCCGGGTCGCGGTCGGCGATGGCCGAGGCGATCAGCACGGTCGCGCCGCGCGGGACGGCCACGCCCGCGATCTCGACGTCCTCGCGTGCGAACCGGGCGATGCCGGGGCTGACCGGGCCGTCGTAGCGGAGGAACTCCTCGATGGCGCCCGGCAGCAGCTCGGGGGCGGAGCGCAGCAGGGCGAGCTGGTCCGGGTGGGCCAGCAGGGTGGCGATGCCGCCGCCGATCAGGTTGACGGTGGTGATGTACCCGGCGGCCAGCAGCAGGAACACCATGGCGATCAGCTCGTCCTCGGTCAGCTGCTGTTCCTCGTCCCGGGCGGTGACCAGGCCGCTGAGCAGGTCGTCACCGGGCTGTGCCCGTTTGGCCTGGACGAGCCCGGTCACGTAGCCGCGCATGTGCTGCCACGCCTCGTCGACGACGGCGGGGTCCGGCGGCTGCGCGCCCCGCATGATCATGCGGTCGGTCCAGTGCTGGAAGTCGTGGCGGTCGTCGACCGGCACCCCGAGCAGTTCGCTGATCACCGTGACCGGGAGCGGCAGCGCGAAGTCCGCGACGAGGTCGGCGCGGCCGGCCGGGACGACCGCGTCCAGGAAGTGGTCGGTGAGGGACTGGATCCGGGGGCGCATGCCGGCCACTCGGCGTGCGGTGAACGCCTTGGAGACCAGGCGGCGCAGGCGGGTGTGGTCGGGCGGGTCGCTGCGGAGCATGTTGCTGAGCATCGACTCGCGCTCCGTCTCGGGCAGCTGCTGCAGCAGCCGGGTGTCCGAGGCGTCGCGGACGTCGCTGCTGAGGCGGGGGTCGGACAGGGCCGCGAGTCCGTCGTCGTAGCGGGTGACGAGCCAGGCTTCCAGGCCGCCCGCGATGACGGCACGGCGCACCGGCCCGTCCTCGCGCAGTTGCCGGTAGAGCGGGAACGGGTCCGCGACGAAGGCCGGGTCGGCGTAGGGCAGAAGAACCGGCCGTTCGCTCATGGTGCCTCCCGGAGTACGTGTCCCTACCGTCGAGTATCAGGGTATATGTCCGAGTATCGCCGGGCGGTGCTTTCCGGTCACGGCTGCGCGGGGCCGGCACTCCGATCGGCCCCGCGCAGCACCCCGTTGCGCCTCCGTTGCACCCCGACGGCGTGCAGAACTCGCCACCCGTGACCCCCTGGCGGGTGGGGAATCGGGGAACGGGCATCGGCGGTGCGCCGGAGTGGGCAGGATGGAGGAATGGACCGCGGGAATATGGAGCCGGGCCCGGCGCACCGGCCGACAGTGGTGCGGGTGCCGGTGGAGCCGGTGGAAGCCGCTGTGGAAGCAGACGCCGTCGATGCCATCACACGGGCCGGCAACCTGGTGGTGCGCGGCCCGCTGTTCGGGGTGGCCGCGCAGGGCCCAGACGACGGGCGGCGATGGCGGGTGGTGATCGCGGTGGGGGGCGCCTGCCCGCAATACGCGCGCGACAGCCTGAATTCGCTGTTGTGGTTCCGCGCGAAGGACGATGCCCGGGACAGGGCGGAGCGGCGTGCCCTGCTGGCGGCGGTCGCCCGGCTGGAGAGCGAGCGCGTCGACGACGTCACGGTGGGCACCACCCGGTACCGGGTGGTGCGCGCCGAGGAGTACGCGGGCACGGGCCCCGACGGCATGGAACAGCCGCGGCCGACCGATCCCGAGCCTCCCGTTCCCGACTGGGACCGTCGCGCCAAGGAGCCGGGGATCGACGACGACCTGGTCCTGGACCCGGAGGCGCCGGTCACCCCGACCCAGGCTCTGGAGCAGCTGGCGCTGCGCAACCTGTGCTACACCGGGCAGCGGTTCCCCGACGACGTGCGCAGTGACTCGCGCCGGGCGCTGGACACCCATCCGCGCGTCCTGCTGCTGCCGACGACGTTCACGGTCGTGGAGCGCAGCGACCGCGGCTGGAAGCCGGTCAGCGGCCCGCACGTCAGTGCGCACGCGGCCCGCAAGTCCCTCGATTTCTGCCTGACTTGGGCCTGGCCGCGCATGCACGGCCTCATCCCCGTCGACACGAACTTCGAGGCCGACGCCCGCTCTGCGGCGAAGGCCGGCGGCCCGGATGCGGAGGAACTGGCCGGATTCGCCGAGGCCGCCGACAGGCTCCGGGCCGGCCGGGTCAACCGCCTGGAGTTCGAGGGCACCGTCTACCAGATCGGCCGCACCCGCCGGTTACTGCGCTGGGGCCCTGACGGGCCGGAAGGTCCGCGCCCGTCCGACACCGACAGCCATGACCCCGAACGCATCCACCCCGTGCTCGACGAGGACGGAAACGTCGTGCGCGACGGCTGACCACCACCCCGTTCGCCCGGGCGCCGCTACCGGTCGGGCATCGGTCAGGCACCGCCTGCCGTGCCGTACCGGGCGAGCAGTTCCGCGCCGATGCGGGCGAGTTCGTCCTGGACGGAGCGGGGTTCGAGGACCTCCACCAGGGCGCCCCAGCCGGCGAGTTGGCGGGCGAGGTCCAGTGCGGTGGGGGCGGCGAGGCGGACCCGGAGCCGCCCCCGGTCGGCCGGCCCTTCGGTGTGGCAGTGCCGCCCGAAGCGGTCGCGCAGGACGGGGAGGTGGCGCTCCTCGATCAGTACGGTCGCCCACGTGCGTCCGCGCCGCAGCTCGATCTCCTCGACGACCTCCGCCCAGACGGCGTCGAGGGCGAAGCCCTCGGGGCGCTCTGCGGGCTGCTCGGTCGGTTCGGCCCCGAGGATCCGGTCCACCCGGAAGGTCCGCCGCCCGTGTTCGGTACCGGCCAGGAGGTACCAGGTGCCGTCCTTGTCGATCAGGCCCCACGGGTCGGCCAGGCGTACGGTCGGCTCGCGGGTGCGGCCGGCGTAGCTCAGGCGAACCTTGCGGCGGCGTACCACGGCGTTCTGCAGCAGCTCGACCGTCGCGGGGCGGGGCCGGTCCCGCTCGCCCCACCGCACGGGGTCGATCACGGTCGCCTCGGTGGCGGCTTCGGCCTCCGCCCGGAAGGTCCGGGGCAGGGCCGTCAGGAGCTTGCGCAGGGCCGCCTCGGCCTCGGCGGAGACCGCAGCGCCCGGGCCGGCCAGCAGGAACAGGGCCCGGGCCTCGGGCGCGGTCAGCCCGCTCAGGTCGGTCCGGGCGCCACCGACCAGGGACCAGCCTCCGCCGCGTCCGGGTTGCGGATACACCGGCACCCCCGCCGCGGCGAGCGCCTCCAGGTCCCGGCGGGCCGTGGCCACCGAGACCTCGAGCTCGGCGGCCAGGTCCGCAGCGGTCACCCGGTCCCGCCGCTGCATCAGCATGAGGACGGCCACCAGCCGGTCAGCGCGCACGAGTTCGGAATCCCTCCGTAAAAGTGCTCAGTAGATGAGCAGTTTAGGCCGGAGGGTAGAGGCATCACCTACCGAGTGAAGGAGAGCCATCCGATGCTGCGAGGACTCACCACCGTCAGCTTCTACGCCCAGGACGTCGCCGCTGCCGCCCGCTGGTACACCGAAGTGCTCGGCGTCGAGCCGTACTTCAGCCGCGAGGTCGGAGAGCAGCTCGCGTACGTCGAGTTCCGTCTCGGGGACTACCAGCACGAGCTGGGCATCATCGACAGCCGCTTCGCCCCGCAGGACCGCCCGGAGCAGCCCGGCGGTGCGGTGACCTACTGGCACGTGGACGGGATCGAGGCCGCCTTCCAGCGGCTGCTGGACCTGGGCGCCACCGTGTACGACAAGCCGGTCGAGCGCGGGCCCGGCTTCGTCACCGCCTCCGTGGTCGACCCTTTCGGCAACGTCCTCGGCATCATGCACAACCAGCACTACCTGGACGTGCTGGAGCGGTGACGGGCGGTGGTCCGTGTGCGCGGGGTCAGGTCCTGTGCCGCCTGGCGCACGTCCATGCGCCCATGCCTTGCATCGATGCGAGGCGTTCCGCGACCTTGATCTGCTGGGCCTTGGTGGCCAGGTCCGCCCGGGGCGCGTACTTGAGTCCGCCCGCGGCGCGCCAGCTGGACTGGGTGAACTGCAGGCCGCCGTAGTGCCCGTTGCCGGTGTTGGCGTGCCATCTGCCGCTCGACTCGCATTGCGCGATCGCGTCCCAGTCGGCCCGGGGTTTGGAGGGCGCGGCGGTACCGGGGGTCGCCAGGGCCAGTATGACCACGAAGAGGAGGATCGCGGTACCGGAGAAGCCGGCGGGGCTGAGGCGGGCGGCGTTGCGCGTGGAGCGGCAGGACATGGGCACTCCCTCTCAACGGGGCGCGAACCGCCGTCATCGGGCCGGATTGCCTTGGGCAGTCGCGCCGTGCAGAGAGCAGTGCAGCACGTACGGCTGCCCACACCCGCCTTTTGGAACGGTCGAACGGGTTACGCCACCCATATAGAGCCATCGCCGCGCAATCGCCAAGTGGTCGGCGGCGGCGCCGATCTGGGGAACGGATCGCGGTGAAGCCGCAGTTCAGCGACGGGTGCCCAGGTGTTCCCCAGGTGTTCCCCAGGTCTGCCCGAGGTGCGCCCCAGGTGTTCGCCACTGCGCACCTGCCGAGGCTTGCCGGTCGCGGCCGGCCAGGGCCTCCTGCGCCCCCGGCCGTACCGTGCGCGCGCCGTCACCAGTAGTGCTTGCGGCCTCCCACAGCGTGTCCGGCCGCACCCAGCACCCACAGCACCAGGCCGATGACGACGAGGATCATGCCGATCGTCCAGAGGGTCGAGAACCCGGTCAGGAAGCCGATGATCAGCAGAATGAGTCCCAGGACAATCATGAGTACCTCCGGGTCTCCGTCGGGGAGAACGCATGGCGTCTACCACGCTGCGGCGTCCTGAAACGGCCGAGGCCGCCGCATCCCCCCTCGGGTGCGACGGCCTCGGTGCTTCACCGGGAGGTTCCGGCTATCGGTCGAGCACCTTCAGCAGCTTGTTCGGCGTTCCGCTGCTCGGATTGGTGATCTTGCCCGAGGTCGCGCCCGCGGTGAGGGCCTGGGCGACCTCGGCCGGGGCGGCGTCCTTGTGGCCGGCCAGGTAGAGCGCGGCCGCGCCCGCGACGTGCGGGGCAGCCATGGAGGTGCCGGAGATGGTCTTCGTGCCCGTGTCGCTGTCGTTCCAGGTGGAGGTGATGTCCGAGCCGGGTGCGTAGATGTCCACGACAGAGCCGAAGTTGGAGAAGGAGGACTGGGCGTCCGCCTTCGTGCTGGAGGCGACCGTGATCGCTTCCCGGACGCGTGAGGGCGAGCCCTGTCCGGCGTCGCTCGACTCGTTGCCCGCCGCGACCGCGAAGGTGACGCCCGCCTTGATCGAGCGGCGTACGGCCTCGTCGAGCGCCTCGTCGGCGCCGCCGCCGAGGCTCATGTTGGCCACGGAAGGGCCGCTGTGGTGCTGCGTCACCCAGTCGATCCCGGCGACGACCTGATCGGTGCTGCCCGAGCCGTTGTCGTCGAGGACGCGGACGGCAACGATCTTCGACTTCTTCGCCACGCCGTGGGACCCGCCGGCTATGGTACCGGCGACGTGCGTGCCGTGGCCGTTGCCGTCGTCGGCGCTCTGATCGTTGTCCACGGCGTCGAAGCCGTGCTCGGCCCGGCCGCCGAAGTCCTTGTGCGTGATCCGTACGCCGGTGTCGATGACGTAGGCGGTGACGCCCTCGCCGCCGGCGTCGGGGTACGTGAACTTCTTGTCCCCCGCCGTCTGCGTCTGGTCGATGCGGTCGAGGCCCCAGGACGGCGGGTTGTCCTGGGTGGTGTTGATGGAGAACTTCTTGTTCTGGACGACCTTGGCGACCGCGGGGTCGGCGGCGAGGCGCTTGGCGCCGGTCTCCGAAAGGCCGGACGCGGAGAAGCCGTTGACCGCGGACGTGTAGGTGCGCTGGAGTTCGCCGCCGTACTTCTTGGCGAGAGCCTGCTTGTCCGCGCTCCGGTCGAGTATGACGATGTAGCTGCCTGCCACCGCTCCCTGGGCGCCGAGGCCGTACACCGTGCCCTCGGCGGGAGCGGTGGCGCCGGCGAGTGGCGATAACAGCATGCAGATGCCGGTTGCGGTGGCAACTCCCGTGGCCACTGCAAGGATCCGGAGCCCGCGTGAACGTGTGCGGGCATGTTTGTGCGTTGACATGAAGGAGGTTCTCCTCGTGTTGACGTGTGGGGCGTCAAAGCGTGGTCGTGCAGCCCCGGGGAGCCGAAGGATCTCCTGGGGTGTTTCGAAACCCTGACCGATTCGCGGAGGCGATTCAAGGCCGCCCGGCCCGTCAGCGGTGTTCGACAAGATTTCTTGGGGAGACCTCCTCGTCAGCCCCTCGGAACGTTCACACTCTCCCAACGACACGCACATCTACGGCACTTCGCGATGCACACGCGAACATCGGCGAGCATCGGCGAACATCGGGAATCGGCCGGGGGCGCATTCCGACGGGGTCGCGGAAGGCCGGCCACCATCGGCGGCCATCGCCGGCCGTCGCCGCCGACCGGCGGACGGCCGGCGGCGACCGGCGGACGACGTCCGCCGGGCGACGGACGACGGACGACGGCCGGCGCTACTCCGCGCGGTTCATGCGGTTGGCGAAGGTCGAGACCGTGTACGCACCGATGCCGAGGACGACCTCCAGCGCGTTGCGCCGGGTGTAGCCGTGGGCCTGGAACGCGGCCAGGTCGTCGTCGCCCACCGCACCGGAGGCGGCGAGCACCTGGAGGGTGAACCGGCGGACGGCGTCGAGGCGTCGGGGGTCCGGCGCCGGGCCGAGCCCGGCGAGTTTGGCCTCGTGCATGTCGATGCACAGACCGCACTGATTGCGGGCGGCGACGGTCAGGATGACGGTCTCGCGGGAGTGCGGGTCGAGTGTGGTCGACTCGAAGATCTCACTGAGCTTGAAGAAGCCCTCCAGGGTCTGTGGGGACTCCTTCAGCAGGGCGACGGCGTGGGCGGCACGGGCGGGCAGGTCGGTGTGCACGGCGGCTCCTGGTGGAAGGGCGCGAAGGCGAAGTGGACGGACTAGAATCGACAACATGGTTGACGAAGTCGATGGAGAAAACGTAAACCAGGTTGTCGATCAGGGCAAGGGGGTTTCCGACACCCCCGGCTACGAGCTGCCGCTGCTGCTCTTCGGCGCCTTCCGCACCCTGATCGACCGCCTGCACGCCCGGCTCGCGGAGGAGGGACACCCCGACATGCGTCCGGCCCACGGCTTCGCCATGCAGGCCGTCGGCGCCGGCGGCGCGACCGCCAGCGAGATCGGGCGGCGCCTCGGCGTCTCCAAGCAGGCCGCGGGCAAGACGGTCGACCGGCTGGTCGCACTCGGCTACGCCGAGCGCATCGACGACACCCACGACGCCCGCCGCAAGCTCGTGCGCCTCACCCCGCACGGCCACGACGCACTCCACCGCTCGGCCGTCGTCTTCGACGAACTGCGCGCGGAATGGGTGGCGGCCCTCGGCGGGGAGCGCGTACGGGACATCGAGAACGGTCTGCGGGAGGTCGTCCCCGCGGAGACGGCCTTCCGCCTGGACGCGACCAGTTGGCTCGGGGGCGCCTGAGCGCTCCACTGGAAGTGCGGTGATGAAATCGCGGGCCGGTGGGGGCTGGTCGCGTAGTTCCCCGCGCCCCTGACGGGCGCGGTACCGCACCGGACTTCGCCGATCCCGCGTAGAGACCAGCTCAGCGCGAGCGAGCAAGCGAGCGCGCAGGCAAGGGGGCAAGTGGGGGCTTCCCCGGTCCACCTCAGCCGATGGGCTGTCAGACCCTGCGCCTGGGGTGTGGCCAGAGCGCCATGTCGCGCGGCGGGCGGATGTCCGTCCACGGCGCGCCGGAGGAGAGCGTGTCCGCGGGCTACTGGATCGACGCCTTCTGCCTGTCGGTCCTGGCCGACAGGCACGAACGGCACGGCGAGGCCTTCCATTTCGCCCGGCAGAAGGCACAGCGGGCGGGGTCCGGGCTGCCCACCGACGAGCTGATCGCCGGGCTGACGGCGTACGTACTGGGCGACTTGGACGACGACGAGCAGGACTTCCCGCCGTCCGGGGCGGACCGGCTCGCCGCCGTCGAGGCCGCCCTGGTCCGGGTCGGCGAGCGGTCCGCCGCGGCCGAGGGACAGCCCGACGGGCTGACCGACGGGCAGCAGGCCGCGGCCGACCTCCCGCACACGCTCGGGCTGCGCGCCGTCCGCGCTCACCGCCGGCGACCGGGACGGCTTCCACACCGAGCCGGCCGCTCTGCTGCGCCGGGAGAAGGCGCTCGCGGGCCCGGCAGCACGGCCCGGCATTCTGCTTCCACTGCTCCCGGTCGCGCCGGCCGCGCCGGCCCACCGCCGCGAGGGCCGGCCGGTGGCCGCCGCCTCCGACTACCGGCCGTACGCCCTGGTCACCGGCTCCGTGGACGGGGCCCGCGGGTCGCGGAGTACGGCCGGGACCGGCGCGTCGACGCGGCCGCCGCCGAGCAGGTCCCCGTGTGAGGACCGGGCGCGGGTTCCCGTCAGGTCGGGGAACCTAGGGGGTATGGCGGAGCAGCAGTACGACGTGTGGGCGGCCGGGGACGCGTACGAGCGGTACATGGGCCGGTGGAGCCGGCTCGTCGCGGACGAGTTCGTCGCGTGGCTGGGGTGCGGGGACGGTCTGCGGTGGCTGGACGTGGGATGTGGAACGGGAGCGCTGACCGCTGTGCTGGCCTCCCGGTGCCACCCCGGGACGGTCGTGGGAGTGGATCGGTCGGCCGGCTTCGTGGACACGGTCCGTGCCGCTGCGCCCGGGGGCGCGTGGTTCGCCGTGGCCGACGGGCAGGCGCTGCCGGTGCGTGACGCGTCCGTCGATGCGGTGGTCAGCGGGCTGGTGCTGAACTTCCTTCCCGCGCCGCAGGCCGCGCTGGACGAGGCGGTGCGGGTGGTGCGGCCGGGCGGGCTGGTCGCCGCGTACGTGTGGGACTACGCCGAAGGCATGGCGCTGCTGCGCCGTTTCTGGGATGCCGCGGCAACCGTGGACCCCGCGGCCGCGGCCCTGGACGAGGGCCGCCGGTTCCCGGTGTGCCGTCCGGGTCCGCTGCGCGGGTTGTGGACGGCGGCCGGGCTGGCCGATGTGGCGGTCGCCCCGATCGAGGTCACCGCCGTGTTCACCCGCTTCGCGGACCTGTGGGAGCCGTTCCTCGCCGGGCAGGGTCCCGCCCCCGGCTATGTCGCCACCCTGGGCCGGCCCACCCGTGACCGGTTGCGCGACACGCTGCGCGCGGCCGTGCCGGCGCTGCCGGACGGGTCGATCCGTCTCGTGGTCCGCGCATGGGCGGTCCGGGGCCGGCGGCCCGTCCCCGCCGGCACCTGAGCCGGGCCCGAGCGGGCGGGCTCAGGCACCGGGGGGGCATTCCGTGTCGTCGCGGGGCGCGCGAGGGGGCACCGCACGCCGGGCGCCGCCCCGCGCACTGCCGTGCACCACGCGCGACCACGTGAGCGCCGTTGTGACCGTGATGGCGGATCCCTAGCGTGCTGGGCGCAGGTCCGGTGGGGAGGGGCAGGCGTGGATCTCGCTGCCGGACCGTGGTGTTCACGGGAGCAGGGAACACGAGGGGGGACGAGCGCGACATGCCCGGACCGGAGGACTCGAATCCGCCTGACACACCGCAGCAGCAACCGGTGTCACACACCCGGCCCAGGGGGCGGATCTTCCAGACGTCGACCATGACGGCCATGCTGGAAGGCGTCTACGAGGGCACGACGACCATCGCCGAGCTCCGGCGGCACGGAGATTTCGGCATCGGAACGTTCGACCGGCTCGACGGCGAGATGATCGTCCTCGACGGCCGGTGCTACCGGTTGCGCGCCGACGGGACTGCCGGTGAAGCCGACCTGGCCACCCGAACGCCGCTGGCGGCCGTGACCTACTTCCACGGCGAGTACGACCGGCAGGTGGCGGAGCCGGTGGACGCCGCGGGGCTGCGGGCGATGGTCGACACCTGGCTCCCGAGCCCGAACCTCTTCTACGCGGTCCGCGTGGACGGTCACTTCGACCACATGGTCACCCGGATGCTCCCCGAGCAGCACCGCCCCTACCCCCGGCTGATCGACGCGGTGGCGCGGCAGGTGATCTCCACCCACACCGACGCCCACGGGACCATCGTCGGCTTCCGCAGCCCCACCCACATGCTCGGAGTCGCTGCCGCCGGCTACCACCTGCACTTCCTCTCCCACTGCCGGACCCGCGGCGGGCACGCCTACGACTTCGTGCTCCGGTCCGGGCGGGTGCGCGTCGACGTGGGGTACGAGCTGTTCCTGCGGCTGCCGGCGACGCAGGACTTCAGCCGTGCGCGGCTCGGCCGGGGTGATGTCGCCGGTGAGATCGAGGCGGTGCTCCAGGGCGGTCCGAGGCCGTACGCCCGTCCCGACCACTCGTAGCGGGAGCGGACGCGGTCACGTGCCGATGGCCGCCAGCGAGGCCCACAGCGCGAGGACGGAGGCGAGCAGGGCCGCGGGGACGGTGAGCAGGCCGAGGAGGGTGAACTCCTTCAGCTCGACGTCATGGTCGTGGCGGTGGGCGATGCTCCGCCACAGCAGGGTGGCCAGGGAGCCGGCGTAGGTGAGGTTGGGGCCGATGTTGACCCCGAGCAGGACGGCCAGGACGGCTCCCGGTCCCGAGGGCGCGGCCAGCGGTACGAGGGCCAGGACGGCCGGCAGGTTGTTGATCAGGTTCGCGAGCAGCGCGGCGAGTGCGGCGATGCCGAGCAGTGCCGGAAGCGAGGTGCCGTCGGGCAGCGCGGCGCCGAGGGCGTCGCCGAGCCCGTTGTCGACCACGGCCCGTACGACGATGCCGAGGGCGAGGACGAAGGCGAGGAAGGGCAGGGCGGCGGAGCGCACGATCGCCGTCGGGGTGGTGTGGCGCCGGGCGAGGGCGCGTACGGCCATGACCGTCGCACCGGTCGCCGCGGCCCAGGCGGGGTCGATGCCGATCGCGGAGGCCACCGCGAAGCCGGCCAGCGTCGCGGCCACCGTCACCAGCGCGAACAGCGGCAGCTCCGGCGGTTCCTCGGTGCCCGCCGGGTGGGTGGGGGCGTCGAGGTCGGCGGCGAAGAAGCGGCGGAAGACGGCGTACTCGACGGCGATGGCCGCCAGCCACGGCAGCGTCATCAGCAGCGCGAAGCGGGTGAAGGTCAGCCCGGTGGCGGTGAAGGCGAGCAGGTTCGTCAGGTTGGACACCGGCAGCAGCAGTGAGGCGGTGTTGGACAGGTGGGCGCTCGCGTAGGCGTGCGGCTTCGGCCGGGCGCCCATGCGGGCGGCCGTGGCGAAGACCACCGGGGTGAGCAGGACCACGGTGGCGTCCAGGCTGAGCGCGGCGGTGATCGTCGACGCGAGGCCGAAGACCGCGCCCAGCAGTCGGCGCGGCCGACGGTGCGCCCAGCGGGCCATCCAGGTCCCGCAGGCGTGGAAGAGCCCCTCGTCGTCGCAGAGCTTGGCGAGCACCAGGACCGCGGCGAGGAATCCGATCACGGGGCCGAGCCGGGCGGCTTCCTCCCCCACCGCCGTCGGCCCGATCGCGCCCGTGGCGACCACCAGGGCGGCGGCGGGTACCGCGAAGGCCGCCTCCGGCCATCGGAAGGGACGGACGACGGCGCAGACCAGTACCACGACCAGCGCGGCGACGGACAGGGACTCTTGCAGCATGCCTTCGATCATCCAGGTCGCCCCGCTGCCCCGGTCCTCCGGCCCCCGGTTCCATGGCCGATGGCCGATGGCCGATACCGTGCCTGATTCACTACGTCGCATGGACCTGGCACGAGCGTTCCCTGCGAGCACGGATGTACCGGCGGGCCGTTCCGGTCCGGAGGCAGACCGGTCCGGCCCGGTCGCCGGCGCAGCCCCGGCGCCCCCCTTCGACCCCGAACTGGACGTCGCGCTCACGGCTTCGGGCCGCGCGGCGCGGGAGCCGTTCACCCCGGACAACCTCGCCGCCCGGCAGGAGCGGGATGCCGCGGTCCGGCCGAGGCCGACGGTCCGGGATCTGCGGGCCGACGGCCGCTTCGAGGTGGCGGAGCTGCACGTCCCGGGAGCGGCGGGCGAGCCCGAGGTCACGCTCGTCAGTGCACGGCCGGCCGGGATCGGCGGGCCGCTGCCGCTGCTGTACTACATGCACGGCGGCGGAATGGTCATGGGCAATGCGTGGTCCGTCCTTCCGCAGCTCCTGCGCGGATGGGCTCTCACGCTGGAGCTGGCCGTGGTCTCCGTCGAGTACCGGCTGGCACCGCAGGTGCAGTACCCCGGACCGGTGGAGGACTGCTACGCCGGACTCGTATGGGCGGCCGGGCACGCGGCCGAGCTGGGGATCGACGCGGACCGGATCATCGTCGGGGGCAAGAGTGCCGGCGGCGGACTCGCCGCGGCGCTCGCCCTGCTCACCCGGGACCGGGGCGGGCCCGCGCCGATCGGGCAGCTGCTCATGTGCCCGATGCTCGACGACCGCAACGCCACCTTCTCCAGCCACCAGATGGCCGGCATCGACACCTGGGACCGTACGTCCAACGCCACCGCGTGGCAGGCGCTGCTGGGCGACCGGTACGGAGCGGCGGACCTGCCGCCCTACGCGGCTCCCGCCCGCGCCACGGACCTGTCCGGGCTGCCCCCGGCCTACATCGACGTCGGGTCTGCCGAGACCTTCAGGGACGAGGGCGTGGCCTACGCCAACGCGATCTGGCAGGCCGGCGGCCAGGCCGAACTGCACGTATGGCCCGGTGCCTTCCACGGCTTCGACACCCTTGCACCGCAGGCGGCTCTCAGCCAGGACGCCCGCGAGGCCCGGTCCCGCTGGCTCCGTCGCGTGCTCACCCGGTCCGCTGCGGGCGACGGCGCCGCCTGCTGAGCACGCTACGGCGGTGGCTCCCGCGCAGGCAGCAGGTCGATCGGGGAGCGCAGGCGCAGCGTCGCCGGCAGGTCCAGCCGGCCCTGCCGGGTGGCGACGGTGATCCCGCGGACGGCGAGCGTCGCCTCGACCTCGCACTCCCCGCTGCGTACGCCGGTCAGTCGGGCCTCGCGGACGACCGCCACCAGGGCGCGGATCCGGAAGGCGACGTCGAGCGCGACGTCGACGGTGGCTGCCGGGGCGCCGTCCACCAGCACGTCCACGTACGGGTGGTGGGTGGAGGTGATGCTGTGGGTGGCCAGCGCCACGACCTCCTCGCTGCCGGGAAACCGGCGGGTGCGGTGGGCCGCGTCCCTGAGCGCGGAGTGCTTGGACCAGCCGTGCGCCAGCAGGGAGAGCAGGTCCAGGTCGAGGAATCCGTCGATGACGTTGGCCAGCTCGTGCTCGACGGCGCGGTCCGCCGCGTCCGTCAGGCCGCGCACCCGGGGCAGGACGCCGGTGGCGGCGTCGTGCTCGTGCAGCGAGTCGGCGAGCGCCTCGGCGGACTCCCCCGGCTGCGGGCCGAGCAGGAAGGCCCGCACCGTGAGGGGGCCGAGGGCAGGGGCGGCGGGGACAGGGGCCGTGGTCATGTGCCGTCCTCCTTCACACTCAGGTCGCCGGGGTCCGCGTGCGGCTCCAGCCGTACGGAGCGGGTGCCTGGGCCTGCTCCCTCGTAGGGCTCGGCCACGTCGGTCAGGCCGGCGGTGGGGCGCAGGCGGGCGCTGACGTGCTGCTGCACCCAGCGCGGGCCTCGGGGGCGGTGGTTCAGCAGCACGGCCCCTGCAATGGCGAGTAGGGCCACGCCGAGGAAGCTCGAGCCGACGACGAGCCCGAACGGGATCGCATCGACCGAGTCGGGGGTGTCGGGCGTGTCGGGCGTGTTGCTGGTGTCCGGTGAGTCGGACGGGGAATCAGTCGGGGGCTCCGATGGGGGCGGGCCGACGACAGTGAACCCGGCCTCGTCACCCGTCTCCGCCGAGGCCGTGCACTGGGCCCGTACCGTGTGCTCGGCGGGCTCCGCATCCGTCGCCACGTCCAGCGCGGTGGCGAAGCTTCCGTCACCGCCGACGTCGACCGTCCGCACCGACGCCCCGTCCCACAGCACGTCCACGCTCGGACAGGTGAACCCTGAACCGAACACCTTCACGGACTCGGTCCCGGCCGGGCCTTCGGTGGGATCGAGCGTCACGTCCGGTGTCGCCGGAGGCTGGCTCGGGCTCCCACCGCCGTCCACCGTGAACCACGCCTCGGCGTGGATGGCAGGGATGCCGACGCATTCCGCCCGGACCTCGTACGTGCCGGGGGCGGCGTCGGACGGTGCGGTCATGTCGGCCTCGAATTCACCGCTGTCGAGGTCGGCCCGGGCGATGCTGGGATTCGCGCCCTGCCAGGTGACGTGGATGTCGCGGGGCGTCGGCCCGGCCGCATCGTCCGACGTGGGGAGGGGAGGGTCGTAGCACTGCTGGAACCCGTATCCGTACACGACCACTCGTTCGCCGGGTGGGCCGTGGTCCGGATCGGGGACGATGTACGGCTCCGGCGCGGGCACGGCGGTCGCCGCGGGTGCCGGGCCGGGTGCCGGTACGGCAACACCGCCCCAGGCGATCGCGGTGCTCGCCAGCACCGCGGTCAGCGAACGGCTGGCCCATCGGACGACGGAAGACATGACGCTCCCGGGTCCCATTTTCCTCCGCTGCGGCCTTCCGCGCCCTCCGCGCGGGCGGCTGCCGGCAGTGTCAGGGCGCGGGAGACCGGACCAGGAGGTCGGCGTCGGGTCCGCGACGCGCATCGCGTCGGCCGCCAGGGCGCCCTGCAGCCCGTCGGGCACGGTCCCGCGGGCACGTCCACCGGACTCAATCTGTGCGTCCGACGGACGCGTATTGATGTGCAGGCCCGGCATCATGAGGGCGTGGCAGACATGCAGCCGCCAGCCGGCGGACCCGCTCCCCCGGCGACCCTCGACGTCGCCCCCACGCCGCGCACCGCCGTGGCGTGGCTGCCCCCGCCCGAGCTGTGGCCCCCGATCCAGAGTGTCCGCGAGGTGCACGATCCGCAGATCCGCCGCTGGCCGCCGCATGTCAATCTGATCTTCGGCTTCGTTCCGGAGGCGGACTTCGAACGGGCCCTGCCCCTGCTGGCCTCGGCCGCCGCCGAACGCGAGCCGTTCGCCGTCCGGTTGAGCGGGGCGCGCAGCTTCCGGCACCGCGCCTACTCCACCGTATGGCTGGACCCCGCCGCGGCCGGCCTCGGCCCGTGGGCGGCACTCCAGCGCGCGCTGGCCGAGCCGTTCCCCCTCTGCGGGAGCCGGTTCGCCCGGTTCACACCGCACCTCTCGCTCGGCCGGACCCGGGACCCGCGCAGCCTGGCCGCCGAGTGCACCGCCCGGCTGGGCACGTTGTCGGCGCGGGTGGACGAGGTCGTACTGCTCTCCCGTCGCGGCGAGGGCCCGATGCGGGTCCGCGCCGCGATCATCCTGGGCTCGGGCGCCGTACGCCGGCCGACCGCACCCGATCCTTCCGCTGATCCGCCCGACGCGGGTGCGGCCGGCTAGCGAGCCGGCCGCACGTGCCCCGCCTACGCCCTCACTGCAGGACGCGCTGCTTGGCCTGCTGGTACTCCTCCTCGGTGATGTCGCCTCTCGCCTTGAGCTCCGACAGCCGGGCGAGCTGGTCCGCCTCGCTCGCGCCGGCCGAGCCGGCGGTTCGCCGGATGTAGTCGTCCATGGCCTGTTGCTGGTCCTGGGCGTGCTGGAGCTCCCGCCGGCCCATGTTCTTCCCGCGCGCCACCACGTACACGAAGACGCCGAGGAAGGGCAGGACGAGAACGAACACCAGCCAGCCGGCCTTGGCCCAGCCGTTCAGGTCGTGGTCCCGGAAGATGTCGAGGATGACCTTGAACAGCAGGAAGAACCACAGGACCCACAGGAAGATCCACAGCGTGGTCCAGAACACCCCGAGAACCGGATAGTCGTACGCCAGTGGCACGAGGCCCTCCATGTCGTCCTCCTTGTGGCGGGGGGATAGCGGTTCGACTGTGCCGTGCGCCAGGACCGCTGTGGATCACCCTCGACGGGTGAACCGGGACGGATCGGGCGTCCGCCCGCCCGGGTCCCGTCGGGCGGGCGCCCTCAGTCGGGCAGGCGCCGCATCTCCTCGACGCGCAGGCCCAGGTCCCGGAACCGGCCGAGGAGGCCGTAGAGGTGCGCCTCGTCCGTGACGGGGCCGAAGAACAGGGTCTGGCCGGGCGCCCGCACCGTGCCGAGTTCCGGGAAGGCGTGGGACAGCGGCTCGGACACGTGGCCCGTGATCCGGAATTCGTAGCGCATGGGCAGCCGTCCTTCCTCCCCGTCCACCGGGACCCGGTCGGGTCGGTGGGTCCAGACTGGTCCGGCTCCGGTGCCGCGCACCTCACCCGCCACAGGTGACGTCACAGGTGACGGGGCCGCCGCGGCGGTGTGACGGGACGACGGGTATCACGGTGGCGCCGGTCACAGGAGGTGCAGCTCCCGCGCGCGTTCCACCGCGTCGCGGCGTCGCGACACGGACAACTTGCGGAAGATGGCCCGCAGATGGGTCTTGACGGTGTTGACCGACAGCTGCAGCTCGGCGGCCACCTCCTCGGTCGACATCATGCGCGCCACCTGTGCGAGCACCTCTTTCTCACGGGGGCTCAGCTCCTCGACCACGGTGTCCGCACACGGCGGGACGGCGGTGGTGAGCCAGGCGTACGCGCCGCCCTGCCCGTCGAGCCCGCTGACCAGGTGCCGTACCCACGGGCCGGCTTCCGTGAAGGGACGCCTGAGCAGTTCAGGGCGCGCGGTCTCCAGGGCCTGTACGAGCCGGTCGCGCGCAGCGACCTCGTCGCCGTCCAGCAGGGCGTGGTGGGCGTGCAGCAGGGCCAGCCGTACCCGGTCCGGCACGGTCGTCCCGGCTTCGCCCTCCGCCTCGGCGATCAGGCGCAGGGCCTGTTCGGCGTGCCCGGCCGCCAGGTGCGCCTGCGCGAGGAGCGCGGCGCGGGACGGGAGGCCGTCGGGGACGTCCAGCAGGGCGGTGACCGCCGTGTCCGGGTCGCCGTGGGCGAGGGCGGCGCCGGCGCGGCCCGGGTCGCGCACGTGCCGGGCCGCTGCTCGGGCGGG
>NZ_WTFF01000094.1 GCF_019400985.1 Streptomyces bambusae
GCGCGGGCCCACGCCCCGCCTCCGGCACAGGCTCCCTGCCCCGCCCGGTCACGGCCGCCGGCCCGGCCACGGCGCCGTTCACTGCTCGCTCCCGGTCGTGCGGCGCGTGCGGTTGCGGGTGGTGCGGGGACGGCGGTTGGCGGGGCGGGTGGTGATGCGCCTGCGGCGCGGCTCGCGGCGCCTGCGCTCCTCGCGCAGGCAGTGCCGCAGTCCCTCCGGGTCGATGCCCTCGTTGCACGCGTGGTGCAGCAGCTGGGCGAAGCGGTAGGAGCTGTCGGCCTGGAGGGCGAGTGTGAGCGCGACGCGGGCGGTCGGCTCGTCGCCGGTGGACCAGGAGACCCAGCCGGCCAGGGTGAGCGGCGCCGCCGCATGCTCCCCGTAGACCCCGACGCACCGGCGGGCCAGGGCGCGCCACAGCCGCAGCGCGGGCGCGGCCTCCTCGCCCTCCATCCATTCGGCGGCGACGTCGCGGATCTCCCGGTCCTGGAGTCCGAGGATCAGGGAGGCCGCCTCGTCGTGGCCGAGCAGCGCGTCGTCCCAGTCGTCGGCGCGGGGGCCGCCCTCGGCAGGCGGGGCGAGGGTGAGACGGTGCATCAGCTGCCGCGCCAGTGCCAGCGTCTCCGCTCCGACCTCCTCCTTGGTGGCGCCGTCGAGGATCCTCGGCACGAGGGAGACGGCCGCCCGGTCCAGGGCCTGCTCCTGCGCCTGCGCGGCCGGCCCGCGCAGCGGGGAGAGCCGCCGCTCGATGTCCTTGAGGGTGCCCCGGACATGGAGCCCGGCGTAGGTGGCGGCGGCCGCCATCACCGACGTGCCCGGCGGGGCGAGGACGGTGCCCTCCGCCGGGCAGCAGCGCGCGTCGGGGCAGCAGTACGACCAGTACCGGCCGTCCGAGATGCACAGCGCTTCGAGCACGGGGACGTCGAGGGCCCCACAGGCGATGCGGACCCGCTGGGCGAGCGGGCGCAGCCGGGTCATGACCCGCTGTCCGCCCTCGTCGCCGCGCGGGTCCTGGCACAGGTAGAGGACGATTCCGTCAGGCTTGCCCGCACGCCGCTCGCTGCCCCGGACGAGGCAGTCCGCGACCTGCCGGGCGATGTCCTCCCACTCCTCCGGCTCGGGCGGGATGCCGACGCGCAGCCGGCCGCCGAAGCGGCCGCCCTCGCCGTGCACGGCGACCATCACGAGGGAGTCGGTCGGGTGGAATCCGACCATGTAGGGCAGGGCGTCGGCCAGCTCGGCCGGGCCGCGCAGGGTGATCTGGGGGTCGGTGGAGGGGACGGACGGGTCACGGGGTTCGAGGTTCTTCGTCATGGCTCGAAGGTCCCGTGACCGCCCCGATCCCGAAAGCCCTGTGGATAACCTCCGGCACATGTTGTCCACAGCCCCGGGCCGGCATTGGCGCGATGTCGGAGCCATCGGGTTGCATGGGGGCATGAACGCAGACCTGAGGTCCTCGGCCGATTCCGTACTCGCCCGTCTCGTCGGCGACCCGACGGGCGCGGCTCGGCTGCGCGAGGACCAGTGGCGGGCGATCGAGGCCCTCGTCGCGCACAAGCGGCGCGCGCTGGTCGTGCAGCGCACCGGCTGGGGCAAGTCCGCGGTGTACTTCGTGGCGACGTCCCTGTTGCGGGCGGCCGGCGCGGGTCCCACGGTCATCGTCTCCCCGCTGCTCGCGCTGATGCGCAATCAGGTCGAGGCGGCGGCCCGGGCCGGCATCCACGCCCGGACCATCAATTCCGCCAACCCCGAGGAGTGGGAGGGCATCCAGGCCGAGGTCGCCGCGGGCGAGGTGGACGTCCTGCTGGTGAGCCCGGAGCGGCTGAACAACCCCGAGTTCCGGGACCAGGTGCTGCCGAAGCTGGCGGCGGCGACCGGGCTGCTGGTGGTGGACGAGGCGCACTGCATCTCCGACTGGGGGCACGACTTCCGCCCCGACTACCGCCGGCTGCGCACCATGCTGGCCGACCTGCCGCCGGGGGTGCCGGTCCTCGCGACCACCGCCACGGCCAACGCCCGGGTGACGGCGGACGTCGCGGAGCAGCTGGGCACGGGCGCCGGCACGGACGCGCTGGTGCTGCGGGGCGCGCTGGACCGGGAGAGCCTCAGCCTCGCGGTGCTGTCGCTGCCGGACGCGGCGCACCGGCTGGCCTGGCTCGCGGACCATCTGGGCGAGCTGCCCGGCTCGGGAATCATCTACACCCTGACGGTGGCCGCTGCCGAGGAGGTCACGGCGTACCTGCGCCACCGCGGGCACACCGTCGCCTCGTACACGGGCAGGACGGAGAACGCGGACCGCCAGCAGGCGGAGGACGACCTCCAGGCCAACCGGGTGAAGGCGCTGGTGGCGACCTCGGCACTGGGCATGGGCTTCGACAAGCCCGACCTGGGCTTCGTGGTGCACCTGGGTTCGCCGTCCTCACCCATCGCCTACTACCAGCAGGTCGGCCGGGCCGGCCGCGGCGTGGAGCACGCGGAGGTGCTGCTGCTGCCCGGCCGGGAGGACGAGGCGATCTGGAAGTACTTCGCCTCGGTGGCCTTCCCGCCGGAGGACCTCGTGCGGCGCACGCTGGAGGTGCTGGCGCAGGCGGGCCGGCCGCTGTCGCTGCCCGCGCTGGAGCCGCTGGTCGACCTGCGGCGCACCCGGCTGGAGACCATGCTCAAGGTGCTCGACGTGGACGGCGCGGTGCACCGGGTGAAGGGCGGCTGGACCGCCACCGGCGAGCCGTGGGTGTACGACGCCGAGCGCTACGCCTGGGTGGCCCGGCAGCGGGCGGCCGAGCAGCAGGCGATGCGGGACTACGCGGCGACGACGGGCTGTCGGATGGAGTTCCTGCGGCGCCAGTTGGACGACGAGGAGGCGGCGCCCTGCGGCCGCTGCGACAACTGCGCCGGGGCCCGCTTCACCGCTGACGTCTCGTCGGCCGCGCTGGACGTGGCCAAGGGCGAGCTGGGCCGGCCGGGTGTGGAGCTGGAGCCGCGCAAGATGTGGCCGACGGGCCTGGCGGCGGTCGGGGTGGACCTCAAGGGCCGGATCCCGGCCGGCGAGCAGGCGGCTACGGGGCGGGCCTTGGGACGGCTGTCGGACATCGGCTGGGGTAACCGGCTGCGTCCCCTGCTGGCCGCGCAGACCCCTGACGGTCCGGTACCGGACGATGTGGCGCAGGCGGTGGTGGCGGTCCTGGCCGACTGGGCGCGCGGCCCGGGTGGCTGGGCTTCGGGCGAGCCGGACGCTCCGGCCCGGCCGGTGGGGGTGGTGGCGCTCCCCTCGCGCACCCGGCCGGTGCTGATCGGCTCGTTGGCCGCACGGATCTCGGACATCGGCCGGATTCCGCTGCTGGGGTCGCTCTCCTACACCGACGCGGTGCCGGAATTCGGCCTCCCGTCGTCCAACAGCGCCCAGCGGGTACGGGGGCTCCACCAGGCCCTGACCGTGCCCCCTGCGCTGGCTGCGACGCTGGCCGGGGCGGCAGGCCCCGTCCTCCTCGTCGACGACCGCGCGGAGAGCGGATGGACCCTCGCCGTGGCCGCGCGGCTGCTCCGGCGGGCCGGCGCGAAGGAGGTGTTTCCGCTGGTCCTCGCGGTCCAGCCGTAGTCCGATGCGTCATCAGGCCCCCTGCGGGGCAAGGATATGAACGGCATACCGACCAATTCCGGTCGGCGTCGTCAATTGCTCGTTGCCGCACGCTCGTAGGCCACGCGAGAATTGGAGGGCTCCCGCTCGGCTCGTCGGCGCACTCACTGGGCCGCGCTGCGGCGCGCCCACATCCCAGCCTGCCCGTTCCGCGGGCGTGTACCCGAAGGGAGGACCGTGACCTTCGGATTCGCTCCGCCCGCCACCCCGTCCCTCGCGGCGGCCACCGGCGGCACCAGTCGGCACGGCAGGCTGCTGGAACCAGCCGAGTGGACGGCATCCGGGATTCCGCTGCTGCGCAATCCCCGCGAGGTCGTCAGCGGGCTGCACTCCCGGCACCGGCCCGTCCCCTCGACCGCGGTGATCGCCGTGCTCGGCCCCGAGGACCGCCTCGTCGCCAGTGCCTCGTTCGTCCAGCGGCCGGGCTCGGCGGACGGCTGGGAGTACCGCAACGCGCTGCTGGCCCGGCTGCGCAAGGTCATCCCGCACGACCTGCGCAGACGCACCCCGGTCCGGACCGCCGTACTGCTCTACTGCCGTGAGGGTGACGAGCGGTGGACCGAGGAGGACGGGGCCTGGATGTGGGGGCTGCGGGACGCCTGCACGCTGCACGGCCTGCGCTGCGGGGCGTACATCACCCTCACCGAGGACGGCTGGCAGGTGTTCGGCGAAGGCCGCGGCGGCCGACGGCCCAGCGCCCACTCGCGGCCGTTGCCGCTCGGCGACACGGCGGTGGACCCGGTTCCGCTGACCCTGCGCACGGGCGGCGGCGCGGCCGAGGCGCTGCGCCGTACCGCGGCACGCTGACCCGACGGGGCTGCGGGGAACTGACCCGACGGGGCGACGGGAACTGCCCCGACGTGGCGGCGGGGAGCTGACCCGGCGGGGCGGCGGGGATCCGCGAGAGCTTCAGCGGGGCCGGCCCGTGGCCCGCCCCGCCCCTCGCCCTCGTGCGGGTACGGGGCGTCAGACGCCCGCGCCCAGCACGGTGTTGATCTGCTTCGGGTCCCCGCACACGACCAGCAGTGCCCCGGCGCGCGCGAGCGCGACGGGCAGGGCGCCGGCAGCCGCCTCGGCCGGTCCGCCGTTGGCCGCGAACACGACGACCGGACGGCCGGCGGCACGCTGCGCGTGGGCGGCGTCGGCGTAGAAGACGTCGTCGCGGGCGTCGTGCTGGGCCCAGTACGCGGCTTCGCCGAAGGACAGCTCGTGCGCGGCCCACGGGTGGAGCTCACCGGTGGTCAGGACCAGGATGTCGCCGGGCGCCCGGCCCGTGTCGAGCAGCAGGTCGACGGCTTCCTCGGCCGCGTCCAGCGCGCCCTCGACCGAGGCCGGGATCAGCTGGATCTGCGGAACCGCGGCGGACACCGACGGCGCCGCACCGGAACCGGCAGAGGTGGAGTTGGCGGGACCGGCGGCCGCCGTGCGCTGCGCGGGCGGCGTGGGCCGGGAGGCACCGCCGGCGCGGCTCGCCGCTGCCGGGGAGGGGCCGGGACGCCCGGGCCGGGGCACGGCTGCGGGACGCGGACCAGGTACAGGGCGGGGGGTCGGCGCGGTGCGGCCTGCGGCCGGCGTGACGCGGGGACCCTGGGCACTCTCGTGAATCGGAGGCTCCTCGGGGGTGAGAGGCATGAGTTGACGTCTTTCAAACACCAGTACGAAACGTACCGGTCGGCGGTACTTGCGTGCGATCAGAAATCGAAGCCGAGTTGGCCTCCGTTTTCCAGCTCCAGCAATTCCTCGCTGCGGCGGACCTTCTTCAGGTGCCGCCACCGGGGCAGTGTGTCGAGGTAGGCCCACGACAGCCGGTGGTACGGAGTGGGCCCGAGGGCCTCGAGTGCCGCGCGGTGCACCGGGGAGGGGTAGCCGGCGTTGTCGCCGAAGGCGAAGTCCTCGAACCCTCCGCCCGGCCCGCCGAGCACGGCCATCATCCGGTCCCGCTCGACCTTGGCGATCACCGAGGCCGCCGCGACGGCGACGCAGCTCCGGTCGCCCTTGATGACCGTACGGACCTGCCACGGAGCGCCGAGGTAGTCGTGCTTGCCATCGAGGATCACCGCGTCGGGCCGCACGGGCAGCCCGTCCAGCGCGCGGACCGCGGCGAGCCGCAGGGCGGCCGTCATGCCCAGCTCGTCGATCTCCTCGGGGCTCGCGTGCCCGAGCGCGTGGGCCGTGACCCAGCCCGCGAGCACCACGGCGAGCTCGTCGCGGCGCTTGGGGGTCAGGAGCTTGGAGTCGGTGAGCCCCTCGGGCGGCCGGCGCAGGCCGGTGACAGCCGCGCACACGGTCACGGGCCCGGCCCATGCCCCTCGTCCGACTTCGTCGACCCCGGCGATGACCTTGGCGCCGGTGGTAGCGCGGAGGGAGCGTTCGACGGTGTGGGTGGGTGCTTCGTACGGCATGGCGCCAGCAAGATTACGCCGACCGGCACCCCGTGCGACACCCCGGGGCCGGGCCCGTTCACGCCTTGAGCAGCGGCACCAGTACCTGGTCGAGCATTTCGGCGATGTCGAGGTCCGTCCATTCGCTTCCGCACACTTTCGACCGGTACATCATCATCGCCGGAATGACGTCCACCACATAGTCGCCGGTGGCGTCGGGGCGGACGTCCCCCCGCACAATTCCGCGACCTACGAGGTCTCGCACATGCCGGGTCGACGGCTCGGTGACCACCGTACGGATCAGCTCATGGAACCGCTGCGCACTGACACTGTCGCATTCGTGAAGAAGCGACCGAAGTGCGGTCCCGGACCGCGAGTGCATGGCGTCACGCATCCTGCGGCACAGCAGCGCCAGATCCTCCCGGATCGAACCCTGGTCCGGGATCTCCCCCAGCGGGGGCATCCCGGCCTCCAGCACCGCGGCGACCAGGTCGGCCTTGGAGGGCCAGCGGCGGTAGACGGCCGCCTTGCCGGTCCGGGCGCCCGCCGCGACGCCCTCCATCGTGAGCCCGTTCCAGCCGACCGTGCTGAGCTGGTCCAGCGCGGAGTCGAGGATCGCCTGCACGAGTTGCTCGCCGCGCCGCCGGCCCGCGGACGACGGCGGCACCTCCGACCTGCCCGCGGACGACGGCGACACCCCCGACCTGCCCGAATCCACCATCTCCCGCACCTCCGCCCCGGCCCGTACGTCTGTCGTACAAGTTTTCAGCCGTAGTGAACGCTTGCGTTCACTAACTGACGCCTCCTACCGTGGAGCCGCAGTGAACGACTGCGTTCACTATTTCACTTCGGGGGGATCCTCAGTGACAAGCTCTCAACTCGCCGCGCCCCGGATACCGGGCGCGGCCCGGCGGCAGGGGCGCCCGGGGGTGGCGCTCGCCGTCATCGCCGCCTGCCAGCTCATGGTCGTCCTCGACGCGACCATCGTGAACATCGCCCTGCCGCACATCCAGACCGCCCTGTCCTTCTCCACCACCGACCTCTCCTGGGTGCTCAGCGCCTACACCCTCACCTTCGGCGGGCTGCTGCTGCTCGGCGGCCGGGCCGGCGACATCCTGGGCCGGCGCCGGGTCTTCATGGCCGGAATCCTGCTCTTCACCCTGGCCTCCCTGCTCGGCGGCTTCGCCCAGGAGCCCTGGCAGCTGCTCGCCGCCCGCGCCCTCCAGGGGGTCGGCGGCGCGATCGCCTCACCGACATCGCTGGCCCTGATCACCACCACGTTCGCCGAAGGCCCGGAACGCAACCGGGCCTTCGGCGTCTTCGCCGCCGTCTCCGCCGGCGGCGGCGCGATCGGGCTGCTCACGGGCGGCATGCTGACCGAATGGCTCGACTGGCGCTGGGTGCTCTTCGTCAACGTGCCGATCGGCGTGCTGATCGCCGTCCTCACCCCGCTCTACATCAACGAGTCGGAGCGCCACCCCGGCCGCTTCGACATCGCCGGCGCCCTCACCTCCACCGGCGGCATGGCCTCCCTCGTCTACGGCTTCATCCGGGCCTCCGAGGACGGCTGGCGCGACGGGCTGGCCCTCGCCTCCTTCGCCGCCGCCGTGGTGCTGCTCGTCCTGTTCGCCCTGATCGAGTCCCGGGCCCGCGAGCCGATCACCCCGCTGCGGATGTTCGCCGACCGCAACCGGGCCGGGACCTACGTGATCATGCTCGGCCTGGCCGCCGCGATGTTCGGCATGTTCTTCTTCATCGTCCAGTTCGTGCAGAACGTCCTGGGCTTCTCGCCCATCTCCTCCGGCATCGCCTTCCTGCCGGTCACCGTGGCGATCGTGACGGCCGCCGGCCTCTCGCAGCGCTTCCTGCCGCGCTTCGGCCCCAAGCCGTTCATGGTCGTCGGCTCGGCCCTGACCGGCACCGGACTGGCCTGGCTGACCTTCATCGACACCGACAGCAGCTACCTCACCGGGGTACTCGGCCCGATGCTGCTCTTCGGCTTCGGCATGGGCCTGAACTTCGTCACCCTCACCCTCACCGCCGTCTCCGGCGTGGCACCGCACGAGGCGGGCGCCGCGTCCGGGCTGCTCAACGCCAGCCAGCAGGTGGGCGGCTCGCTCGGCCTGTCCATCCTGGTCACCGTGTTCGGCACCGCGAGCCGGACGGAGGGCGAGAAGCAGGCGGCGGCCTTCCTCGCACAGGCGGACCCCGAGCAGCAGGCGGCGTTCCTGGAGACCCGCCGGCTGCCCGACCCGTGGGCCGACGCCGTGCTGACCCAGGGGATCTCCACCGCGTTCCTGGCCGCCGTGGCCATGGCGGGGCTCGCGCTGCTCACCGCGCTGCTGGTGATCCGCGTACGCAAGAGCGACCTGGAGGCCCTCAACGGCAGCGCCGCGGGGGCGGGTCCGGTGGCCTGAGGCCGTCCGGACCGCGGGACTGCGCACGCCTCGTACGGCACGCCGCCGCCGTACGGGGCGTGCCGTACGAAGCGTCGCGTACGAGGCATGGCGTACACGTACGAAGCGTGGCGTGGCGTGCGTACGAAGCGTGCGTGCGTGCCGTACGAAGCGTGCGTGCGTGCCGTACGAGGCGTGCGCTCAGTACTCGATCCGGCTGCCGAACGTGCCCAGCTTGGAGCACGTCGAGTACGAGGCGGTCACCGGGCGGTCGGCCAGGATCCGCTTCGCCCGCTCCTCACCGAGGCTCGTGGCGTACCAGGGCTTGCGGCCGGCGTCCGACAGCTCGTCGTTGATGCCGCGCAGGGCGCAGGAGCGGTGGGGTTCGGGCAGCCGGTCGAGGGCCGGCACCGCGTCCGCCGACAGGTCCTGGAAGTAGGCGAGGTCGATCTTGCGGTCCTGCTGGAAGCGCGCCACGTTCTTCTCCGCGACCATCCCGTCCGGGGAGAGCAGCCCGAACGCCAGGACGGCGGCCCCCGCACTCGCCACGACCGCGCGCGGCAGCCAGCGCGCGCCGAACAGCCCGGCCGCCAGGATCAGTACGATCACCAGCCCGAGCCACAGCTCCATCGCGGCCACCGAAATGCGCAGCCGGGTCAGCCCGTACGCGTCGACGTACAGGTCCATGCGCCGCAGCGCGGAGGCGACCACGACGAGCGTGAGCAGGCAGAGCGTGCCGAGCACGGCGCGGACCAGCCGCTTGTCGGCGGCTCCGGCACGCGGGGCCCAGCGCAGGGCCAGGGCGATCACGACGAGCGTGAGCAGGGTGGCCCACAGCAGCTGCCAGAAGCCTTGGCGGGCGTACTGGGAATAGGTCAGGCCCGTGTGCTCCAGGACCTTGGCGTAGCCGCCGAACAGGACGGTCAGCTGGACGGCGTTGAAGCCGGCGAAGAGCAGGTTCAGGACGATCAGCGGGAGCGACCACTCCACGCGGGAGCGCGGCCGGCCAGGGGTCACCTTGATCCGGTCCCAGCGCAGCGGGGCCGCCGCGGCGCGGGCGGCGGCGAGCGCGACCAGCAGGCCGAACAGGAAGAGCACGACGCGCAGCGGGCTGTCGCCGACGGTCACGTCCGGGGTCAGACCGCCCAGGAGATCCGCGAAGGCGGCGTCGGCGGAGGCGAAGAGCGCACCGAAGAGCAGGAGCAGGACGAGGGCGACGGCGACGGCCCGCACGACCGGCCACCAGCGGTCCCGGCTGCCGTTGCTGCGCTCGCGCAGTCCGGCCCAGGCCCACTGCACACCGGTCGGGGCCGCGTCGAAGAAGCCGAGCGGGCTGAGCAGTACGCCCGGCCACGTGCGGCTGCCGTAGAGGGCCAGCGCACCGAGTCCTACGGCGGCCAGCACGGCGAGGCCGACCGGCCAGGCGGAGTCGCGCAGGGCGGGCACGGCGAGCAGGGCGACACAGCCGAGGGACCAGGCCAGGGTCCAGGGTCGCGGGGCCCGGCCGGCGGCGCGGGCGGCGACGTACGCGGCGGCGACGGCCGGTACGACGGCGAGCAGCAGGCCCGGTCCGAGCCCGTCGCCGAGCAGCAGGGCGGCGGCCACGCTGCGGCGGCCGCCGCGGGCGGCGGGCCGGGGCTCTTCGGTGCGGGGCGGGGGTACGGCACTCACATACCCCACTATCCCTCAGGCACCGCCCGGCATGCGCCGGGGGGGATGCCTCAGGCGCCGTGGAGGCGGTTCGCCGCGCTGACGGCCCGCAGGACGGCGGACGCCTTGTTGCGGCACTCGGTGTCCTCGGCCTCGGGCCGGGAGTCGGCGACCACTCCGGCGCCGGCCTGCACGTACGCCGTCCCGTCGCGCAGCAGCGCGGTGCGGATGGCGATGGCGGTGTCGGAGTCCCCGGCGAAGTCGAGGTAGCCGACGCAGCCGCCGTACAGCCCGCGGCGGGTGGGCTCCAGCTCCTCGATGATCTGCATGGCGCGCGGCTTGGGCGCGCCGGACAGGGTGCCGGCCGGGAAGCAGGCGGTGAGCACGTCGAAGGCGGTCTTCCCCTCGGCCACCTGCCCGGTGACCGTGGAGACGATGTGCATGACGTGCGAGTACCGCTCGATCGACATGAAGTCGACCACCTCGACCGAGCCGGGCTCGCAGACCCGGCCCAGGTCGTTGCGGCCCAGGTCGACGAGCATGAGGTGCTCGGCCCGCTCCTTGGGGTCGGCGAGCAGTTCCTCGGCGAGGTCGTGGTCCTCCTGCGGGGTGGCGCCGCGGTGCCGGGTGCCGGCGATGGGGTGCACCATGGCGCGGCCGTCCTCGACCTTGACCAGGGCCTCCGGGCTGGAGCCGACGACGTCGAAGCCGTTCTCGAAGCGGAAGAGGTACATGTACGGGGACGGGTTGGTGGCCCGCAGGACGCGGTAGACGTCGAGCGCGGAGGCGGCGCAGGGGGTCTCGAACCGCTGCGAGGGCACCACCTGGAAGGCCTCGCCGGCGCGGATGCGCTCCTTGATGTCCTCGACGGCGTCCTGGTAGGCCGCGCCGCCCCACAGCGCGGTGACGGTGCCGTCCTCGAAGCCGGGCGGCACGGAGGCGGGCAGCGGGGTCGGGGTGTACGGGGCGGGCCGCGCGAGGTCGGCCTCCATGGCGTCGAGCCGGGCCACCGCGTCCGCGTACGCCTCGTCCACGCCGGTGTCGAGGGCGTTGTGGTTGATGGCGTTGGCGATGAGCAGGACCGTGCCGTCCCAGTGGTCGAGGACCGCCAGGTCGGAGGTGAGCAGCATGGTCAGCTCGGGCAGCTGGAGGTCGTCGCGGGCGTGGTCGCCGATGCGCTCCAGGCGGCGGACGATGTCGTAGCCCAGGTAGCCGACCATGCCGCCGGTGAAGGGGGGCATCGCCTCGCCGAGGAGCGAGGTCAGGTCGCGGGGGGTGTGCAGGGCCTCGACGGTGGCGCGCAGGGCGTCGAGCGGGTCGCCGCCGGTGGGTACGCCGACGGGGGCGGTGCCGATCCAGTGCGCCTGGCCGTCGCGGACGGTCAGGGTGGCGTCGGAGCGCACCCCGACGAAGGAGTAGCGGGACCAGGAGCGACCGTTCTCGGCGGACTCCAGCAGGAAGGTGCCGGGGCGTTCGGCGGCCAGCTTGCGGTAGAGACCGACGGGGGTGTCCCCGTCCGCCAGCAGCCGGCGGCTGACGGGGATGACGCGGCGGTCGGCCGCGAGCTTGCGGAACGTCTCAAGATCCATGGGGTGGGACCCTACCTATGCCTGTACGGCGTCGTCGGCGAGCGGAAGGACGTCGGCGTCGAAGCAGGTGCGGGCCCCCGTGTGGCAGGCCGCGCCGACCTGGTCGACCTTCACGAGCACGGTGTCCGCGTCGCAGTCCAGGGCGACGGACTTCACGTGCTGGAAGTGGCCGGAAGTGTCCCCCTTGACCCAGTACTCCCCGCGGCTGCGGGACCAGTACGTGCAGCGGCCCGTGGTCAGGGTGCGGTGCAGGGCCTCGTCGTCCATCCAGCCGAGCATGAGCACCTCACCGGTGTCGTACTGCTGGGCGATCGCGGGCACCAGGCCGTCCGGGGAGCGCTTGAGCCGGGCGGCGATGGCGGGATCGAGGCTGCTGGGTCGGGGGGACGTACTCATGGGGCCATTGTGCCGGGCGAGGGTCCGGGTCACGGCCCGCTGTCCGCCTGATGGGCAGGCACGGGAGGGTTTCCGGACGTAGGCTTGCCGCCATGTCGACGCATGCGAAGCGCGAACGCCTGTTGCTGGCGGACCTGTTGGAGGAAGCCGGAGCGGGAGCCCCCACCTTGTGCGAGGGCTGGACCTGCCGTGACCTGGCCGCGCACGTGGTGGTGCGGGAGCGCCGCCCGGACGCGGCGGGCGGCCTGCTGCTGAACGTGCTCAAGGCGCGGCTGGACCAGGCCATGGACGAGTACACGGCCAAGCCGTACGAGGAGTTGCTGCGGCTGATCCGCACCGGGCCGCCGCGGATGTCGGTGTACGCGCTGAAGCAGATCGACGAGGCGGCCAACGCGGTGGAGTTCTTCGTCCACGCCGAGGACGTGCGCCGGGCCCAGCCCGACTGGAGTCCGCGGGAGCTGGACCCGGTCTTCTCCGACGTGCTGTGGTCCCGGCTGGAGAAGCTGGCCCGGCTGACGGGCCGGCGCTCGCCGGTCGGCCTGGTGCTGCGGCGCCCGGACGGGCAGACGGCGGTGGCGCACAAGGGGGTGCCGGTGGTGACGGTGATCGGTGAGCCGGGGGAGCTGACGCTGTTCTGCTTCGGGCGGCAGGCCGCGGCGAAGGTCGAGCTGGAGGGCGAGGAGGAGGCCGTGGCCAAGCTGACGGCGGCGAAGCTCGGCATCTGACCCTGCGGGGCTGTTCCCCACCCCGCCCCTTCCCGTAACCGGGGGCTCCGCCCCCGGACCCCCGCGCCTCAAACGCCGGCGGGGCTGGATATGCCGCGCAGCGGCACATTCCAGCCCGCGCGGCGTTTGAGCGCACCGGGCGCGAAGCGCACGGAACGGGGTCCGGGGCGGCAGCCCCGGTTTCGGGAAGGGGCGGGGAGGGGAATGGCTCCGCGCAGCGGATCGCGGAGGCTCAGCGGACCGGGTGGCCGGCCTCGCGCAAGGTCTGCTTGACCTCCGAGATGCGCAGGTCACCGAAGTGGAAGACCGACGCGGCCAGCACCGCGTCCGCGCCCGCGGCGACGGCCGGCGGGAAGTCGGCCAGCTTGCCCGCGCCGCCGGAGGCAATCACCGGGACGGTCACGTGCTTGCGGACCGCCGCGATCATCTCGACGTCGTAGCCGTCCTTGGTACCGTCGGCGTCCATCGAGTTCAGCAGGATTTCGCCCGCGCCCAGCTCGGCCGCCCGGTGCGCCCACTCGACCGCGTCGAGGCCGGTGCCCTTGCGGCCGCCGTGCGTGGTGACCTCGAAGGAGCCCGACGGGGTGCGGCGGGCGTCGACCGACAGGACCAGGACCTGGCGGCCGAAGCGTTCGGCGATCTCCTGGATGAGCTCGGGGCGGGCGATGGCGGCGGTGTTGACGCCGACCTTGTCCGCGCCGGCCCGCAGCAGCTTGTCCACGTCCTCGGCGGTGCGTACGCCGCCGCCCACGGTGAGCGGGATGAAGACCTGCTCGGCGGTGCGGCGCACCACGTCGTACGTGGTCTCGCGGTTCCCGGACGAGGCGGTGATGTCGAGGAAGGTCAGCTCGTCGGCGCCCTCGGCGTCGTAGAGCTTGGCCATCTCCACCGGGTCGCCGGCGTCGCGCAGGTTCTGGAAGTTGACGCCCTTGACGACGCGGCCGTTGTCCACGTCCAGGCAGGGGATCACCCGTACGGCGAGGGTCATGACGACGCTCCTTCGGCTCCGCCCCGGAAGGCTTCGAGCTCTACTTCGACCAGGATGCGCGGGTCGACGAACCCCTCGACCACGAGCAGGGTGGCGGCCGGGCGGACCGCGTCGAACAGTTCGGCGTGGGCCCGGCCCACGGCGTCGACGTCGCGGACGTGCGTCAGGTACATCCGGGTGCGGATCACCGACTCCGGGCCCAGGCCGAACTCCGTCAGCGCCTCCAGCGCATGGCCGAACGCCGCCCGCGCCTGCTCGTACGGGTCGCCCTCGCCGTGCAGCACCGAGCCCTTGAAGGCGGTGGTGCCGCCCACCACGACCCGGTCGCCGGCCGCGACGGCCCGGGCGAAGCCGATCACGTCCTCCCAGGGGGAGCCGGACTGCACCCGGCGGATGCCCTCGCTCATGCCGAGACCACCTCCAGCGCCTCCTGCAGGGTGAAGGCCTTGGCGTACAGGGCCTTGCCGACGATCGCGCCCTCGACGCCCTCGGCGGTCAGGCCGGACAGGGCACGCAGGTCGTCGAGCGAGGAGACGCCTCCGGAGGCGACGACCGGGCGGTCGGTGGCGGCGCAGACGTTCCGCAGCAGTTCCAGGTTGGGGCCGGTCAGAGTGCCGTCCTTGCCGATGTCGGTGACGACGTAGCGGGCGCAGCCCTCGGAGTCGAGGCGGGCCAGGGTCTCGTAGAGGTCGCCGCCCTCGCTGGTCCAGCCGCGGCCCTTGAGGGTCGTGCCGACCACGTCCAGGCCGACCGCGATCTTCTCGCCGTGCTCGGCGATGACCTTGGCGACCCACTCGGGGGTCTCCAGCGCGGCGGTGCCCAGGTTGACCCGGGTGCAGCCGGTGGCGAGGGCCGCGGCCAGGGTGGCGTCGTCGCGGATGCCGCCGGACAGCTCGACCTTGATGTCCATGGCCCCGGTGATCTCGGCGACGAGCGCGCGGTTGTCGCCGGTGCCGAAGGCGGCGTCGAGGTCGACCAGGTGCAGCCATTGGGCGCCGGCGGACTGCCAGGCCAGGGCCGCCTGGAGCGGGGAGCCGTAGGAGGTCTCGGTGCCGGACTCGCCGTGGACGAGGCGGACGGCCTGGCCGTCGCGGACGTCCACGGCGGGCAGCAGCTCAAGCGTGTTCGGCATCAGAGGGTCTCGATCCAGTTGGTGAGGAGCTGGGCGCCGGCGTCGCCGGACTTCTCCGGGTGGAACTGCGTGGCCCACAGGGCCGCGTTCTCGACCGCGGCGACGAACGGCTCGCCGTGCGTGGCCCAGGTGACCATGGGGGCGCGCATGTTCGGGTTGCCCACCTCCAGGGTCCAGTCGCGGACGCCGTAGGAGTGGACGAAGTAGAACCGCGTGTCGGCGTCGATGCCGGCGAAGGCCTGGCTGTCCTCGGGGGCGCGGACGGTGTTCCACCCCATGTGCGGGACGATCGGCGCCCGGAGCGGCTCGACCGTGCCGGGCCACTCGTTGAGGCCGTCGGTCTCGACACCGTGCTCGATGCCGCGCTCGAAGAGGATCTGCATGCCGACGCAGATGCCCATGACCGGGCGGCCGCCGGACAGCCGGCGGTCGATGATCCAGTTGCCGCGGGCGGCCGTCAGGCCCTGCATGCAGGCGGAGAAGGCGCCGACGCCCGGCACGAGGAGGCCGTCGGCGTCCATCGCCTTGTCGTAGTCGCGGGTGATCTCGACGTCCGCGCCGACCCGTGCGAGGGCGCGCTCGGCGGAGCGGACGTTGCCGAAGCCGTAGTCGAAGACCACGACGTTCTTCTTGCTCATCCCCAGATTCCTTGGATCCGCAGGACTCCGGCGAGCAGACACATCGCGGAGCCGATGGCGAGCAGCAGGACGACCGACTTGGGCATCTGCTGCTTCTGGAACGAGTAGACGCCGCCGGCCAGGAAGAGGCCGACGACGATCAGGACGGTGGACAGACCGGTCACGGCTACAGGGCGCCCTTCGTGGAGGGGAGGATGCCGGCGGCGCGCGGGTCGCGCTCCGAGGCGTAGCGCAGGGCCCGGGCCAGCGCCTTGAACTGGCATTCCACGATGTGGTGGGCGTTGCGGCCGTACGGGACGTGGACGTGCAGGGCGATCTGCGCCTGCGCCACGAACGACTCCAGGATGTGCCGGGTCATCGTGGTGTCGTACTCGCCGATCATCGGCGCCATGTTCTCGGGCTCGGTGTGCACGAGGTAGGGGCGGCCGGAGAGGTCGACGGTGACCTGGGCGAGGGACTCGTCCAGCGGGACGGTGCAGTTGCCGAAGCGGTAGATGCCCACCTTGTCGCCGAGGGCCTGCTTGAAGGCGGCGCCCAGCGCGAGGGCGGTGTCCTCGATGGTGTGGTGGGAGTCGATGTGCAGGTCGCCGTCGGTCTTGACCGTGAGGTCGAACAGGCCGTGGCGGCCGAGCTGGTCGAGCATGTGGTCGTAGAAGCCCACGCCGGTGGACACGTCGACCTTGCCGGTGCCGTCGAGGTCTATCTCGACGAGGACCGATGTCTCCTTCGTGGTCCGTTCGACCCGTCCGATGCGGCTCATGCCTGCTGCTCCTTCTTCAGTGCGCGAACCGCTTCCAGGAACGCGTCGTTCTCTGCCGGGGTGCCGGCGGTGACCCTCAGCCGTCCGGGCACGCCGTTGTCCCTGACCAGGACACCGTGGGCGAGGATCTGCTGCCAGGCGGTGTGGGCGTCCGCGAACGTGCCGAACTGCACGAAGTTCGCGTCGGAGTCGGTCACCTCGTAGCCGATGGCCCGCAGTTCGGCGACCAGCCGGTCCCGCTCGGCCTTGAGCTGCTCGACGTAGCCGAGCAGGGTGTCGGTGTGCTCCAGGGCGGCCAGGGCCGTGGCCTGGGTGACGGCCGACAGGTGGTACGGCAGGCGCACCAGCTGGACCGCGTCCACGACGGCGGGGTGCGCGGCCAGGTAGCCCAGGCGCAGGCCGGCCGCGCCGAAGGCCTTGGACATGGTCCGGGAGATCACCAGGTTCGGCCGGCCCTCGATGAGGGGCAGCAGGGAGTCCCGGTGGGAGAACTCCACGTACGCCTCGTCCACGACGACCAGCGAGGGCTTGGCCTCCTGCGCCGCCTCGTACAGGGCGAGGACGGTCCCGGCGTCGACCGCCGTGCCGGTGGGGTTGTTGGGCGAGGTGATGAAGACGACGTCGGGGGCGTGCTCGGCGATGGCCCGCGCGGCGGCCTCCACATCGAGGCGGAAGTCCTCGTTGCGCGGCCCGGAGATCCAGCCGGTGCCGGTGCCGCGGGCGATCAGCGAGTGCATCGAGTACGAGGGCTCGAAGCCGATCGCGGTCCGGCCGGGGCCGCCGAAGGTCTGGAGCAGCTGCTGGAGGACCTCGTTGGAGCCGTTGGCGGCCCAGACGTTTTCCATGCCGACCGGGTGTTTGCCCGTGCGGGTGAGGTACTTCGCGAGCTCGGTGCGCAGCTCGACCGCGTCCCGGTCGGGGTAGCGGTTGAGGGTGCGGGCGGCCTCGGCGACGCGCTCGGCGATCCGCCGCACCAGCGGCTCGGGCAGCGGGTACGGGTTCTCGTTGGTGTTGAGCTGGACGGGCACGTCGAGCTGCGGGGCGCCGTACGGGGACTTGCCGCGCAGCTCGTCCCGGACGGGCAGGTCGTCGATCCCGATCGCGGTTCCGGTCATGCGGAGGGCACCTTCCAGTGGAAGCGGGCCTTCAGGGCCGCTCCGTGCGCGGGCAGGTCCTCGGCCTCGGCCAGCGTCACCACGTGGTGGGTGACCTCGGCGAGGGCGTCGCGCGTGTAGTCGACGATGTGGATGCCGCGCAGGAAGGACTGCACGGACAGGCCCGAGGAGTGGCAGGCGCAACCGCCGGTGGGCAGCACGTGGTTGGAGCCGGCGCAGTAGTCGCCGAGCGAGACCGGGGCCCAGGGGCCGACGAAGATCGCTCCCGCGTTGCGGACCCGGGCGGCCAGGGCGGCGGCGTCGGCGGTCTGGATCTCCAGGTGCTCGGCGCCGTACGCGTCGACGACCTTCAGGCCGTCCTCCAGGTCGCGGACCAGGACGATCGCGGACTGCTTGCCGGCCAGGGCGGGGACGATCCGGTCGTCGATGTGCTTGGACGCGGCGACCTGGGTCCTGAGCTCGGCCGAGGTGGCCTCGGCCAGCTCCTCGGAGTCGGTGACCAGGACGGCCGCGGCCATCGGGTCGTGCTCGGCCTGGCTGATCAGGTCGGCGGCGACGTGCACCGGGTCGGCGGTGGAGTCGGCGAGGATCGCGATCTCGGTCGGGCCGGCCTCGGCGTCGATGCCGATGCGGCCCTTGAGGAGCCGCTTGGCCGCGGCCACGTAGATGTTGCCGGGGCCGGTGACCAGGTTGACCGGCTCGCAGCCGTCGGGGCCCTTGGTGCCGTAGGCGAACATGGCGATCGCCTGGGCGCCGCCGGCGGCGTACACCTCGTCGACGCCGAGCAGTGCGCATGCGGCGAGGATCGTCGGGTGTGGCAGGCCGCCGAAGTCGCTCTGCGGCGGGGACGAGACCGCCACGCTCTCGACGCCGGCCTCCTGTGCCGGGACGACGTTCATGACGACGGAGGACGGATAGACCGACCGGCCGCCGGGCACGTAGAGGCCCACGCGCTCGACCGGAACCCACTTCTCGGTCACGGTGCCGCCGGGCACGACCTGGGTGGTGTGGTCGGTACGGCGCTGCTCGCGGTGCACGAGCCGGGCGCGCCGGATCGACTCCTCCAGGGCGGCGCGGACGGCCGGGTCGAGCTGTTCCAGGGCCTCGGTCAGGGCCTGTGCGGGCACCCTGACCTGCTCCAGCTTCACCCCGTCGAACTTCTCCGCGTACTCGATCAGCGCCGCCGTGCCGCGATGATGCACGTCCTCGCAGATGGGCCGCACTTTCTCCAGTGCGGCTTCCACGTCGAACTCGGCACGGGGCAGCAGGTCGCGCAGGGCGCCGCCCTCGGGGAGGGCGTCACCGCGCAGGTCGATACGAGAGATCACGTCCCAATTCTCTCAGACCTGCTCACGCGACCGTTCGTCCGTATCACTGGCTGATACGCGTCCCGGCTGTCACTGCGGGGGACTAGCGTTCGAGCAGGGGAAGTGATCAGCGGAGGGGGGCCGCCATGACTCAGGTGCGGGCGGAGGAGCGGCCGGCGGATCTGTCCGCGTCCGAAGAGCGCATGTGGGAGGCGTTCCGTACGGGCCGCATGTGCGACCTCAGCACCCGCGTGCCGGCGCAGGACGACCCGATGTCGGACCTGCTCTGGGGCCCGGAGCGGAGCGTGCGGGCGGAGGTCGTGGGCCTGCTGCTGCTCCACGGCCCGCCGCCGGTGCCGGGCCGGGTGGCGTCGCTGAAGCTGCGCGGGGCGCGGATCACCGGGCGCCTGGACCTCTCGGGCGGCACCGTCGAGCCGTACGTCGAGCTGCAGTCGTGCCGCTTCGACAGCGAGGTGCAGCTCTCCGAGACCCGCTTCGTGACGCTGCGCATGATCAGCTGCTCGATCCCCCGGCTGGACGCGGCCCGGCTGCACACCGAGGGGGACCTGCACCTGCCGCGCTGCCGGGTGGCGCGCGGGATCCGGCTCACCGACGCGCAGATCGGCACGGACCTGCTGATCAGCCAGGCGGTGGTGCGGCGCGACAGCAGGGGCCGGGCGATCGCCGCCGACGGCATGTCGGTCGCCCAGGACTTCCAGGCCGAGCTGCTGCACACGTACGGCGAGGTCAGCCTGCGGGGAGCGAAGGTCGGGGTGTCGATGAGCCTGCGCGGGGCGCTCCTGAGCAATCCGCACGGGCGGCGCGCGCTCAACGCGCCCCAGCTCACCGTCGAGCGGACCCTGTACCTGACCTCGGTCGTGCTGGACCGGGCCGGCGGCGACCCGACGTCCACTCCCCCGTACGGCATGGGCCAGACCCCGGCCCGCGGCCAGCCGGCCCGGCGGTTCGAGTGCCGGGGCGGGCTGCGGCTGGACGACGGGCGGTTCGGGGACGCCGTGGACTTCTACGGCGCCCGCTTCGTGCTCACCGCCGAGCAGGAGGTGTCCCTGCGGCGGATCCAGACGCCGGAGTTCCGCTTCGTCGGCGAGGCCCCGGAGCAGGGCCGGGTGGTGGTCTCGGGGGCGAAGGTGGTCAAGCTGGTGGACCTGTCCACGAGCTGGCCGGGCCCGGGCCGGCTGTCGATCGAGGGCTTCCAGTACGACAACCTCGCGCCGCGCGGTCATTTCCCGCTGGCGCGCCGGCTGGCCTGGCTGGAGGCGGCCACCCCGGAGTACAACCCGGAGCCGTACGAGCGGCTGGCGAGCGTGCTGCGTGCGAGCGGCGAGGACGCGGACGCCCGGGAGGTGCTGCTGGCCAAGCAGCGCCGGCGGCGGCCGACGCTGCCTCCGGCGGCGAGGCTGTGGGGCCACCTCCAGGACTGGACGGTGGCGTACGGCTACCGGCCGGGCAAGGCGGCCATGTGGATGGCGGTGCTGTGGGCTGCGGGCGCCCTGCTGTTCTCCGGCCTGGAGCCGCAGGCCCTCAAGCCGGGCGAGGCGCCGGTGTGGAACCCCGCCCTGTTCGCGCTCGACCTGCTGCTGCCGGTGGTCGACCTCGGCCAGCAGGGGTACTGGCGGCTGACCGGGCCCTGGCAGTGGGGCGCGGCCGTGCTCGTCATGCTCGGGTGGATCCTGGCCACGACGGTGGCGGCGGGCGCCTCCCGGCTGCTGCGACGGGGGTGACCCGGTCTGCGCCCGGGCGATTACCCTGTGCGTCGTGACCACCGTTCGCCTGCCGCTCTTCCCGCTGAACTCGGTGCTGTTCCCGGGGCTCGTGCTCCCGCTGAACGTCTTCGAGGAGCGTTATCGCGCCATGATGCGCGAGCTGCTGAAGACGGGCGACGACGAGCCGCGCCGCTTCGCCGTCGTCGCGATCCGCGACGGCCGCGAGGTGGCACCGACCGCGCCCGGCATGCCGGACCAGACCGCCCTGCCCGAACGGGGACCGACGGCCGGCTTCGGCGCGGACCCGATCCAGGCGTTCCACCGGGTCGGCTGCATCGCGGACGCGGCGACCATCCGGGAGCGCGAGGACGGCAGCTTCGAGGTGCTGGCCACCGGTACGACCCGGGTCCGGCTGCTGTCGGTGGACGCGTCCGGCCCGTACCTGACGGCCGAGCTGGAGGAGCTCCCCGAAGACCCCGGCGACGGCGCGGGCGCACTGGCGGAGGGGGTCCTGCGGGCCTTCCGCGCCTACCAGAAGCGGCTCGCCGGGGCGCGCGAGCGCTCGCTGGCCACCGCCGCGGAACTGCCCGACGAGCCGTCGGTGGTCTCGTACCTGGTCGCGGCGGCGGCGGTGCTGGACATCCCGTCGAAGCAGCGGCTGCTCCAGGCGCCGGACACGGCGACGCGGCTGGCGGAGGAGCTGAAGCTGCTGCGGCACGAGACCGCGGTGATCCGCCACCTGCCGTCCCTGCCGATGACGGACCTGACCCGGACCCCGACGAACCTGAACTGACCGGGCCGGCAGTCAGGCAGGCAGGCAGGTAGCAGCGGAAGCGGAAGCGAGTGCGCATGGCGAAGAAGTCCAAGGCCGCGGCGGGCACCCCCGCACTGACCGCCGTCACGGCGGCGGGGATCGACCACACGGTCCACTCCTACGAGCACGACCCCGCCCACCCCTCGTACGGCGAGGAGGCGGCCGAGGCCCTCGGGGTCTCCCCCGCGCAGGTCTTCAAGACGCTGGTCGCCGAGGTGGACGGCGAGCTGACGGTGGCCGTGGTGCCGGTGTCGGGCTCGCTGGACCTGAAGGCGCTCGCGGCGGCGGTGGGCGGCAAGCGGGCCGCGATGGCGGATCCGGTGCTGGCGGAGCGGACGACGGGGTATGTGCGGGGCGGGATCTCGCCGCTGGGGCAGCGGAAGCGGCTGCGGACGGTGGTGGACGTGTCTGCGGCGGGCTTCGCGACGGTGTGCGTCTCGGCCGGGCGGCGGGGCCTGGAGGTCGAGCTGGCCCCTGCGGACCTGGCCACCCTCACGAGCGCAACCCTCGCCCCGATCGCCCGGCCCTGAGCCGGGGCGGGCACCGCTGCGCGGGGCCTTTCCCCACCCCGCCCCTTCCCGTAACCGGGGCTCCGCCCCAGACCCTCCCCCAGACTCCGTCCGGGGGTACCCCCACGCCTCAAACGCCGGCGAGGCTGGATCGTGCCCCGTAAGGGGCGCGGGGAACTGCGCGACCAGCCACAACGGGCGGTCAGATCCGCCACGGCCGGCAAGGCCCTGGGCAGCGGTCAGCGGGGCGGCTCCGGCTCGGCCTGGTTCCTCGGCTTCGCCGGGGCTGCGGGGCCCGGCCCCGCATGGACGTGGGCCGGCGGGTAGACCCCGCCCCACGAGAAGCCCGGCGCAGCCACGACCTCCCGCGGAGCCCACAACGCCGTCATCCCCAGGTGCACGAGAATCGCTACCATCGGCCACACCAGCAGCACCCCGTGCGCCAGCAACTGCAGCGGCGCATCGAACGGCACCCCCTTGCCCGCCTCCGCCGCCGCCACCGCGACGTCCCGCGCGGGCCCCAGCCGCAGCCCCAGGCGCCAGCCCACGAGGGAGGCGAAGCCGGAGCCGAGCGCCAGGCCGATGACGAGCGGTACGCCGCCGCGGCGGCGCCACAGGAAGGTGGCGACGGCGCTCAGCACGCCCAGCCCGGCAGCCAGCAGGAAGAACGTCCCGTCGGCCCCGATCCGGGCCTCGCTCTCGGTGTCGCTCAGGAACACCGCCTGCCCGTTGGAGACGAACTGCATGCGCGGGGCGAGCCAGGCCCACAGCACGCCGAGCAGCACGCCGGCCACCCCGACGACGAGGGTGACGGCGGCGGCGTCGCGGATGTCGGCCGCAGTGATCCTTCCGTGCCCCGGTTCGGACGCGGGGACGGGATAGGACGGTGCTGCGGCGGAGAACGGCGGCTGCGGCTGCGGCTGCGGGGTCACGGCTTCGGTCACCCTCACATCGTGCCAGGTGGAGCCGCCGGAGGCGTCAGCGGACCGCCGCCCGCCGGTACGCCCAGGTCGCGAGCGCCAGCGACAGCACGCCCACCGCGCCGCAGATTCCGAGGTCCAGGCCCACCGCGGCCCAGTCCGGATCCGGGGCGAAGGTGCGGGCGAAGGCCTCCACGCCGTACGTGGACGGCAGCAGGTCCCGGGCCCAGCCGATGACCTGCGGCATCCGCTCGGGCGGCAGGACGCCGAGCAGCAGCGCCGCGGACATGCCGAGCTGGCCCGCGAGGGTGGCCAGCTCCTGCCGCGGGGCGAGCAGGCCCAGTGCGGCGCCGAGGCCGGCCAGGGCGGCGCCCGCGAGCGGGACCACCAGGAGCAGGATCCACAGCCCGCCCATCGGCAGGCCGAACAGGACGCAGCCGAAGAGCGCGGTGACGAGCGTGCCGGGCAGGGTGAAGGAGGCGTAGGCCGCGGCGGCGCCCAGCACGACCGAGGCGGGGGGCACCGGCAGGGTGGCGTAGTGGTCGAGCCCGCCGCCCGCCCGCAGCTGGCCGAAGTACTGGGCGAGCAGGTTCAGCGCGACGAAGGCGACGACGAGCACGGAGGAGCCGGCCACGACCGCCCGCGCCTCGGAGCCGCCGTCCACCACGCCCCGCATCAGGATCATGATCCCGACGGACTGGAAGGTGGCCACGAACAGCAGCGGGATCCGGGCCACCCGGGCCCGCGAGAGCTGCGCCCGGTAGACCGCGGCAAGCGCGGGCCACAACCGGGCAGCCGGAGCCAACGGAGCCGGCGCTTGCGCGCCGCCTCCGCGGAACTCGGTGCCAGCCGCCGCCGGGACGGCCACCGGGACCGGGGTCCCGTCGGCAGCGGCCGGGGCGGCGGTCCCGGCCGCCGCCGGACCCGTGC
>NZ_WTFF01000095.1 GCF_019400985.1 Streptomyces bambusae
TGGATAAGGGACCGCGGCGACGGCGCCGGGCTCGGCGCCGGCCCGGCGCAGCGCCGCGCGCAGGCAGGAGACCAGGGCGGGCCGGGGGTCGCCGTCGAGGACCACGCCGAGCTCCACGGCGAGGAGTTCGGCGAGCACGGGCTGGTCGGCGTCCTCGGGCGTGTGGGGTTCGACCAGGAGCATCGCGCAGCCCTCGCCGAGCGCCGGAGCGGCCGGGCTGCCGTCCGCCGGCTGCTCGCCGCTGTGGTGCTCCAGCCAGGCCCGGGCCTGGCTGAACTCCTCGGCGGCGCCGCACAGCACCGTACGGGCGCGGCCCGAGCCCAGCAGCCGGCGCGAGTAGTTCAGGGCGTGCAGGCCCGCGGTGCGCCCGCCGGCGATGGTGGCGTTGGGGCCCTTGAGGTTGAACCAGATGGCGCTCTGGCCGGCGGCGCAGTTCATCACCGTGTTGGGGAAGCGGGCCGGGTCCACGAAGAAGGGCTGCTCGCCGGTGAGGGAGTCGCGGGTGAAGTCCATCATCGACTGGGCGCTGCCGGTGGTGGTGCCGAGCGCGAACGCGGCGCCCTCACCGGTGCCGACGGCGCGGTTGCGCGCCGAGTCGTCCAGCAGGGAGCCGGCGGCGGCGACGGCGAGGCCGGTGACCCGGTCCATCGAGCGGGTGCCCTTCTTGCCGAGCACCTCCCGGACGGCGAAGCCGGGCACCACGTGGCCCACCCCGCCGGGGGTGGTGCCGTGCTCGGGGCCGAGCTCGGTGACGGCCCTGCGCCGCTCCCGCAGGCCGTCGGCGAACGCGGCCCTGCCGATGCCGTACGGCGACACGGCCGACCAGGCGGTGATCACCGGTCGTCCGGTGCCCGTGGTGAGGGTGGTCATGACCGTCACGTGTTCCTTCCGTTCGGGATGGTCGTCGTCAGTCGTCGGGGTCGTCCGGACCGTCGACGTCTTCCGGGTCGTCGACGTCTTCCGGGTCGTCGATGTCGTCGCCGGCCCGGTCACAGGAAGACGACCATCCGGTAGTCGATCCAGCGGGCCGCGGTCTCTCCGGCCGCGGTCAACCGCACGCCCTCGACCAGCGGGCGCGCCGCGCCCAGGGTCGCGATGTCGGGCTCCTCCACGAGGACGCCGACTCCCGCGGCCAGCAGGGTCTTCAGGCCCGCCCGGGGGTCGGTGAGGGTGTCCACGGTCCGGTTGCCCAGCCGTACGGCGGGCACCGGGCCGGCGTCCACGGCGTAGCCGACCGCCGAGCCGCGCAGCAGGATGTCCAGGCCGCCGAGCTGGCGGTGCAGCTCGGTGGCCAGGTAGAGCTCGTCGAAGAACTGCTTCTCCAGCGCGCCGCGGTAGCCGCGCTCGATGATGGCCAGCACCCGGCCGTCCATCAGATCACCCCCAGGTGCAGGGTCTTGTCGGCGGCCGCGACGTTGGCGGCGTAGCCGGCGGGCGGGCGGAGCACCACCTGGGGAAGGTGGTCCACCGCTCCCCGGTCGTCGCTGCAGAAGCGGCAGCCGTACCAGTACAGCCGGCCTTCCCAGGCGGTGAGCAGCTCCTCCACCAGCGCCGCGGTGGAGGGGTACTCCCGGTTCCAGTCGGCCAGGTTGCGCGGCTTGTCGGAGCCGAGGCCGCGCTGGGTGAGCATGGTCGCGTAGCCGCAGGTCCACACCTGTACGGTGGCACCGCGCTCCAGGAGGGACTGGGTCAGCCGCAGGGCGGTGAGGACCTGGTCCGATGCGTGGGGGGCACCCATGAGGGTGATGAGCACGTCCGTGTGCGGGATCTGCCTGGCCACTTCAGTGCCACACCACCCGGACGGCTGGATCGAGGATCCAGCCCGCCACCACGTCCATGCCTACGACGTGCAGTTCGGGGCGGAGCGCCGCCGTGTCGAGCCCGGCTTGCGCCAGCGAGAAGCTGTCCGCGGCGAGCACTCCGCCCTCCTTCTGGAACCGGTCCAGGTCACTGTCGCTGCCGGGGACGGCGAGCACGACCCCGTCCTGGACCAGGAAGAGAAGCGCCGACTGCCCGGTGATCACCTGGGTGACCGCGTCGCGCCGGAAACCGGCGTCCTGCGCGACGCGGCCCTGGCTCTCGATGAGCAGCAGCCGGGGGGTGCCGCTCTCCCAGATCTCGCTCACGCCTGCGGCACCCCGTTGACGGCGTCGAGCACGCGCTGGTCGAAGTTGACCAGGCTCCAGTCGCGGCGGTTCTCGATGACGGCGTAGCCGTGCACGATGCGGCCGGTGGCGGTCTTGACGAGCTTGCCGTCGCGCAGGACGTAGAAGTCCATGCGGGAGGTGTAGGTGAAGTCCTTGAAGACCTCCTCGACGGTGTAGACCGTGTAGAGGTCCTCCTCCATCAGCGCCTCGTCGAGGATGCGGATGTCGGAGCGCGGCACGACCGGGATCCAGCGGCGGTCGTCCAGGAGGGTCTTGATGGAGATGCCGCGGTCCGCGACGAAGCGGTCCTTGCCCTCCTCCATCAGGCGCAGGTAGCCCGACATCTGGATGCGCTCGGTGAAGTGGCAGTACGGGTACGGGATGTTCCACTTCCAGGCGTACGCGTTCTGCCCGGCGGTGAGGGAGGCGAGGATCTCCTCCTCGGCGGGGGCCGCGGCGGGCTCCTCGCGCTCCAGGTCGTCGCCGAGCGTGGCGACGGCGAAGCGGGCGAGCTGCTCGGGGACCTCGCCGGCCGCCTCCAGGTAGGTGTCGATCCGCAGGGAGACGCGGACCTTGGAGGTGACGGCCTTGAGGGTCTCACCGCCCCGCTCGAACCGGATGGTGACCTTGAACCCGATGGTCCCGTCGGTGTCCTTCGTCCACGGCACGACCTCGGCCTCTGCGGTGTCGTCCATGTGGAAGGCGTGCAGGATGCGGCTGTCGATGCTGACCAGGTCCAGGCCCAGGCCGTGCTCCTCGTACAGCGCGCGGGCGGGCAGCCCGGTCTGGCGGAAGTGGTCCAGGACGGCTTCCTCGACGAGGTAGTTGACGTGCTTGAAGCCGATCCACGTGCAGATGTTGGACCCCTCGTAGCGGGGGCGCACCGTGGTGGTGGTCGCGGTGGTGAGCAGCGCCTTGACGGCGGTGTCCGTGACGAGGGTCATCGCTGGAGCTCCAGGGCGTCGGTGAGGGCCCTCCCGCGCGGCGCGGCGGGACCCAGGGTGGTGTGGACGAACTCGCTCACCGCGGCGGCGAAGACGTCCGCCGCGTCGAGCATCGGGAAGTGCCCGCTGCCGGGCAGGACACGGGCGACCGCGTCCGGGAGGGCCTCGGCGAGGGTGACGGCCTCCTCGGGGCGGGCCGCGAAGTCGGTCTCGCCGCCGAGCACCAGCGTCGGGACGGTGATCCGGCTGGTGTCCAGGGAGGGCGTGCGCAGGTACAGGTCGAAGAACCGGAACCAGCCGTAGGGGCCGACCCGGTCGCGGACCCGCTCCCCCATCGCCGCCTGGATGTCGGCGGGCACCCGGCCGCCCGAGTGGGCCCGGATCCCCTCCTCCATGATCAGGTGGAAGTCGTTGAGGTAGTACGTGATGGTGTCCCAGTCGAAGTGTTCGGCGCGGGCCCGGTAGAAGGGCGACACCAGGACCAGGGCCCGGATGCCGAACTGGCGCAGGCCGTCGGCCCCGCCGCGGACCTTCTGGTCGAGGAGGTCGAGCAGGACGTTGGCCGCCATGGAGTGGGCGACGACCACCTCGGCCCCGCCGGGGACCGCCTCCAGCGCCTTGGCCAGCCAGCCGCGCAGGTTGGGCTGCTCGTCCCAGTCGGCGATGGTCTCCGTCCGCCAGGGCAGGCGGGCGGTCCACAGCTGGAAGTCGGCGGGCAGCTCGGGCAGCGCGCGCTCCCAGACGCTGTCGTTGGCGGCCAGGCCGTGCAGCAGCAGGACGCGCGGTCCGCCCCGTCCTTCGGTGCGCCGCTCGACGGCGACCGGGCGCAGGTCCACGTGCGTGTTCACCACGGCTTCCTCCTCCTCTGCCGCCGCGCTCACGCCGCTCGCGGGGCGAGCAGCAGCAGGTCCGCGCGGGCGTCGCCGTCGGCGCTGCCGGCCACCGCCTGGACGGGGCCGGACTCCCCGGAGTCGAAGAGGCCGACGGCGGCGGCGACCTGGAGCAGGCCGTGGGCGCCGGAGGCGGTCCCGAGGTGCTCGGGCAGCTGCCAGCGGCGGCCGGCCTCGGCGCTGTCGGCGGCGCCCCGGCGGTAGGGGCCGACGACGGCCCGGACGGTCGCGGAGCGCAGCTCGGCCGCGGTGCGGGACTCCAGCACCAGGGCGGCGCCGCCGTCGACGGCGTGCCCGCCGCCGAGCAGCCGGCGTACGACCTCGTTGTCGGGCTCGACGCCGAGGACCAGGACCCGCTCGGTACGGCCGGCCGCGATCATCGTGGCGGCCCAGTGGACGGCGTCCAGGCCGGAGGTCTCGCCGTTGCAGACCATCAGGTTGGGGCCGCGCAGCCCGTAGCGGATGGCCGCGGAGGACGCGACGACGTTGCTGGAGGCGTTCGGCAGGTCCATCGGGGAGGTGGCCGTGACGGTCTCCTCGCGGATGGTGTCCAGCGCCCGGGCGACGGTGTCGAGGTTGCCGAAGTTGGAGCTGGCGACCACGCCGACGCTGGCGGCGGGGACGGACAGGCCGTCCTTCTCGTCGGCGCCGAGCAGGCCGGCGTCGCGCAGGGCGGCGGCGGTCAGGGCGTAGCCGAGCTGGGTGGCGCGGTCCTTGTAGCGCAGGCCCTTCCTGCCGACGTGGGCCGCCGGCTCGACGGGGGCGCCGCCGGCCGCCGGGCCGTCGGCCAGGGCGCGTACGGTGTCGGCACCCGGCAGCAGGACGGCTGCGCCGGTGACCACCACGGTGGTGTCGAGGCTCTGGGCGGTCATCGGATCCCCTCCACTATGGCGACGGCGTTGATCCCGCCGAATCCGAAGGCGTTGAGCTGCGCCACCTTCAGCGGCTGGTCCACGGCCGGCTGCCCGGTGACGAAGCGGAACGGCGCGGCCTCCTCGACCGGCTCGTCCAGGCCCACGGTCGGCGGCACCCGGCCCTCGTTCAGGGCCTGGACGCCCACGATCAGGTTGATCAGGCCGGACGCCCCGGAGGTGTGCCCGGTCATCGACTTCACGGCGGTCATCAGCGGCACCGAGGCGTCGTCGCCGAGCACGTCGGCGAGCGCGGTGGCCTCCGCCTCGTCGTTGAGGAGGGTGCCGGTGCCGTGCAGCATCACCAGGTCCACGTCGGACGGCTTGACGCCGGCGAGCTTGTGGGCGGCGCGCATGGCCTGGGCGATGCCCTCCGGGGAGGGGGCGGTGACGTGGTAGGCGTCGCAGTTGACGGCGACGCCACGCAGGTGGCCGTAGACCCGGTCGGTGTCCTCGGCGCTGCGGCGCAGCACGATGGCGGCGGCTCCGTCGCCCATCAGGACGCCGGTGCGGTTGCGGTCGAAGGGCCGCACCCGGTCGGGCGGGGTCGGGTGGACGCGCTCCAGGAGCCCGTACATCGACTCGGTCAGGACGTCGACACCGGCGACGATCACGGTGTCCGGGGCGTCCTCGCCCTCCTGGCTGAGCAGGTCGCTGCCGAGGGCGAGGGCGTAGAGGGAGGCCGAGCAGGCGTTGGAGAAGGTGTGGGTGACGTCGGCGTTGAACCGCTCGCGCAGCCCGGTGCCGAAGTGCAGCCCGGAGTCGGCGAAGGGGGACCCGTCACGCCACCACAGCTCCAGCGAGCGCAGCTCGCGCAGGCCGGTGCCGACCAGGATCGGGATGCCGGAGAGGTCCTCCCCCAGGCCCGCGTCGGCGGCGGCCTGGGCGATGGCCTCGTGCAGCAGCCGGCTGGCGCGGCCGGGTACGTCCTCGCCGACGGCTGGTCGGTCGTCGACCTCGTAGGCGTGCTGGGCGCGGAACCGGGTGCGGTCGAAGCCGCGCAGCTCGGCGCGGCCGCTGATGCCAGCGCACAGGTTCTCGAAGAGTTCACCGACACCGGAGCCGGTGGCGGCGACGGCGCCCATCCCGACGATGGGGCGGATCGTCATGACGCCTCCTTGATCGCGTCGTACCGGCCGAGCAGCACCGCCGCGTTGTTGCCGCCGAAGGCCAGACCGTTGTTCTGGACGATCCGCAGGTCTGCCTCGACGGCCTGGTTCGGCACGCAGTCGACGTCGCACTCGGGGTCGGTGGTGACATGGTTGATGGTGGGGGGGATGAAGCGGTTCTGGATGGCCAGGGCGCAGCCGATGGCGCCGAGGGCGCTGGCGGCGCCCATGCTGTGGCCGAGCATCGACTTCATCGAGACGGTGCGGGGCGGGTTGTCGCCGAAGACCTGGCGGATGGCGCCGACCTCGGTGATGTCGTTGGCCTTGGTGCCGGTGCCGTGCGCCGAGATGAGGTCCACCTCGTGCGGTGCGACGCCGGCGTTGTCCAGGGCCAGGCGCATCAGTTCGGCGACGCTGTCCCGGTCGGGGGCGACCTGGTGGTGGGCGTCGCAGTTGAGCCCGTAGCCGAGCACCTCGGCGTAGATGGTCGCGCCGCGTTCCAGGGCGGAGTCGAGGCGCTCCAGGACCAGGACGCCCGCGCCCTCGCCGGTGAGGATGCCCTTGCGGTCGATGTCGAAGGGCTGGCAGCGGTCGGGGGCGATGGTGCCCAGCCGGTAGAAGCCGGTGAAGGTCTTGCGGCACATCGCGTCCGCGCCGCCGCAGAAGGCGAACTCCGCCTCGCCGGAGCTGACGGCGTCGAAGCCGTAGCCGATGGCGTAGTTGCCGGCCGAGCAGGCGGTGGGGATGGTGAGCGCCTCGACGTCGGTCAGGCCCAGTTCCTGGGCCACGGCGACCGACAGCCGCCCGGCCGGCACGCGCCGGGCGGCCACGGGGTCGAAGGCGCCCACGCCGTCGGCGAGCTCCCGCTCGACCAGCTGGTCGAGGTCGTAGCTCTCGCCGTCGGTGGTGCCGATGGAGATCAGGCCGCGCTGCGTGCGCAGCCGCGTCAGGTCCAGGCCCGAGTCCTCCAGGGCCATCCGGGCGGCGGCCGCGGAGAACTGCGCGGCCCTGCCGAGTTGTTCCACGTCCAGCGTGGTGATCCATTCGCGCGGATCGAAATCCGTGATCTCGCACCCGTTCGCGTGGGCGAATCCCTCCGTCTCGAACACGGAGATGGGCCGGGCACCGCTGCGGCCTTCGCGGAGTCCCTGGAGGAACTCCTTCGCGCCGAGTCCGATGCTGGACACCACTCCTAGTCCGGTGAGAACCACCCGGTGCCGCTCCGGCCGTGTCCGGCCGGTGCCGCGCTCTGCCGCTGTCATGGCAACCTCTCCATCCGCCCGCAGGACCTGGACCGACCGACTACCAGCCGGCCGGCTCCGAGACGACCTCGTAGACGCCCTTGAGGTTCACCATCCGGGGCAGCTCGCTCTGGTTGATGACGATGCCGAACTCCTTCTCCAGGGCGGCGAGGATCTCGATCGCGCGGAGGGAGTCGGCGTCGTGGTCCTCCTTGAAAAGGCTGACCTCGGTGACCTCGTCCTCCTCGATCTCGAGAATGTCGCAGACGATTTCCTTGATGGTCTCGAGACGCTCGTCGCGCGTAGCAGTGGTCACGCTTTTTCTCCTTCACGGATTTCGCCGCCGAGCGCGGCGCACTTACTCGCACAGGAATGGTGCGGGCGGGGTTTCTTTTCTCACAACGGCGGCTGCAACAACCTGCCAATGCCGCCGGGGGAATTCAGGTGCCGGGCCGGCCCGCGGGCGTCGACCCGTCCCGGCCGGGCAGCAACGCGTCACCGAGGGCGACAGCCGCGTCCACCGCGGCGCCGCTCAGCGCGCGGTCGGGGGCGGCGGGCATCCGGGCGGACCGGCCCGTCAGCACCAGGGCGGCGGCCACCCCGCCCGTCCCGGTACGCACCGGTACGGCGAGGGACACGGCCCCGGGCACCATCGGCTCGTTGCCGTACGCCCAGCCCTGTCGGCGCACCAGTGCCAGGTGCGCCGCGGTGAACCGGGCCCGGCACAGGCCTTCGTAGAGCTCCTCGGGCTCCTCCCAGGCGAACAGCACCTGGGCGGCCGGGCCGGCCGAGGCCGGCCGGGCGGTGCCCACCGCGTCGGTCTCCGGGCCCGCGACGCCGACGGACGCGGCGGCGACGCAGATCTGCAGCGTGCCGCGCCGGCGGTAGAGCCGGGCGTCCAGGCCGGTCCTGGTCCGCAGGTCCGCGAGGACCGGCGCGGCGGCCTGGGCCAGCCGGTCGCGGCGCGCCTCCACGGAGAGCAGCCCGAGCCGGGGGCCGAGCACGAACCGGCCCTGGACGTCGCGGGTGAGCATGCCGAGCCGCTCCAGGGCGACCGCGATGCGGTGGGTGGTGGGACGGGACATGCCGCTGAGGGTGACCAGCTCGGCCAGCGTGGCCGGGCCGCCCTCCACGATGTCCAGCAGGACGGAGGCCTTGTCGAGGACCCCCACCCCGGACATCGGCCGGGCCAGGACCGCGGTGCTCACCGCTGCGCGGCCAGCCGTGCGCGGATGTCCTGAAGGAGTGCGTCGCGCTCGTCCATGAGATAGAAGTGCCCGCCGGGCAGCACCTTCAGGTCGAAGCCGCGGGGCGCGAGGCGGGCCCAGCCGGCGACCTGGTCGGGGGTGATGTCCGGGTCGCCGTCGCCGACGTAGCCGACGACCGGGCAGCCGAGGGGGCGGCCCTCGCGCGCCGCGTAGCGGGCGACGGCGGTGAAGTCGGCGCGGATCGACGGGAGCACCAGCTCGCGCAGGTCCTCGTCGTCGAGCAGCGCGGAATCGGTGCCGCCGAGCCGCTTGACCTCGGCCAGGATGTCCTCGTCGGTGCCGAAGGCCGCGGAGCGGGGCGTGAGCAGGTGGGGGGCGCGGCGGGCGGAGACCATCAGCAGCGCCGGGGCGATGCCGTGCCGCTCGGCCAGGATCAGGGCGATCTCGTAGGCGAGGGTGGCGCCCATGCTGTGCCCGAAGAGCGCCAGCGGGGTGTCCGTGTACGGGGTGAGTTCGGCGGCGACGGCGGCGGCCAGCTCCTCCAGCTCCGTCCACGGCTCCTCGGCGATGCGCTCCTGGCGGCCGGGGTAGCGTACGGCCATCACCTCGACGTCCTCGCCGAAGGCGTGCCCCCAGGAGTGGAAGAAGCCGGCCGAACCGCCGGCGTGCGGCAGACACAGCAGCCGCAGCCGGGGCGGCGCCGCGGTGGCGTATCTGCGCAGCCAGATACTGTCGGTGCCAAGTGCCATGGTGCGTGGGTCTCCTCTTTCTCGGGGGCTCGGTCCGCCTCCGGGACGCTCGGTGCCGAGCTCACAGGGGCGGGCAGGTCAGGCCAGGGCCGCCGGGCGGTCCAGGGACACGGTCTCGGTGTCCGGGGCGATCCGCCGGATCAGGCCGGCCAGCGTGCGGCCCGGCCCGAGCTCGACCAGCCGGCGGCAGCCGAGCGGGCCGACGAGGGTGCGTACGCCCGGCTCCCACAGCACCGGGGAGGTGAGCTGGCGCTCGCACAGATCGGGCCAGTCGCAGTCGCCCGCGTACGCCGCGGCGTCGACGCCCGCCACCACCGGCAGGTGCGCGGGGGCGAAGGCGGTGCCGCGCAGGGCGGTGCGCAGGGCCTCGGCGGCCGGGGCCATGAAGGGGCTGTGGAAGGCGCCGCCGACCTTGAGCCGGATCATCTTGGCGCCGATCGAGGGACCTTCGGCCTCGATCCGGTCGATGGCCTCGGGAGAGCCGGAGAGCACGGTCTGGCCCGGGGCGTTGACGTTGGCCACCCAGACCTCCAGGCCCTCCGCCCGGATCCGCCCGGTGAGCTCCTCGACGTCGTCCAGGGGGGCGGCGACCAGCACGCCCATGGTGCCGGCCCGTCCTTCGGCGGCCCCGCGCATGGCCCGGCCGCGGGCGGCGACCAGGGCGGCGGCGGCCGGGACGGTCAGGGCGCCGGCGGCGGTCAGCGCACTGTACTCACCGAGGCTGTGCCCGGCGCAGGCGACCACCCGCTGCCCGTCGAAGGCCCCCGTGCGCAGCGCCTCCGCGTGGGCGACGACGGAGACCGTGAAGACGGCGAGCTGGGCGAGGTCGGTCCGCCGCAGCTGCTCGTCGGGAGTGTCCAGGAGCAGGCCGGCGACATCCTCGCCGGCGGCCTCGGAGATCTCCTCGGTGAGCTTCCAGGACGGGGCGTCCCGCCAGGGTTCGCCCATTTTCTCTTTCTGTGTTCCCTGGCCCGGAAACACCAGGCCTATCGGCAACCGGTCCACTGACCCGCCTTCCGCACCGTAATTCCGACGGGGGCACGGGGATCCGTGACGCGCGGTACCGCGGCATTTACGGATCCCCGTGCACCGGCGGCATTGCGGATCGGGGGTCTCCGCAGCCGCCGGGAAGGATGTTCCGGGCATCGCGGGGACACCCGGCTCCCTTTCCTGGCGGCCATACAACTGCCGTCGCCGGGCGGGCGGCAACAGCGCTTTCAGGAAGCTGCCAGCGGCTCGTCGGCCGCGGGTACGGACCCGCGTCGGCCGCGCGTACGGACCCCCGTCGGCCGCGCGTACGGTCCGCGTCGGCCGCGGGTACGGCGGTACTCGCGTCAGACGCGGGTACCGCCGCCCGGCACGGCCGGCCCGGGCGGCAGCAGGCCCAGCGAGGCGGCCCGTACGCCGGCCTGGAAGCGGGACTGGGCGCCGAGCAGGGCCATGATCTCGGCGACGTGCCGGCGGTAGGTGCGCACCGAGACCGTGAGTTCGCGGGCGGCCACCTCGTCGGTGACCCCGGCGCGCAGCGCGCCGAGGATCTGCCGGGCCAGTGCGGCCCGGTCGCGGTCGCCGAAGACGATCCGCTCGCCGGCGGGCACGGCGTTGCGCCAGATGCTCTCGAAGAGCGTGCCGAGGGTGTGCAGGACCTCCGGGGCGCGGATCATCGAGGCCCGGACGCCGGCCGCGGACTCGGCCATCACCAGTGCGCTGCTGCCGTCGACCAGCAGGGCCTGGAGCGGGGGGACCCGGGCCACCCGGATCGCCACCGGCCGGTCCAGCGCGAGCTGTTCGCGGACGAAGTCCTCGTCGACCAGGACCGGACTGGTGAGCAGCCGCACCGAGACCCCGTCGGCCGTCTCGTAGATCAGGTTGCGCTCGGCCCGGTCCCGGCGGGCGGACTCCTCCTCCGCGCCGGGCAGCCGGGCGTCGACGATGTCGATGGTCCGCACGGCGCTGCGGATCAGGTTCGCCGCGGTGTGCAGGACGGGCGCGTAGCCGCCGTCGACCGTGGCGATCTGCTGCTCCCGGACGCTGCGGTCGCGGTGGATGGCCACCGTCGACTCGATCAGGGCCCGTACTTCCAGCAGCGCTTGTTCCAGCTCGTCCTCGGTCGCGTGCGACACGCGGCACTCACCATCCCCGTTGGTGTTCTTGTCCTGCGGCGCGGGCCGGTTGGTCGGCCGGTCCGCGTCATCCCCGTGAAAAGCCTCCCCGTACCCCTGAAGGGTGCCCGGCGGCCCCTGCCTACTCCGCGAGCAGCCCCAGTTCCACGGCGCGTACCCCCGCCTGGAAGCGGGAGTTGGCGCCGAGCTCGCGCATGATGTCTGCGACGTGGCGGCGGTAGGTACGAAGGGAGACGTTGAGGTCGCGGGAGGCGGCGTCGTCGGTGTAGCCGTCGCGCAGCCGCTCCAGGATCCGGCGGGTCAGGTCGGTGCGCAGCTTCGGGCTCAGAGCCAGGTGGTCGTCGAGCTTGCGGCCGCGGGACCAGGCCCCGGCGAACAGCAGTTCCAGGGCACGCACCGCGGCGGCGTCGTTGACGAGGGTCGCCTGCCCCTTGGCGTTGCCCGCGCCGGTCCGGACCAGTGCGGAGGCGCCGTCGACCACCACGATGTCGCGCAGTTCGGCTTCGCAGACGCGTACCTCGAACCGCGCGCCGGGCATGCGCGTGAGCAGGGCCAGGGAGCGGTCGGCGACCTCGGGGGCGCACAGCAGTCGCACCACGAGCCCGGACTCCAGCGAGCCCAGCGCCTTGCGGGCGATGTGGTGGAAGGCCTCGCTGCCGGTGATGGCGACGCAGACCGAGTGGCGGGCGCTGCGGACGAGCTCCTCGACGGCCTCGCCGAGCACGGCGACGTCGGTGTGCGGAGCGGCGGGCGCGGAGGCCGGCCGCTTGCGGTACAGCGAGACGGTGGACTCGATGAGGGCCCGGGCCTGCAACAGGGTCCGCTCCACGTGTGCGGCGTGGTCGGAGGGCTCTGCTTCCGGCATCCCTTCGTGTGTTCCTTCCACGTCTGCGGGCCTGATGGCGGCACCTGTCACTGCATCCCCCTTGCCGGACCGGTGGCAGGACGCTGCGGCCGGCCCGTCTCCCCGCGAAAATGGATGTGTGCTCAACATTTGAATCAAGCAACATTCGGCCGGCTATCGAGCGTCGTCCAAGCTCAGACACTAGTTCGCTGAATCGTGACCAGTCAACAAGATCCCGGCGAACGCAAGACGACGCGCGCACAGATGTCAACCCCAGTTTTTTTTCGGCGACTACGACGAGATTTTCCAGCCGCGATGGCAGCAAGCTGCACCCACCCACCGGAACGAAAACCGCCACTTCCGCTTGCATCACGGGCTGCGCATCCGTTCTCACGGTGCGTGCCGACGGTGTCCGGTTCCGGCCAAGTCACCCCGGCGCGAGGCCCCCTCAAGCGGAGTTCGAGCCTACGGTGACCCCTGTGACCACACGCCACACGGGGACGGATCAGCTCACGAATGCGCCAATCTTCGACACCAACGATGCCATTGTGTGGTGGTGGCCGGTACCGACCGGCCGGTACCGGAGCAATGATCTCGAACTTCTCGACGAGAGCGAGGTGTCGCGGGCGCAGAATATGAAATCGCGGGACGCCCGGGCGGAGTTCATCACATGCCGGGCAGCGGTCAGGCGTGCCCTTTCCGAGGCACTCGGTGTGCCGGCGACCGATATTTCCCTCGGCCGCCTCCCCTGTCCCGGATGCGGCAGCGCGGAACACGGTCCTCCGGCGGTGGAGTTCCCCGCCACCACCTGGCAGTACAGCGTCGCCCACACCGACGGGCTGGGCATGCTCGCCCTCTCCCCCTTCCGGGTCGGCATCGACGTGGAGCACGTCCGGCCGCTCGACGCCGAGCGGTTCGACTTCCTCGTACTCACCCCGGCCGAACGCCGAGCCGTGTACGCACTGCCCGAGGGGGACGCGCGGACGCTGGCCTTCCTGCGCTGCTGGACCCGCAAGGAGGCCGTGCTCAAGGCGGTCGGGGTCGGCATCGCCGCGGAGCTGACGGCGCTGGAGACCGGGTCGGAGGGGCTCGCGGAAGGCTTCGCGGGCGGCCTCGCGGAGAACCTCGGGGGCGGCCTCGCGGACGGACTTGCGGAGGGCCTCGCGGAGGGCCTCGCGGGCGGCGACGGCGCCGCGCACGTCGTCGCCACGGCGCACGACGGCGGCCTGCACGGTCTCGACACGGCGCACGACCGCGGCCTGCACGGTGCCGACACCGCGCACCCTGTCCACGCCGGGGACCTCGTCGACACCGCGCCCCTCGGCTTCCCGGGCTCCTGGCGGACCACCGCCCTCGCCGTGCCCGACGGCTGGGTGGCCACGATCGCGCTGCCCGCGGGCGCCGACCGGCTGCCCGCCGTACGTCGATTGCCCTCCGTACGCCGACTCCGAGCCTGACCGCGGTCCTCCTCCCCCGACCCGCGGTGCACCGCCCCCGAAGGGATCCGCGCCCCGCCACCCCCGCGGCCCGGCCCTCCACCCCCACGCGTCAGCGGACGACGACGTCCGCGTCCTTCATCGATTCGGCACGCACGCCGCCGGCGGCGTGCCGCGAGACCAGGAGACAGACGACCGTGTTTTCCCCGCAGCCCCCCACCAGCGCGCCCGCGACCACCACGCACCGGGCCGCCGCATCCGGGGCCACCGGCCCGGCCACTCTCACCGACCTGCTGCTGACCGCCGCCGAGCGGCACCCCGGCGCGGGCCTGCGGCACTGCCGCGGCGCCGCCCACCTCGGGTACGAGGTCCAGAGCTACCCCGAACTCCTGGACCGGGCCCGCCGGATCCTGGCCGGACTGCGGGCGCGCGGGCTGCGCCCGCAGGACAGGATCGTAATGGTCCTGGAGCGTTCGCAGGACTTCCTGCCCACATTCTGGGCAGCCGTGCTGGGCGGCTTCCTGCCCTGCCCGATGGCGGCCCCGGCCGGCGATCCGGCGGCCTTCGCCGAGCGGCTGCGCCACGTGGGCGCCTTGCTCGGCGGGCCGTTGACCGTCACCACCGCCGCCCTCGCCGGCCGGCTGCCGGCGGCCGAGGGGCTGTCGGTGGTCGCGCTGGAGGAACTGGAGGGGCCGCAGAAGCCGGAGGAGCCGGCGGAGCTGGAGGAGCCGGGGGAGCCGGGGCAGCCGGGGCAGCCGGGGCAGCCGGCGGACCTTCAGGGGGCGGGGGCCGCCGACGGGCTGCACCGCGCCGCGCCCGGCGACACGGCCGTGCTGATGCTGACCTCCGGCTCCAGCGGCGCGCCCAAGGCGGTCATGCTCAGCCACGCCGCCCTGCTGGCCTCCATGGCCGCGAAGAACGGCCACCAGCGGCTCACCGCCGCCGACACCACCTTGAACTGGGTCTCCTTCGACCACGTCGCCGCGCTCCTGGAGTGCCACCTGCTGCCGCTGTCCACCGGCAGCAGCCAGGTGCACGCCCCGGCCTCGGCCGTGCTCGACGACCCGCTGGAGTTCCCGCGCCTGATCGACCGGCACGGTGTGACGATGACCTTCGCGCCCAACTTCCTGCTGGGCCTGGTCGGTGCGGCCGCCGGCCGGCTCGCCGACACCGGCGAGAGCCTCGACCTCAGCCGGCTGCGGCATGTCGTCAGCGGCGGGGAGGCCGTGGTCGTCCCGACCGGGGAAACGTTCCTTCGCGCCCTTGCCCCGTACGGCCTCGCCCCCGACGCCCTGTGGCCGGCCTTCGGGATGACCGAGACCTGCGCGGGCAGCGTCTACTCCCGCGGCGCCTTCCCCGAGGCCGACCGGGACGCGGAGTTCGCCCACCTCGGCACCCCCGTCGAGGGGCTGGCGATGCGGGTCGTGGACGAGGACGGGCGGGTCCTGCCCGCGGGCGAGCCCGGCGAGCTCCAGCTGCGCGGCCCGATGCTGACCTCCGGCTACTGGAACGACCCGCAGGCCACCGCCGAGGCCTTCACCGCCGACGGCTGGTTCCGCAGCGGCGACCTCGGCCGCATCGACGACGGCCGGCTGACCCTGGTCGGGCGCAGCAAGGACAGCGTCATCGTCAACGGCGTCAGCTACTTCAGCCACGACGTCGAGTCCGTGCTCGAACGGCTCGACGGCGTGACCCCCACCCTGGTCGCGGCCTTCCCCACCCGCCCGGCCGGCAGCGACACCGAGCAGCTCGTGATCGCCTTCACGCCCGACCTGCCCGCCGGCGACGAGGCCGGCCTGCACCGGGTGCTCACCGCCGTCCGCAGCACCGTGGTGATGCACTGGGGCTTCCGGCCCGCGCTGGTGCTGCCGCTGCCCGCCGAGGCCTTCCCGAAGACCAGCCTCGGCAAGATCCAGCGCGCGCACATGCGCCGCAGCCTGGAGGCGGGTGCATACGAGCCCCAGCGGCGGGCCGCGGCCGAGCTGCGCGAGCGCATGTCGGGCGGCTGGACCGCGCCCGAGGGGCCCGTCGAGCAGGTGCTCGCGGGGATCTACGGCGAGATGTTCGGCGTCGACCCGGCCACCGTCAGCGCCACCGCGAGCTTCTTCGACCTCGGCGGCACCTCCCTCGACATCCTGCGGCTGCGCGCCAAGGTGGCGCAGCGGCTGGGGGTGGCCGGGCTGGAGGTGGTCACCGTGCTGACCGCGCCCACGGTCCGCTCGCTCGCCGCCCGGCTGGCCGGCCGGACCGGGACCGGTGCGGCGCTGCCGGCCACCGCCGGAGCGGGAGCCGGCGACGGGACGGCGGCCGGCGCCCGCCCGTACGACCCGGTCGTGCCGCTGCAGACCACCGGCGCCAAGACCCCGCTGTTCTGCGTCCACCCGGGCGTCGGCGAGGTCCTGGTCTTCGTCGGGCTCGCCGCGTACTTCGCGGGCGACCGCCCCTTCCACGCCCTGCGCGCCCGCGGCCTGGCCGACGGCGAGAAGCCCTTCGCCACCTTCGAGCAGATGGTCGACACCTACGTGGACGCGATCCGGGCCCGCCAGCCGCACGGCCCGTACGCCCTGGCCGGCTACTCGTACGGGGCCGCGGTCGCCTTCGAGATCGCCAAGGTCCTCCAGGAGCAGGGCGAGCGGGTCGACTTCGTCGGCAGCTTCAACCTGCCGCCGCACATCAAGTACCGGATGGAGGAGCTGGACTTCACCGAGACCGCCACCCATCTGGCGGCCTTCCTGGACCTCGTCGACGCGGAGCAGGCCGCCCTGCTCCCGGCCGAGCTGCGCGGGCTGCCCCGGGAGGCGCAGGTGGCCCGCCTGATCGCCCTCGCCCCGGCCGGGCGGCTGGCCGAACTCGACCTGGACGAGGAGAAGTTCGCCGCCTGGGCGGAGGTCGCCGACGCGCTGACCGACCTGGGCCGCAGCTACGAGCCGTCCGGGACGGTGCGTTCCATGAGCGTGTTCGTCGCCGATCCGCTGCGCGGCACCCGCGAGGACTGGCTGGAGCGCGAGCTGCGCCGCTGGGACGAGCACACCACGGAACCCAACCGCTACCTGGCGGTGTCAGGGGAGCACCATACGCTGATGGGACCGCGCCATGTGGCCTCCTTCCAGGCCGTCCTGCGCGCGGAGCTGGACCGGTGCATGGCCGGGGCCGACGCCGCCCGCGCGGCCGCGGCCGGCCTGCGCACGAGTTGACGAGCACCACACGTACGATCGGACACGGGGGAGAGAAGCGAAGGATGAAGGGCAAGAAGATACTGGTCACCGGCGGCACCGGGCAGGTGGCCCGACCGGTCGCGCAGGCCCTGGCCGCGGACAACGAGGTCTGGTGCATCGGCCGGTTCGGTACGCCGGGTGTCGAGCGGGAGCTCGCCGACGCGGGGATCACCACCTGGCACTGGGACATGGCCGACACCTCGGACCACGCCTTCAAGGGGCTGCCCGAGGACTTCACGCACGTGCTGCACTCCGCGGTGGACCGCGGCGAGGACGGCGACTTCAACCGGGCCGCCGAGGTCAACACCGTGGCCACCGGCCGGCTGATGACGCACTGCCGCACCGCGGAATCGTTCCTGTACGTCTCCACGGGCGCCCTGTACGCCCGCCGGACGCTGGACCACGCCTATACCGAGGACGACCCGGTGGACGGCTCGGCCGACTGGCTGCCCGCCTACCCGATGGCCAAGCTCGCCACCGAAGGCGTGGTCCGCGCCTTCGCCCGGGTGCTGGGCCTGCCCGCCACCATCGCCCGCCTCAACATCGCGTACGGGCCGGGCTCCTACGGCGGCGTACCGATGCTCTACTTCAAGCAGATGCTGGCCGGGGCGCCGATCGCGGTGCCGCTCCAGGGGCAGAACTGGTGCTCGCTGCTGCACACCGAGGACCTGGTCGCGCACGTGCCGCACCTGTGGCAGGCCGCGTCGGTCCCGTCGACGGTGGTCAACTGGGGCGGCGACGAGGCGGTCGGCGTGACCGACCTGCTGCGCCACATCGAGGCGCTGACGGGTGTCGAGGCGCGGCTGGTGCCGAGCGAGGTCACCCGGGAGACGTACCAGTTCGACCCCACCCTGCGCCGGTCGCTGACCGGGCCCTGCCGGGTGGACTGGCGGGACGGCATCGAGCGCACCCTGCGCGCGCTGCACCCGCAGCACGTCACGGCCTGAGAGACCTTTTCGGCTTCATCCATTTCATTGGCAACGGGGGATACCAAAGATGACGATCATGATGCCAACGACGGCTGCCGCGACTTCCGACGAGAACCTGGCCCTGATCCGGCGCTCCTACCGCGCCTTCCACGAGCGCGACGTGGCCGCCCTGCTCGGCACCCTGCACCCCGAGGTGGAGTGGGTCCACCCCGACGGGATGGCGGAGTACGGCCTCGGCGGCACCAAGCACGGCCACGCCGGCGTACGGGAGTTCCTCTCCCGGGTACCCGCCGTCCTGGGCGGGATGCGGCTGGAGCCGCAGGAGTTCGTGGCCTCCGGCGACCGGGTGGTGGTCTTCGGCGTCCGCCAGGTCACCTCGGTCCGCGGGACGACCAAGACCCTTCCCTTCATCCACTCCTGGACCCTTCGGGACGGGGTCGCGGTGCGGATGGAGGACATCTTCGACACGGTGGTCTTCCGGCGCCTGATCGAGAGCTGAGGCGACGGGACGTCAGCGAGCCGGGAGGGTCGGGGCGTTAACGGCGTTAACGGCGTTAACGCCGTTGCCCCCGTCACCGCTCCGACTCCCCCAGCAGCAGCCGCTTCTGCGGCTTGCCCATCGCGTTGCGCGGCAGCGACGCGACGAAGCGGACCTCGCGCGGGCGCTTGTGCACCGACAGGTGGGAGGCGACGAAGTCGGTGAGTTCGGGGCCGGTGACGCCCTCGGCGACGACGAAGGCCACGATCCGCTGGCCCAGGTCCGCGTCGGGTACGCCGACCACGGCAGCCTCCGTGACCTTGGGGTGGTCCAGCAGGGCGTTCTCGATCTCGCCCGCGCCGATCCGGTAGCCGCCGGACTTGATGAGGTCGACGGAGGCGCGGCCGACGATGCGGTGGACGCCGTCCTCGTCGACCGCCGCGATGTCGCCGGTCCGGAACCAGCCGTCCTCGGTGTAGGCGGCGGCGGTGGCCTCGGGCCGGCCGAGGTAGCCGGCGAACAGGGTGGGACCGGTGAGCTGGAGCTCTCCGATCTCGGCGCCCTCCTCGGCGGCGATGCGGGTGCGGATCCCGGGCAGCGGGGTGCCGACCGTGCCGGGGCGGACCTCCCCGCCGGCCCGGCCGCTGACGGTGATCAGGGTCTCGGTCATGCCGTACCGCTCGACCGGGCGGTGGCCGGTGAGGTGTTCGAGGTCCCGGAAGACCGGGGCGGGCAGCGCGGCGCTGCCGGAGACCAGCAGGCGGGCGGGGGCGAGGGCGGCGGCCGCCTGCGGGTCCGCGGCGATCCGCGACCAGACGGTGGGCACGCCGAAGTAGAGGCTGCCGCCGGCCTTCGCGTACGCCCCGGGGGTGGGGCGGCCGGTGTGCACCAGGCGGCTACCGGTGCGCAGCGCGCCGAGCACGCCGAGGACCAGGCCGTGCACGTGGAACAGCGGCAGGCCGTGCACCAGGGTGTCCTCGGCGCTCCACTGCCAGGCCTCGGCCAGGGCGTCGAGGTCGGCGGCGAGCGCGGCCCCGGTGAGGACCACGCCCTTGGGGGCGCCGGTGGTGCCCGAGGTGTAGAGGACGAGCGCGGGGTCCTCGGGGGCGGGCGCAGGGCCGCCGAAGTCGGCGCGGCGGGTGAGGTCGACGTCGATCGGGTGCGCTCCGGAGTCGCGCAGGATGTGCTCGCGCTCGGCCGGGCCGGAGTCGGGGGGCAGGGGCACCACGGGTACGCCGGCCAGCAGGCCCCCGACGACCGCCACGACCGTCTCCAGCGACGCGGTGGCGGTCACGGCGACGGCCGGGCGGCCCGCGACGTCCGCGGCGACCGCGCCCGCCGCGGCGAGGAGTTCCTCGTAGGAGGCGGTGCGTCCGGCGATCTCGACAGCGTCCTTGCGGTCTCCGTACGCGCCCTCAAGTGCCGTGAGCACGGTGCTCCCCTCTGTGGTCCGTGATCCCCAAGGCTGCCGGAAGGCACCCCCGGCCCGCCACCCCTGACCCGGCCGGACCGACCCCTGATGCGGTCGGACCGACCCCTGCCGGCCGGGGGGCGGGCACGGCGCACGGGGCGGTCACAGGCTGCGGGCGGTGATGTCGCCGTAGGCGGTGGTGGCGTGGACGGTCAGGCCGGCGGCGGCGCCGTCGGTGTTGGTGAGCGCGTTGTGGATCCGGCCGTAGGAGGTCCCGGCGTCGAGGGTGGCGCTGACGCCGCGGGCGGCGCCGACCGTGATGTCGCCGTGCTGGGTGGTGAGGCTGACCGCGCCGCGCACGGCCTCGGCGATACGGATGGCGCCCTTCTGGGTGTGGATCTCGGCGGGGCCGCCCAGGCGGCCGACCTCGATGTCACCGGCCTGGAGGGTGATGCGGGCTCCGGCGGTCTCGTCGAGCTTGACCTCGGCCTGTGCACCCTCGAGGACGACCTCGCCGAGTCGGCCCACGCCGCGGAGCTCGGCGGCGGCCGCCTTCGCCTCGACGCGGGAGCCGGCGGGCAGCTGGACGGTGACCTCGACGGAGCCGGAGCTGCCCAGGATCCGGTTCGCCGACGCCGGCGCCTCGATCCGCAGGACACCGTCGGCGAACGCGACCTCGATCCGCTCCGCCGCCTTCACGTCACTGCTCTTGGACGCGTTGGCGGGCAGGACCTCCACGGTGGTGTCGGCCCGGTCGGCGGCGATGAACCGGATACGTCCCGCGGGGATGTCGAGGACGGCCGAGACCGGGGCGGGGGTGTCGAACTTCTGCATCGTTCTCTCCTTGTCGCAGTGCTGCGGACCCCTTCGGCCCGCTGCTTTCTGACAGGCGAAAAGCTACGTTGCGTTCGCGGATGAGGCAACACATTCGTTGCAGCCGAATGATATAAATGCAGGTCAGAGCCGATTAATCGTTGCGATGGATTCAAAGTTAACGCAACATCACCCCTCACATGCGTTGCAATGGACTGAGGTTGAACGCTATGCTCCCGATATCGGCGGCCGCACAGGACCACGAAGGAGACCGCGATGCCGGGAGGCAGACTCACCCAGCAGGAACGCCAGCAGATCGCGCTGGGGCTGGCCGACGGCCTCGCCTACGCGGAGATCGCCCGGCGCCTCGAACGCCCCACCTCGACCGTCACGCGCGAGGTGATGCGCAACGGCGGCCCCACCGCCTACCGCGCCGACATCGCCCACCGCGCCACCGAGCACCGCGCCCAGCGGCGCCGGCAGGCCGCGCCCCGCGGACCGCAGGCGCCCCCGCAGGCCCACGGGCGCGACCCCGAGGCGGTGCGCGCGTACGAGGAGTTGTTCACCACCGTCCTCATGCAGACGGGCCTGTCCAACAAGATGATGTGCCGGGTGCTGGTCTGCCTCTACACCACCGACGAGGGCAGCATCACCGCGTCCGAACTCGTCCAGCGCCTCCAGGTCAGCCCGGCGTCCATCTCCAAGGCGGTCGCGTTCCTGGAGAGCCAGGGCCTCGTCCGCCGGGAGCGCGACGAACGCCGCCGCGACCGCTACATCGTCGACGACGACGTCTGGTACCAGTCGATGATGTCCAGCGCCCGGTCCACCGTTCAGCTCGTCGAGACCGCGCGGCAGGGCGTGGGCGTCCTCGGCGCCGACACCCCGGCCGCCGCCCGCCTGGAGAACATCGCCCGCTTCCTCGACTTCATAGCCGAGAGCATCACCCGTGCGGCGGAGCAGGCCCGCGAGGTCCTCCACACGCAACCCGGGACGACCCCGGACAGCACCGCCTGAGCCGCGTGGACGTTTAGAGCCGCTTTAGCAGGGACGCTGATCCTGGCCCCGCAGTGAGGTCGCTGCCTCCGTTTCCGCGCCCCAAGGGAGAGGCCCCATGAAGACAAAGACGCCCAACGTCATCCTGCGCGGCGGTCCGGCCCAGGAGCTCGCTCCCGAGGACCGGGTCCGTTACGTCTCGGACACCACCGACAAGGTCAAGGTGCTCTGGGGAAACCGGTACGAGCACTTCTCGCCGACCGAGGGCACCGTGACCGAGGAGGAACTGGAGCTCCTCGTCTACCAGCACAGCGGGTACACCTACGTCGCCGAGTAGGGGCGCGCGAGTCCCGCAGAAGGGCACACCCACCCCCCACACACGCACGCACGAGAAGCCGCCCGCGCGCACTGCGCGCGGGCGGCTCTCGTCGTCCGCTCCCCCGCCGGCGAAGACTCTTCGGCGGCGGGGGCTTTCCGGCGGCCGGGGCCTTCCGGCTGCGGGCAGCGGGCGGCTAGATCACGCCCTGGGCGAGCATCGCGTCCGCGACCCGCTCGAAGCCGGCGATGTTGGCTCCCGTGACGTAGTCGCCCGGGGCGCCGTAGCGCTCGGCCGTCTCGTGGCAGACCTGGTGGATGTCGCGCATGATGCCCGCCAGCTCCTCCTCCACGCGCTGCGAGGTCCAGGCGCTGCGCGCGGCGTTCTGGCTCATCTCCAGGGCGCTGACCGCGACCCCGCCGGCGTTGGCCGCCTTGCCCGGGCCGAAGGCGACCCCGGCCTCCTGGAAGAGCCGGACCGCTTCCGGCGTGGTGGGCATGTTGGCGCCCTCGGAGACCGCCTTGACCCCGCTCGCGATCAGCGCGCGGGCGTCGTCGGCGCCGAGCTCGTTCTGGGTCGCCGAGGGGAACGCGACCTCGCCGGCCACCTCCCAGACCCGGCCGCCCGGCACGAAGCGGGCCGAGGCTCCGCGCCGCTCGGCGTACGCGCCGACCCGGCCCCGCTCGACCTCCTTGATCTGCTTGAGCAGGTCGAGGTCGATGCCCTTGTCGTCGACGACGTAGCCCTCGGAGTCCGAGCAGGTGATGGGGTACGCGCCCAGCTTCTGGAGCTTTTCGATGGTGTAGAGGGCGACGTTGCCGGAGCCGGAGACGACCGCGGACCGGCCGTCGAGCCCGAGGCCCTGGCGCTGGAGCATCTCCGCGGCGAACAGCACGCTGCCGTAGCCGGTGGCCTGCGGGCGGATCTGCGAGCCGCCCCAGCCGGTGCCCTTGCCGGTGAGTACGCCGGCCTCCCAGCGGTTGGTGATCCGCCGGTACTGGCCGAACAGGTAGCCGATCTCCCGGCCGCCCACGCCGATGTCGCCGGCCGGCACGTCGGTGTGCTCCCCGATGTGCCGGTGCAGCTCGGTCATGAAGGACTGGCAGAAGCGCATCACCTCGGCGTCGGAGCGGCCGCGCGGGTCGAAGTCGCTGCCGCCCTTCCCGCCGCCGATGCCGAGGCCCGTCAGGGCGTTCTTGAAGATCTGCTCGAAGCCGAGGAACTTCACCACGCCGATGTCCACCGACGGGTGGAAGCGCAGGCCTCCCTTGTACGGGCCGAGCGCGCTGTTGAACTCCACCCGGAAGCCGCGGTTGACGTGCACGGTGCCGTGGTCGTCCTGCCACGGCACGCGGAAGACGATCTGCCGCTCGGGCTCGGTCAGCCGCTCGACCAGGCCGGGCACGGCGTACTCGGGGCGGGCCCGGAACACCGGCGCCAGGGTGTCGAGCACTTCGCGTACCGCCTGGTGGAACTCCGGCTGCGCGGGGTTGCGCCGCTCGATGCCGGCGCGCAGCGAATCCAGCCTGTCCTTGGGATCCTTCACGATGTGTCCCTCCTGAGGGGGGTGTCGGGTGTGCTGGTGCGCACCGCGCACGCGGCGGTGGGCCTTCGCCCGCCGCGATGTCGTACAGGGTCCGTCCCTGCGGTCGGGCGGGACTCGATCCACGCCCGAGGACGGTGTGGGAGGCCTCAGCCGGCGACGGTCCAGGTGTCGTTGCCGGCGAGGAGGGTGGCGAGGTCGCCCTTGCCCTTCTGTTCGACGGCGGTGTCGAGCTGGTCGGCCATGAGGGTGTCGTAGACGGGGCGTTCGATGGTGCGGAAGAC
>NZ_WTFF01000096.1 GCF_019400985.1 Streptomyces bambusae
GCGCAGCCCGGCGCAGCCTGCGCTGCCAGCTCTTCGCCTCCGCCTGCTACGTCGGCGGCGGCCTCGGCGGGGCGGCCGCCGCCGGCACGGCCGGCTCGGCCTGGGGCGTCGCCGCCGCGACGCTGACCGCCTCGGCCGTGTGGTGGCTGCAACTGCGGTCCGCCCTGCGCGAGCGCCATCACCACCCTGTTCCCGAAGTGAGGACCACATGACCGCGCACCCCAGGCTGAGCATCGGCCTGCCCGTCCACAACGGCGAGGAGTACCTCGCCGAGTCGCTCGACGCCCTGCTCGGCCAGACCTACGAGGACTTCGAGCTGGTCATCTCCGACAACGCCTCGACCGACGGGACCCAGGACATCTGCCACCGGTACGCCGAGAAGGACTCGCGCATCCGGTATCTCCGGCTGCCCCGGAACATCGGCGCGGCGCCGAACCACAACTACGTGTTCACCGAGTGCCGCGGCGAGCTGTTCAAGTGGGCCTCGCACGACGACCTGTACGCCCGCACCCTGCTGGAGCGCTGCGTGGAGGCGCTGGACGAGCGGCCCGAGGTGATCCTCGCCCACGCCGACCAGGCGGTCATCGACGAACGCGGCCAGGTGAAGGTCCCGTACCCGTACACGCTGGCCACCGCCTCCCCGCACGCGCCGGAGCGCTTCCGCAGCATGCTGTTCGAGCCCGGCGGCGACGACTTCTACGGGGTGATGCGGGCCGATGTGCTGCGCCGGGTGAAGCCGCACGACAGCTACCACCACGCGGACCGCACGTTCGTCACCGAGATCGGCCTGCACGGGCCCTTCCACCAGGTGCCGGAGCTGCTGTACTTCCGCCGCGACCACCCCACCCGCGCCGAGCGGGCGAACCCTTCCAAGCGCTCCCGGTGCGTCAACCTGGATCCGCGCCGGGCGGGCCCGCTGCACCCGACGCCCCGGCTGCTCGCCGAGTACGTCTGGGGCTTCGTCGCGGCGGTCCGGCGGGCGCCGTTGTCCTCCGCCGACCGGCGCGCGTGCTACCGCCACCTGGCCGCATGGATGGCCAGCCGGGCCCGGCCGGGCGCCGGCGAGCGGGTCGAGGACCGCGCCCCGGTCGACCCGGCCCTGCTCACCGTCTCCGTCGACGCCCTGGTCGCCGGGCGTGAGGGGAGGCAGGGGTGACTGCGGTACGGGTCGGGGTGTTCGGCCTGCTCGGCTCGGGCAACCTCGGCAACGACGGATCGCTGGAGGCCGTGCTCGGGTACCTGCGCGCCGAGCACCCGGAGGCGGTCGTGGACGCGCTGTGCGGCGGACCCGAGGTCGTCGCGGCCCGGTACGGGATCCCGGCGACGCGGCTGCACTGGTACCGCGGGGAGTACCGGACCGCGTCGCGGGCTGGCGCGATCGCGGGGAAGGGGCTGGGCAAACTCGTCGACGCCGTCCGCACCGCCGCCTGGGTGCGCCGGCACGACGTGGTGATCGTGCCGGGCATGGGCGTCCTGGAGGCCACGCTGCCGCTGCGGCCGTGGGGCTTCCCGTACGCGCTGTTCCTGCTCTGCGCGAGCGGCCGGCTGCTGGGGACCCGGGTCGCGCTGGTCGGCGTAGGCGCGGACGCGATCCGCGACCGGCCGACGCGGGCCCTGGTGCGCCGGGCGGCACGGCTGGCCGCGTACCGGTCGTACCGGGACGCCCTGTCCCGCGACGCGATGCGGGCGATGGGCGTGGACACGGCGCGCGACGAGGTCTACCCGGACCTCGCGTTCGCCCTGCCGATGCCGTCGTCGAGCCGGCCACCGGGTCCGCCGGGCCCGGTCTGCGTCGGCGTCATGGACTTCCACGGCGGCAACGACGACCGGGCCGCGGCCGAGGAGATCCACCGGCGCTATCTGGACGGGACGACCCGGTTCGTCCGCGCACTGGCCGAGGAGGGCAGGCCGGTCCGGCTGCTCACCGGCGACGCGTGCGACGCGCCGGTGGTCGCCGCGATCCTCGACGCGGTGGACTCGCCGCTGGTCACCGCTGCCGAGGCGGTCTCGCTGGCCGACCTGATGAAGGAGACGGCGGCCGCCGACACCGTGGTGGCGACCCGCTACCACAACCTGGTCTGCGCGCTGAAGGCCGGCACGCCGACGCTCGCGCTCAGCTATGCGGCGAAGAGCGACGCGCTCATGGCCCGGATGGGGCTGGGCGCCTACTGCCACCCGGCCCGCGAGGTCGACGCCGACCGGCTGCTGGAGCAGTTCCGGGCGCTGGAGAAGCAATCGGCGGAATTGCGCCGGACCCTCACCGAGCGCAACCGGATCGCCGCCCGGCAACTCGCCGACCAGTTCACCGCCTTGACCGCCGCCCTGTTCCCGGCAGCCGACCGTACGCCCGCCCGCACCCGGCAGGAGACTCCGTGAAAGCGACCGAAGTGCCGGCGATCGCCGGCGCGTACCTGTTCGAGCCGACGCCGTACGCCGACGAGCGCGGCTTCTTCTGCCGTACCTTCGACGCGGACGTGGTCCGCTCGGTGGGCCTGGACCCGGATGCCTTCGTCCAGGACAGCATGTCCCGCTCGGTCCGCGGGGTGGTGCGCGGCCTGCACCTGCGCTCCGGCGCCGGCGAGGCCAAGCTGGTGCGGTGCTCGTACGGGAGGATCTTCGACGTCGTCGTGGACCTGCGGCCGGACTCGCCGACCTACCTGGGCCGGGCCTTCTTCGAGCTGTCCGGCGAGACGCAGGTGACCCTGTACATCCCGGCGGGGTGCGCGCACGGCTTCCAGGCCTTGACCGAGGCAGCCGACACCTCGTACCGGATCGACCGCCCGCACGATCCGGCCGAGGACGTGACGATCGCCTTCGACGACCCGGAGCTCGCCATTGCGTGGCCGCTGCCGGTCACCTCGATGTCCCGGCGGGACCGGGAGGCGCCGAGCCTCGCCGAGGTCCTGAAGCAGAAGGAGAGCTGAGGCAGGCGTGGACACCAACGAGTTCGAGCTCCCCCGGTCGCGGACGGCGAACGAGCGGCTGCACGCCATGGTCCCCGGGGGCGCGCACACCTACGCCAAGGGCGACGACCAGTACCCCGAGAACCTGGCCCCGGTCATCAGCCACGGCCGCGGTGCCCACGTGTGGGACGTCGACGGCAACCGCTACATCGAGTACGGCTCCGGCCTCCGGTCGGTCAGCCTCGGCCACGCCCACCCCCGCGTGATCGAGGCGGTACGCCGCGAACTCGACCGCGGCAGCAACTTCGTACGGCCGTCCGTCGTGGAGGTCGACGCCGCGGAACGCTTCCTGGCCACGGTGCCGACCGCCGAGATGGTGAAGTTCGCGAAGAACGGCTCCGACGCCACCACCGCCGCGGTGCGCCTCGCCCGCGCCGCCACCGGGCGCCCGCGGGTGGCCGTCTGCGCCGACCATCCGTTCTTCTCCGTGGACGACTGGTTCATCGGCACCACACCGATGTCCGCGGGTATTCCGGCGGCGACCACCGACCTCACCGTGTCCTTCCCCTACGGGGACCTGGCCGCCACCGAGGCACTGCTGAGCCGCCACGAGGGCGAGATCGCCTGCCTGATCCTCGAACCCGCCACCCACACCGAGCCCCCGCCCGGGTACCTCGCCGGCCTGCGCGAGCTGGCCGACCGGCACGGCTGCGTGCTGGTCTTCGACGAGATGATCACCGGCTTCCGCTGGTCCGAGGCGGGCGCCCAGGGCCTGTACGGCGTCGTCCCCGACCTCTCCACGTTCGGCAAGGCGCTGGGCAACGGATTCGCCGTCTCCGCGCTGGCCGGGCGCCGCGACCTGATGGAGCGGGGCGGGCTGCGCCACACTGGCGACCGGGTGTTCCTGCTGTCCACCACGCACGGAGCGGAAACGCACTCGCTGGCCGCCGCGATGGCCGTGCAGACCACCTACGTCGAGGAGGGCGTCACCGCGCGCCTGCACGCCCTCGGCGAGCGGCTGGCCGCCGGCGTCCGCGACGCGGCAGCGAGCATGGGCGTGGGCGACCACGTCCTCGTCCGGGGCCGGGCCAGCAACCTGGTCTTCGCCACCCTCGACGAGAACCGGCAGCCGTCGCAGCAGTACCGCACCCTGTTCCTGCGCCGGCTCCTCGCGGGCGGGGTGCTGGCTCCGTCGTTCGTGGTGAGCAGCGCGCTCGACGACGCCGACATCGATCACACGGTCGACGTGGTGGCCCAGGCATGTGCGGTGTACCGGAAGGCACTGGACGCCGCCGACCCCACCCCCTGGCTGGCCGGACGACCGGTGAAGCCGGTGTTCCGCCGCTTGGCGTGAGGCGGGGCGTCATCATATGACGTGACGTCAGCGCCCTTCCCGCCGACCGGCGTCGGCCATCACGTCGACCGTCCGGTCGGACGTCCCATCGGCCGTCCGGTCGGCCGTCCGGTCGGCCGTCCGGTCGGCCGTCCGGTCGGCCGTCCGGTCGACCAGCCACGCGGTCGCCGGTATCGCCGCCAGCGCGGTGCACCAGCCGCCGAGGACATCGGTCGGGTAGTGCGCACCCAGGGCGACCTGCGCCCAGCCCATGGCGGCGCCGGCGACCAGCGCCGCGCCGAGCACGAGTGACATGCCGGCCGTCCTCCCGAGGCCGAGCCGGCCGGTCGCGAGCAGCGCCGCCACGAGGGCGAGCGCGGTGAGGAAGGCGGTGTGCCCGCTCGGGTAGGACAGGTTGTCGGCGCCGTGGATGGTGCGCCCCACCAGAGGCTTCATCAACGTCGCCGCACCGACGGTGACACCGGCCCCGGCGACGAGGAACACCGCCGCGCGAGGACGCCGCAGCAGCAGGCAGCCCGCCACAGCGGCCACGACCAGCACCGCCGCTCCGGCGGGCTCCCCCAAGAAGTCCGCAGCCAGGGCGACTCGACGCCACGGCTGCGGCTGCACACCCTCCACCGCCGCCCCGATCCGCGCGTCCGCCGTGCCGGGCTCGCTGTCGTCGGCGTACCGGACCCCGAGCCCGGCGACCACCAGCGCGGCGAGGGCCGCGATCAGCCCGAGCCACCCGCGCAGTTGCGGGGGCAGCACCCCGTGCGCCGACGACCGGCCGGTCACCCGCCCACCGCGTCCGGTCGGCCTGAACCTTCATCCATTTGGACCACTCTGGCACACGGCATGGGCGCCGTCTCCACGAAGTGCGGAAACGGCCCGTCGTGCCGCTCAGCGGTCTCCGTGGTCGCGCGCGAACGCCTCGAAGGTCTGTCGCACGGTTCCCCGGGTGTGCAGGAAGCGCTGGTCGAGGATGAGCGCGAGGTCCTCCAGCGCCACGCGCAGTACCGCCGCCGAGAGACGGACGTCCGGATGGCGGGCCCCCGCCGCACGGTCCGCCAGGTTCTCGGCGTACGCGATGTTGCGGGCCAGGGAGGTCCGGTCGTCGCCGTCGTGGAAGTAGTAGGACTCGGCGTACTGCATCAGGTCCACCGAGATCACGCTGATGCCCGCGGCCAGGCTGTCGAGGATCGCCGCTCCCGCGTCCGCGTCGAGTTGTTCCGTCGTCGGGTGGGTGCGGGAGAGGTGGGACAGGCGCAGTGCCAGCGCCCTGCGGCGGGCGAGGGCCGGATAGATGCCCAGCGTCCACGCAACCGTCGCGCTGAGGAGGGCGAACCCCACGAGTGCTTCCAGGGGAGCCAGGACCCGCAGCCAGCCTTCGCCCGGTGCGATGTCCCCGAGGCCGAGGGTCGACACCGTGACCAGGGAGACGTAGAGCGCGTCGATGAACCGCGCGTGCTCGGCGGGAGCGAGGCCGGCGGTGTAGGTGAACCCGTCCGGCATCTGCTGCGAGTAGACCAGGGCCCAGCCCACGGCCACGGTCAGCGTCCATACCGCGACCACCGCCACCATCGCCAGGGGGCCCGTCAGCCCCGAGGCCCGTCGGCCGGCGGGCAGTCGCGCGGACAGCCGCCACAGGCCCATCATGAGCAATCTGCTCAGACCGCCGTGGCGCGTGGGGTGCCACAGGGTGTGGAACACATCGCGCAGGACCAACAGCACCAGGACCGCACCCAGAAGGCTGAGCAGCCAGTCCATCGCACTCCCTTCCTCCGCTCCGGCGAGTGGGCTCAGTCCGGCTCCATGTACGGGCGGCGGAAGACCGGAGCCTGGCCGGTTCCCCAGGGACGTACGGCTGCCAGTGCCTGCACGACCGCGGATTCGAGAGAGCCGCTGGTGTCGATCGTGACGGCCTCCGTCCACGGTGGTTCCTCGGCTGCCATGGCCCTGGCGACGGCCGGGTCGGCGTCGGACGCGCCCGGGGGCCGGGTGCCGATCCGGGCCTCCGCCACACTGCCGGGAACCTCGCAGTGGAGTGCCACGAGGTCGGCGTCGGCTCGTTCGGCCATGCGGAGGGCGGCGTCGCGTTGTTCCGCATCGGACCAGGTGGCGTCCAGCACGACCGACTCGCCGGAGGACAGCAGGGCCGCCGCGCGGTCGAGGAGGGCGGCGTACGTGCCGGCGGTCCGTTCGGGTGCGTACAGGCCCTCGCCGTAGCCGGCGGCCGCCGGCTGCTCCGCGGGGATGCCCGCCAGTTCCTTGCGGATGCGGTCGCTGCTGAGCAGCGTCACGCCGAGGCGGTCGGCGAGCGCTCCGGAGAGTGTGGACTTCCCGCTGCCCGGCAGCCCGCCGACGAGGGTCAGGCAGACGGCGGAGGTACGCAGGTGGCGCAGTGCGGTCGAGACCAGCCGCCGCGCCGCCGCCTCCAGGCCCGGGGCTCCTTGGCGTGCCTGGATCAGGGAGACCTTGGCGCGCACGAAAGCGCGGTAGGCGACGTAGTGGTGCCACAGGGAGGGGGGTGCGGGGTCGCCGGAGTATTCGCCGTACGCGGCGAGGAAGTACGACGCGGCCTCGGGAGCTCCGAGCTGCTCCAGGTCCATGGCCAGGAACGCCGCGTCGTCGAGGCCGTCGACGTGGCGGAGGTTGCCGTCGAATTCGAGGCAGTCGAGGATGCGGGGGCCGTCGTCGAGGCAGAAGATGTCGTCGGCGAGCAGGTCGCCGTGGCCGTCGACGATCCGCCCCTGCTCGATCCGGGCGTCGAACAGCTGTTTGCGGCCGGCGAGGTAGCGGCGCACCAGCCGCTCGGTCTCGGCCAGGCCGTCGGGCAGGTGCTCGGCGTCGACCAGCTCACGGACCTGCGCGAAGCCGGCCTCCCAGCGCGCCGACAGCGCATCCCTCGTGCCCTGTTCGTCCACGTGCGGGCCACGGACCGCGCCGGCGTGGTGCGCGGCGAGCCGGCGGGCGACGTCCCTGAGGCAGCCGTCGACCGTGACGCCTTCGCGTACCAGGGTGGACAGCCGGCGGTCGGCCGGCATCCGGCGCATGACGACGAGCGGCTCCGGCGCCTCGGCGGCGGGGCCGCGGATCTCTCCGACGCCGAGGTAGACGTCCGGCGCGAACTGCCGGTTGAGGGCGACTTCCTGTTCGCAGGCCTCCCGGCGGGCCGCCACGGTGGTGTGGTCCAGGAACTCCAGGTCGACCGGCTTCTTGAGCTTGTAGGCGCGGTCACCGACGAAGAACACGACCGCGGTGTGGGTCTCGCGCACCTCCGCCCGCTGCGGCGCGGCGGAGTCGGGGCCCGTGGCCGTACGGAGCGCCGACGCGTCGGAATGGTACGCGGGCCCGCGCGGCTCCCCGGAGTGGTCGGGCTCAGTCATGGGGGACGACGGCGACGGGGCAGCGCGCGTGGTGGATGGCGGCCTGGGCGACGGAGCCCAGGCGCGGTGCCAGGGGTGGACGGTGTCTGCGCCGGCCGACGACCAGCAGTCCGGCTCCGTCCGCAGCCCGTGCCAGGGCCCTGGCGGGGCTTTCGAGGGCGACGGTGTCGGACACGTCGACCTGCGGGAACTTCTCGCGCCACGACTGGAGGGCCTCGCCCAGCCGCTTGCGGGCATCCTGCTCGATCTCTTCGGTGACGTCGTGGTCCACGCCCCACGGCGTGTAGGCGTGCACCGGCAGGCTTTCGCCGTGGACGGCCCGCAGGGGGACGCCGCGCGCGGCGGCGGCTTCGAAGGCGAACGCGAGCAGGTCGTCGCACGGGCCGCGCAGTTTCAACGCCGCCACCACGCCGCCCGGCGAACCCGGTGCGGGTGGCGGTCCGTCCCTTCGCGCCCCGGCACGGACCAGGACGACCGGTCGCTCGGCCCGGGCCACGACGGGTGTGCTGATGTCGCCCAGGAAATAGCTCTCCACGAGCTCCAGCCCCCGCGAACCGAGCACCGTCATCTCGGACTCGGATGCCGCGCGGAGCAGGGCCTCCTGGGCGTCGTCGGCGACGAGCTCACCGACGACCGTCAGTCCGGGGTGGGTCACCTGGAGCTCTGCCCGGGCCTTGTGCACGAGCTTCTTCGCCCAGTAGTTCTGGTCGATCTCCGCGGGGACGCGCACCGGTTCCGGAGCCAGCATGGGCCAGGCGTGGAGCAGACGCAGGGTGAGCCTGCGCCGGTCGGCCTCGTCGGCGGCCCAGCGGGCAGCGGCAAGGCTCTCCGCTGAACCGTCGAGGCCCACGGTCACGACGGGTTCCATGGCGACAGCCTCCTCTCGCGACAACCTCTGGGCCATCACAGTGCACGAATCGCCTGTCCACGCGGAGCAGGCGCACCGGAAGGAGGTGCGGACCGCCCGCCCCGGCCCGATCATCGACCCGAGGCCGCTCCGCGGCCCGCCCGCGAGCCCATCGACCAGGACAAGACGGTGTCGCCGCTGAGCGGCCTTCGCAGAGGGAGTCAGGGACCGATGGAGGCATTCACCCGTACGGCGGTCATCGGGGTCGGCAACGAGTTCCGCAGGGACGACGGGGTCGGGTGGGTCGTGGTCGGGTTGCTGAGGGACCGGGCTGCGCAGCGGCGGCTGCCCGCGGGCACCGTTCTCGCACAGTGCGACGGGGACCCCGGGCGGCTGATCGGGCTGTGGGAGAACACCGGCCTGACGGTCGTCGTCGACGCCTGCTTCCTCCCGCCGGCGTCAGCGCGGCCGGGGCGGACGCGCCGGTGGGACTGCGCCTCGGGCGACGCCCTGCGCACGGCCGCCCCGGGCAGGCACAGCACGCACGGCCTGGGACTCGCCGAGGCCCTGCGGCTCGGCGACGCGCTCGGGCGTGGTCCCGGCCGTCTGATCGTGTACGCGGTCGAGGGAGCGGACCGTTCGACGGGCGTGGGCCTCACCCCGGCGGTGGCCCGCGCGGTTCCGCGGCTGGTCCGGCGGATCGAGGCGGACATCGCACAGCACGGCGCGTCGTCGGGCGGCGGCCGCGCCCGGCCCGGCCCGCCCGGCGGGACTCGCCGGGCGGCGTTCGCCGCCCGGAGACCGCCCGCCTGACACCCTGTCGTCAAGCGGTCGCACGCCGTCGTCCGGCTTCGGCGCGGTGACCGTGCCGGATGCATCGCACCTGCGCCTCCCCCGGCCGGGGGCGCGGAGGAGAGGGCGGACCATGGGTGATCCCGACCCCGAGGGAACCGGCCGGGTTACCGGCAGCAGGGCCGAGGCGGTGCTGGACCGCGACGGTCTGGACGCGCTCGTACGGGCCCTGAGGCGCCACGGCCGTACCGTGATCGGCCCGACCGTGCGTGACGGGGCGATCGTTCTCGACGAGCTGGACTCCGCCGCCGCGCTGCCGTACGGGTGGGGGGTGGAGCTGGAGGCGGGCCGGTACCGGGTCCGCCGGCGCGACGACGGGGCCGCCTTCGCGCACAGTGCGGGACCGCAGTCGTGGAAGTCGTTCCTGCACCCCGAGCGGGTCCGCCAGTGGTCCGCGGACCGCCGGCCCGGTGGCGAACTGACCGTGCGCGAGGAGCGGCCGGAGCCCGTCTCGTACGCGTTCCTCGGCGTCCGGCCCTGCGACCTGCGCGCCATCCGGATCCTGGACCGGGTCATGTCCGGTGGCCGGTACAAGGATCCCGCCTACCTGTCCCGGCGGACGGGCGCCTTCCTGATCGCGGTCGAGTGCACCGAGCCGGGCGCCACCTGCTTCTGCGTCTCGATGGGTACGGGACCGGCCGCGGACGCCGGGTACGACCTCGCGCTCACCGAGGTGCTGGACGACGACGGCCACCGTTTCCTGTGCCGCAGCGGGAGCGAGGAGGGAGCCGCGGTCCTCGCGGACCTCCCCGGCCGCGCCGCCGACGACGCCACCCGTACCGCCGCGGCCGATGGCGTGCGCGAGGCCGCCGAGCGCATGGGGCGGTCCATGCCTCCGGTGGACCTGCGCACGCTGATGCGGGACACCCTGGAGGCGGACCGCTGGGACGACGTCACGGCCCGTTGTCTGAGCTGCGGCAACTGCACCATGGTCTGCCCCACCTGCTTCTGCACCACCACCGAGGACGTGACCGACCTGACCGGCGACCACGCCGAGCGGTGGCGCCGCTGGGACTCCTGCTACGACCTGGACTTCTCCCTCCTGCACGGCGGCCCGGTCCGGGCCACGCCCCGCAGCCGCTACCGCCAGTGGCTCACCCACAAGCTGGGCACCTGGCACGACCAGTTCGACAGCTCCGGCTGCGTCGGCTGCGGCCGCTGCATCGTCTGGTGCCCCACCGGCATCGACCTCACCGAGGAGGCCCACGCCCTGCACCAGGAGGCCACCCGGCCGGTGAACGCGCCATGACCACGGATCCGGACGGGCCCGGCGACGACGGCCTGCTCGCCGCTCTGCCGGCGGAGGAGCGCGAACGGCTGATGGCCCTGGCCCGCGACGCCGTCCTGCCGGCCGGTACGCGGGTCTTCGAAGAGGGCGAGGAGGCGGACCGCTTCTGGATCGTCCGCTCGGGCACGGTCGCGCTCGACGTCCAGGTGCCCGGCCGGGGAGCCGCGGTCGTCGAGACCATCGGCCCGGGCGGCTTGCTCGGCTGGTCGTGGTTGTGCCCGCCCCGGCGGTGGCACCTCGGCGCCGAGACCCGGGAACCCACCCGCGCCTGGGAGTTCGACGCCGCCGCGGTACGCGACCTGTGCGCCGAACGGCCGGTGCTCGGCCTGGCCCTGGTCACCCTCGTCGCCGAGACCATCGGAGAACGGCTCAGGGCCACGCGTACCCGGCTGCTCGACCTGTACGGGCCGCAGGAGAGCGGGCGCACGCCGTGACCCTGACCCCGCTCCCCTACCGCGTCGTGGACCGCCGGGAGGAGACGCACGACACGGTCACGCTCACGCTGGAGCCGGTCGGCGCGCCGCTGCCCCCCTTCACCCCGGGCCGGTTCGCGATGCTGTACGCGTTCGGCGTCGGGGAGGTCCCCGTCTCGGTGTCCGGGATCCTCGACGGCCGGCGGCTGGCCCACACGGTACGGGCCGTCGGTGCCGTCTCGCGCGCGCTGTACGACCTGGGGCCCGGCGCACAGGTGGGGGTCCGCGGGCCCTTCGGTACCGGCTGGGACACGGCGGCCGCCCGCGCCCGCGACGTGCTCGTCATCGCCGGCGGCATCGGACTCGCGCCACTGCGCCCCCTGATCCACGCCGTGCTGGCCGAGCCCGAGGCGTACGGACGGCTCAACGTCCTCGCCGGCGCCCGGACCCCTGCGGATCTGGTGTACCCGGACGAGTTCTCCGCCTGGCGCCGGCCGTTCGCGGCCGGCACCGTCGACCGGCCGTCCGGTGACTGGGCCGGCAGGGTCGGAGTGGTCACCTCGCTGCTCGGCGAGGCCCGGTTCACCCCGGCGGACACGACGGCCTTCGTCTGCGGCCCCGAGGTCATGATCCGCGCGACCGCGCGTGCCCTGGTCCACCGGGGCGTGCACCCCGCCCGCGTCCAGGTCTCCCTCGAACGCACCATGCGCTGCGCCACGGGCCACTGCGGGCACTGCCAGCTCGGCCCTCTCCTGCTCTGCCGCGACGGCCCGGTCGTCGGCTACGACCAGGCCGAATCCCTGCTCGCCGTCCGGGAACTGTGAGATGAACGCCTCCGACCCACCCCGGCAGTCCGCCCGTCCCCGACTGGGCGTCTTCAAGTTCGCCTCGTGCGACGGCTGCCAGCTCACGCTGCTCGACTGCGAGGACGAACTGCTCGGCATCGCCGCCGAGCTGGAGATCGTTCATTTCGCGGAGGCGTCCAGTGACGCCGCACCGGGCCCGTACGACCTCGTCCTCGTCGAGGGGTCGGTCAGCACCCCCGAGCATGTGGACCGCATCCGGCGCATCCGCGCCGACTCCCGCCACCTCGTCACCATCGGCGCCTGCGCCACCGCCGGAGGCGTCCAGGCCCTGCGCAACTACGCCCACGTCGAGGAGTACCTGGCGACCGTCTACGCCCGCCCCGACTACATCGCGACCCTCGCCACCTCCACGCCCGTCTCCGCCCACGTACCCGTCGACTTCGAGCTGCGCGGCTGCCCCATCGACCGCGGCCAGCTCCTGGAGGTCGTCACCGCCTTCCTCGCCGGACGCAAACCCGGCATCCCGAACCACAGCGTCTGCTTCTCCTGCAAGCGGCGCGGCACCGTATGCGTCACCGTCGCCCACGGCACACCCTGCCTCGGCCCCGTCACCCACGCCGGCTGCGGAGCCCTGTGCCCGGCCTACGGACGCGGCTGCTACGGCTGCTTCGGGCCGGCCCGGACCACGAACCTGCCCGCGCTGGTCCCGCTCCTGCACCGCGACGGGATGGACGACGAGGACGCCGCCAGGTTCCTGCACACCTTCAACGTGGCCGCCTTCAGCGCCGTGGAAGAGCAAGGGCCCGGTGCGACGGGCGCGGAAGGAGCGCGGTGAGCGAGCCCACGCCCCGGTCCCGGGTCCTGCGCGTCCCGGCCCTCACACGGGTCGAGGGCGAGACCGCGCTCCATCTGCGTATCCATGACGGCACGGTCACCGAGGCACGCCTGGCGATCTACGAGCCGCCGCGGTTCTTCGAGGCCTTCCTCCGCGGCCGGGCCCATACCGAGCCCCCCGACCTCACCTCACGCATCTGCGGGATCTGCCCCGTCGCCTACCAGATGAGCGCCTGCCGGGCGATCGAGGACGCCTGCGGTGTCACCGTCGACGGACAACTGGCCGCCCTGCGCCGCCTGCTGTACTGCGGTGAATGGATCGAGAGTCAGACGCTGCACATCCACCTGCTGCACGCACCGGACTTCCTCGGCCACGACGACGTGATCGGGCTGTCCCGCACGCACCGGGAGCACGTCGAACGCGGACTGCGCCTGAAGCAGACCGGCAACGCGGTGGTCGAACTGCTCGGGGGCCGGGCGATCCACCCCGTCAATGTCCGCCTCGGCGGTTTCCACCGCACCCCGACCCGGGCCGAACTCCGGCCCCTGGCGGAGCGCCTGCGTACCGCCCTGGACGACGCGTGGGACACGGTGCGCTGGGTCGCCGGATTCGACTTCCCCGAGGCGGAGTGCGACGCCGACTTCTTCGCCCTCGCCGAAGCCGGTACGTACGCCATCGAGTCCGGCATCCCCACCGTGCTCCGTCACGACGAGCCCCTCGCGCCGCGCGGCTTCCCCCTGCGGGACTTCTGCGGCCATGTCACCGAGGCGCAGGTGCCGTACTCCACGGCTCTGCACTCCCGGCTGGACGGCCGCCGGCATCTCACCGGATCCCTGGCCCGCTGGGCCATCAGCGGACACCTGCTCTCCCCCACGGCCCTGGAAGCGGCCCGGGAGGCCGGACTGGGCGAGCCGCCGCCTGCCGGCGGGGCGGCCGGCACCGGGCACGGCGCCGTCTGCCGGAACCCCTACCGCAGCATCCTCGTGCGGGCGGTGGAGGTCCTGTACGCCGTGGAGGAGGCGCTCCGGATCATCGGCGCGTACGAGCGGCCCGGCCGCCCGTACGTGGAGGTGCCTGCGCGTGCCGGTACCGGACACGGCGCCACGGAGGCACCGCGCGGCCTGCTCTACCACCGCTACGCGCTCGACGATGCCGGCCGCGTCACCGACGCCGTCCTCGTGCCGCCGACCGCCCAGAACCAGGGCGCCATCGAGGAGGACCTGCGCCGGGCCGTCCAGGCCGGGCTCGACCGCGGAGTGGAGTCCGAGGCGGAGCTCACCCGCCTGTGCGAGCGGTCCGTCCGCAATCACGACCCGTGCATCTCGTGCTCGGCCCACTTCCTGGAACTCGACATCGAGCGGACGCCCGGGGGCCCGCCGCGGCTCCGCCGCGCTGGGGCACGGACACATCCCGATACTGGGAAGCAGAACGCCGTGGTACCGGGGAGGTGACCGCCGTGATCCCGATGGTGCTGGGCGCGCGCATGGACGGTGCGGCGAAGGAGGCGGGTGCACTGGACCTGGTCGTCCCGCTGGGGCGCCTGGGGCGGGCGGATCCGGACGTCGCGGGCGGGAAGGGTGCGAACCTCGGGGAGCTGGTCCGGGCCGGCTTTCCGGTGCCTCCCGGGTTCGTCGTGACGACGGCGGCGTACCGGCCGCCCGATCCCGGCCCGCTCAGGGCGGCCGGTCCGGGGGCGGTCCGCGAGGCCGTCGTGAGGGCCGGGCTGCCGGACGACGTGGCCGACGCGGTGTGCGCCGCGTACCGGGATCTCGGCGGCGCGGTGGCGGTGCGTTCGAGCGCCACGGCGGAGGATCTGCCGCAGGCGGCGTTCGCCGGCCAGCAGGACACGTTCCTGGGCGTCGTCGGGGAGCAGGACGTCCTTGACGCGGTCGTCCGCTGCTGGGCCTCCGTGTGGACCGACCGGGCGGTCGACTACCGCTCCCAGCACGGCATCGACCACGGCCGGGTCAGGATGGCGGTGGTCGTGCAGCGCATGGTGGACGCCGACTTCGCGGGAGTGGCGTTCACCAGCGACCCCGTCACGGGCAACCGGCACACGCTGGTCGTCGACGCGAGCCCGGGGCTCGGCGAGGCGGTGGTCTCCGGGCTGGTCTCCCCCGAGCACATCGTGGTCGACACACGGCGCCCGAAAGTGGTCCGCCGCACCGCCGGACGTCACGAAGTCGTGGTGCGGTCCCGGCCTGGCGGCGGCACCGAGCAGGTCACCGAGCAGGTCACCGGCCAGGTCACCGGGCCCGGTGCCGCCGGCCCGGCCCTGCCCGCCCCGGCGGTGCGGCAGCTGGTCCGCGTCGCCAAGGACGTCGAACGCCACTTCGGCCGGCCGCAGGACATCGAATGGGCCTGGGCCGACGGGCGGCTGTACGTCCTCCAGACCCGCCCGATCACCGCGCTGCCCGAGCGGACGGGCCTGGCCGGGCTGCCGGTCCGCGTCCGGCGGACGGTGAGCGCGATGCTCCGCGAGGTCCTGCCGGTCCGGCCCTACCCGATCGACATGACGGCATGGCTGGGCCCGCTGATCTCGCTGCTGGACAAGGCCGTCGAAGCGACCGGCATCGTCTACCCCCCGGCCTCCCGGATGTTCATCGAGGAAGGCGGCGTGGTCGTCCGCGTGGAGATGCCGCTCCCCCGCCCCACCCCGCGGCTGCTGACGGCGCCCGTCCGCCTCGTACACGCGGCCCGCCGCCGGGACCCCGCCCTGTGGAGGTCCGATCCGGTCATCGAGACCATGCGCGCACGCGCGGACGAGCTTCGCGCGCGGGACGTCGAGGGATGTTCCTGGCCGGAACTCACCGCCCTGCTGAAGGAAGGGCCCCGCATCGCCGCACCGCTGCTGGAACTCCGGCTGCGCTATTTGCCGCGCACCCTGCTGGCACTGGCGGCCCTGTACGCCTCGCTCTGCCTGCTGCGGCGGCGTCGGCTCACCGGTGCACTCCTCGCCGGGGTGGACACCCTGACCGCCGATGCGAACCGCGCGCTGGAGGACCTGGCGAGCGCGGTCCGGGCCGACACGGGGCTGTGGGAGGCCTTCGCCCGGCGCACCGCCGACGAGTTGTGCGAGGCCCTGCACACGGGCATGCGGGAGACGGCTCCCGGCTTCGTGTCCGGCTTCGACGCCTTCCTCGACGCGTACGGGCACCGGGACACCGTGTCACCGCTGCTGCTCACGCAGGGCACGTGGCGCGACCGGCCGGACATCGTCCTCGGCATGCTCCAGAGCCTCGCCTCCCAGGCCCCGCCGCCGCCCGGACCGGGGCCCGGCGAGCAGACGGAGCAGGCCCTCTTGCAGCATCCCGTGCTGCGTCTGGGGCCGGAATCGCTCCGGTCGGCCGTGGGGGTGCTGCTCCGGCAGGCACGCTGGTTCCAGCAGATCCGCGACGACACGCGGTTCCTGGCGATGCTGCCGCTGCCTGCGATGCGGCAGGCGCTGGTGGAGATGGGGCGGCGGCTCGTCGCCGCCGGGGTGCTCGACACGACCGAGGACGTCTACCACCTGCGGCTCGACGAACTCGACGGCATCGGTACCTGGCCGCCCGGCCCACGGCTCGCCGCCGAGCTGCGCGAGCGGGCATCGGCTCGCAAGGCGCGGCGCGCCGGCCTCGCCCGGACACCACTCGTCCCGCCGGCCCCCGCACAGCCGCTCGGCCTGACCCGTGCCGAGGTTCTGCTGCGCGGGGTCCCGGGCAGTGCCGGCACCGCGCAGGGTCCGGTCCGGGTGGTCCACGGTCCGGACGGATTCGCCGCTCTCCGGGGCGGCGACGTGCTGGTCGCGGCCTATACGAGTCCTGCCTGGACGCCTCTCTTCCGCCGGGCGGCGGCCGTCGTCACCGACACCGGCGGCGTGGCCTCCCACGCCGCGATCGTCGCCCGCGAGTACGGCATCCCGGCGGTCATGGCCACCGTGGACGCGACCACGCGGCTGAGCGACGGTCAGAGTGTCCTCGTCGACGGCGATCGCGGACTGGTCCTCCGGCCGCCTGGCCCTGGGTGGGCGGCGTCCGCTCTGCCGTAGCCACCGCCGCCGGGGGTCCGCAGGACGAACACGTCCCCCGCGCGCACCTCGACGGAGTCGCAGCCCGCCATCGGTACGACGGTGCCGTCCGCCCGCTCGACATGGTGGACGCCGAGCGCGCCCGGCTCCCCTCCCGCCATCCCGTACGGCGGTACGCGCCGGTGACCGGAGAGCACGCTGACCGTCATCGCCTCGCGGAAGCGGATCCGGCGCACCACGCCGTCGCCGCCGTGCCAGCGGCCCGCACCGCCGCTGGCGGCGCGTACGGAGAACTCCTCGACGAGGACCGGCAGGCGCAGCTCCAGCACCTCCGGGTCGGTCAGGCGGGAGTTCGTCATGTGCGTCTGCACGGCCGATGCCCCGTGGAATCCGGGTCCGGCTCCCGCGCCCGAGGCGACGGTCTCGTAGTACTGGTGGCGCTCGTTGCCGAAGGTGACGTTGTTCATGGTGCCGCTGCCCTCCGCCTGGGCGCCGAGCGCCGCGTAGAGGGCTCCGGTGACGGCCTGGGAGGTCTCGACGTTGCCCGCGACGATGGCGGCGGGCGGTTCGGGGGCGAGCATCGAGCCCGGCGGGGCGACGATGCGCAGCGGCCGCAGGCAGCCGTCGTTGAGGGGGATGTCCTGGGCGATCAGTGTGCGGAAGACGTACAGCACGGCGGCCGTGACCACCGAGGTGGGCGCGTTGAAGTTGGAATCGAGCTGGGGCGATGTGCCGGTGAAGTCGACGGTCGCGGAGCGCTGCTCGCGGTCCACGGTGACGCGGACGGCGATCACGGCGCCGGAGTCGGTCTCGTAGCGGTACTGCCCGTCGGCGAGGGTGTCCAGGGCCTGGCGGACGGCGTCCTCGGCATTGTCCTGGACGTGCCGCATGTACGCCTGCACCACGTCGAGGCCGAAGTGGCGGATCATGCGGTCCACTTCCTCGACGCCCTTGGCGTTGGCGGCGATCTGGGCCCGCAGGTCGGCGAGGTTGGTGGCGGGGGCGCGGGAGGGGTAGCGGGCCTCGCCGAGCAGGGCCAGGGTCTCGGCCTCGCGCATCCGGCCGTCCTGGACCAGCAGCCAGTTGTCGAACAGGACGCCCTCCTCGTCGATACGGCGGCTGCCGGCCGGCATGGATCCGGGGGCCAGGCCGCCGATCTCCGCGTGGTGGCCGCGGGAGGCGACGAAGAACAGGATGCGCTCCTCGTGGGCGGTGCCGCGCTCCCCGAACACCGGGCTGATCACGGTGATGTCGGGCAGGTGGGTGCCGCCGTGGTACGGGTCGTTGACCGCGTAGGCGTCGCCGGGCCGCATGGTCCCGGCGCGGCGGTGGACGATCTCCCGGACGGCGGTTCCCATGGAGCCCAGGTGGACCGGGATGTGAGGCGCGTTGGCGACGAGGTTGCCCTCGGGATCGAACAGGGCGCAGGAGAAGTCCAGCCGCTCCTTGATGTTGACGGACTGGGCGGTGGCCGCGAGGCGGGCTCCCATCTGCTCGGCGACGGAGACGAACTGGCTGTTGAAGATCTCCAGCATGACGGGGTCGGCGCGGGTCGCCACCTCCACGGGCGCGGGGGCGGTGACCCGTTCCATGCGCAGGTGGCCGAGCTCGGTGACGGTGGCCTCCCATCCGCCGTCCACCACGGTGGTGGCGTTCGCCTCGGTGATCACGGCGGGCCCGCGGACCACCGCGCCCGGCCCCAGCCGCTCGCGTTCGCGCAGCGGTACGGTCCGCCAGGCCCCGTCCGTGTGGAGGCGCGTCGTGGGGGCGGCAGCGTCGCCGTACGTCGTCCCGGCGGGTGCGAGGTGCCGGAGGTCGGGCTGCGGTGTCAGCCCCCGGGCCTCGGCGGAGAGGGAGTCGACGACCACGGGCCGGTCGAGCAGGAACGAGTAGAGGGCGCGGTGGCGCTGGGCGAACTCCCGTTCCATGGCAGGGGCTTCGGCCAGTCGCACCGTGACCGGCGTGTCGGTGCCGTCGTAGCGCAGCCGGGCGGTCCGCGTGACACGGACGGAGTCGTCGGGCACGTCCTCGTCGTGCAGCACGGCGCGGGCGGCGGCCTCGAGTTCGTCGGCGGTGGCGTCGACCGTCGCCATGTTCGCCTCGTCCAGGGGGAGTTCGACGGAGCGTTCGCGTACGGTCGTCACGTCGGCGAGGCCGATGCCGAGCGCGGACAGCACCCCGGCCAGGGGCGGCACCAGTACGGTGCGGATGCCGAGCGAGTCCGCGACGGCGCAGGCGTGCTGGCCGCCGGCACCGCCGAAGGTCGTCAGGGCGTAGCCCCGGATGTCGTGACCGCGCTGCACGGAGATGCGTTTGACGGCGGCGGCCACGCCCGCCACCGCGACCTGGAGGAAGCCCTCGGCCACTTCTTCCGGGGTCCGCCGGTCGCCGGTGGCCTCGTGGATGCGGGTGGCCAGCGCGGCGAACTCACGCCGTACGACGGCGTCGTCCAGCGGCTGGTCGCCTCCGGGCCCGAAGACGTGCGGGAAGTGGGCGGGCGAGATCCGCCCGAGCATCACGTTGGCGTCGGTGACCGTCAGCGGTCCGCCGGCGCGGTAGCAGGCGGGGCCGGGGTGTGCGCCGGCGGAGTCCGGGCCGACGCGGTAGCGCCCGCCGTCGAAACGCAGGACGGAGCCGCCGCCGGCGGCCACGGTGTGGATGTCCAGCATCGGCGCCTGGAGACGGACCCCGGCGACCTGGGACACCGACACACGCTCGAACTCGCCCGCGTAGTGCGAGACATCGGTGGAGGTGCCGCCCATGTCGAACCCGACGACGCGGTCGTGCCCGGCCTGCCGGGACAGCCGGGCCATCGCCACGATGCCGCCGGCCGGGCCCGAGAGCACGGCGTCCTTGCCGCGGAAGTGGCCCGCCGCGGCCAGCCCCCCGTTGGACTGCATGAACAGCAGCCGGATGCCGTCGAGCTCGTGCGCCACGTGGCGCACGTACCGCCGGAGGACCGGGGAGAGGTAGGCGTCGACGACGGTGGTGTCACCGCGCGGTACGAGTCTGGTGAGCCGGCCCGTGGTGGAGGACAGGGAGATCTGGGGAAAGCCGAGGCCGGCGGCGAGCTCCCCGATCGCCTGCTCGTGCGCCGGGTGCAGGGCGCTGTGCAGGCAGACCACGGCCACGGCGCGGACACCGTCGTCGTACGCACGCCTGAGGTCGGCGGCGAGCGCATCGAGGTCGGGCGGGCGGAGGACCTCGCCCTCGGCCGTGACCCGTTCGTCGACCTCGACCACGCGCTCGTACAGGGCGTCGGGCAGCACGATCTCGCGGGCGAAGAGGTGCGGGCGGTTCTGGTAGCCGATCCGCAGGGCGTCGCGGAAACCACGGGTGATGACGAGGAGCGTGCGTTCGCCCGTGCGCTCCAGCAGGGCGTTGGTCGCCACGGTCGTCCCCATGCGCACGCTGTGCACCGCATCTGCGGGGACGGGCTCGCCCGGGGCCAGTCCCAGCAGGGTTCTGATGCCCTCGACGGCCGCGTCCCGGTGGCGGCCCGGCATCTCGGAAAGAAGCTTGAGGCTCCGCAGGCGCCCGTCCGGCATACGGGCCACCACGTCCGTGAACGTACCGCCCCGGTCGACCCAGAACTGCACACCGGAGCGGGTGCTGGAGGACATCCGCCTCCTCCTTCCAGGACGGAACGTCAGCGGGTGGTACGAGTGCCACGTCGAACTCCTCGTCAGGGAGGCGCCCTCTACCGGGCCGGGCGCGTGCCCCTGGGCACGAGCGGCCGTCCCTGCCCGCGTACCCGCCACCCTGGTGCATTCTCACGCGCCCCGGCCGCCCCGACCCGTCGGCGCGCCGCCCGCCCGCCCGGGTCGCGTACTGCTGAAGGCACCGCCGCCGGGTCCGGCAGTCGGCCGTGGTCCGCGTGCGTCAGCGGCGCGTCAGCGGTTCCCGGTGGTGCCGGGGGCGAGGGAGTCGGCGACGTAGGCTTCGAGGTCGGCGTTCCCGGGTGCGGGCTCCAGCATGTGGCGTACCCAGGCCTCGCGTTCGTGGCGCAGGGGCGCCAGCTCCCAGACGCAGCCGATGAACGAGCGCTCCAGCCGGACGAAGTGGGTGGGGTCGTGGTCCGGGCAGCCGAGGACGGGCTGGCCGGCGGCCCCGCCCGCGAAGTGCAGGACGTTGTCCCAGACCCAGCTGTAGACGTTGAGGTAGGCGCCGTCGTCCCCGCCCCGGTGCAGGACGACGAAGCTGGCCGACGGGGTCCCGTCCGGCTCCGGCAGGGTGCGCAGCAGCTCGGGGAGGAAGCGGTAGGCGGCGGCCTCGACCTCCGGTTCGATCCCGGCGGGGTCGGTGGTGACGTGGTAGCGCTTGATGCGGCGGCCCGCGACCTCGAGGGACGGCGGGACGGTGAGCAGCTTCTCGGTGAAGGTCATGGCTGGACGGTAGGTGCGCTTCACTGACACGGTGTGTCAGTGAAGTCGAGCCGCCTGCTGTCGATCCTGCTGCTGCTCCAGACCCGGGAGCGGATGACCGCCGCCGAGCTGGCGCGGGAGCTGGAGGTGTCCGTCCGGACCGTCTACCGCGACGTCGAGGCGCTGGCCGCGGCCGGCGTGCCGCTGTACGGGGACGCCGGGCACCGCGGCGGCTACCGGCTGCTGGCCGGCTACCGGACCCGGCTCACCGGGCTGAGCAGCGGCGAGGCGGAGGCCCTGTTCCTGTCGGGCCTGCCGGGCCCGGCCGCCGAACTCGGCCTGGGCCGGGCCCTGTCGGCGGCCCAGCTCAAGCTCCGGGCCGCGCTGCCGCCAGCGCTGCGGGACCAGGCGGACCGGATGCGGGCCCGCTTCCACCTGGACGCGCCGGGCTGGTACGCGCGGGACGCGGGGGTGCCGTTCCTCGCCCCGGTCGCGGACGCGGTGTGGCGGGGGCGGGTGCGGGAGGTCCGCTACCGCCGCTGGAAGGAGCCGACGGACGTGGACCGCAGGCTGCGCCCGTACGGCCTGGTCCTCAAGGCGGGCCGCTGGTACCTGGTCGCCGCCGCCCGGCCCCCGGCCGACGCTCAGGGCTCGGGCCGGGGTACGGGCTCCGGCGGGAGTACGGGCTCCGGCCGGGGTCCGGGCTCCCGGGGGCCGCAGGCCGCGCCCGGGCCGGCGCCGCGCACGTACCGCGTCGACCAGATGCTGCGGGTCGCGGTCACCGACGAGGAGTGCGCCCCGCCGGACGGCTTCGACCTCGCCGCGCACTGGGAGCGGGCCCAGGAGGAGTTCCACGCCCGGCTGTACCGGGGAGAGGCCGAGGTGCTGCTGTCGCCGGACGGTGCCGCCCGCCTGCGCAGCGCCGGCGGCGCCGCGCCCACGGCCGTCGGCGCCCCGGAGGCCGACGGCCGCGTCCGTGCGGTGCTGCCCATCGAGTCGCTGGACCAGGCCGAGGCGGCCTTCCTCGCCCTCGGTACGGACATCGAGGTCCTGGCTCCGCCCGAACTGCGCGCCCGCCTCGCGGCGACGGCGGCGGCCCTGGCCGCGCGGTACGGGGCGTAGCGCGCGGCCAGGGCGCCACCCGTCCGGCCGTTCCCGCCGCTGAGCGGGTGTCAGACCGACGGGTTCAGCCGCCGGGTGGAGGGCTGGGTCCCGGCCGGCGGGTCCGCGGGTGCGGCGCCGCGGCGGAGTGCGCTGCCGCGGAGCCAGGTGGCCCAGTCGACGTTCCAGTCGCCGAAGCCGTTGTCGAACGCGGTCATCGGGTCGCCGCCGCTGTTGACGTGCCTCACGACGTCCCCGACGCGCACGGTCTCGAAGAACCAGGCGGCGTCGGCCGTGCTCATGCCGGTGCAGCCGTGGCTGACGTTCGCCTCCCCCTGGGAGTCCACGGACCAGGGCGCGGCGTGCACGTACTCGCCGCTCCAGGTCAGCCGGGTCGCCCAGCGGACCGGCAGGTCGTAGAACTCGGTGGTGCCGCGCCGGATGCCGACCGAGTCCCCGCGCATCCGCACCTGCTGCTCCTTGCGCAGCACGACCTTGACGCCGCTGCGGGTACGGAAGCCGGCCTTGCCGGTGGTGACCGGGATGGTCCGCACGACACGGCCGTTGCGGCGGACGGTCATCCGGTGCGTTTCGGAGTCGGTGACGGCCTCGATCCGGTCGCCGATCGTGAAGTGGACGGGGTCCGACGGGCCGCCGTAGTGGCCGTCGCCGATCTCCACCCCGTCGAGGCCGCTGCGGACGTGGACCTCGGTGTGGGCCGGCCAGTAGGTGCGGGGCCGGTAGTGCAGGGTGGAGGAGTCGACCCAGTGCCAGGCGCCCTCGACCCGGGGTTCGGAGGTCACGCGCAGGGCTCGTTCGACCCGGGCGCGGGCTGCGGGGTCGCTCGCCGGGACGGGCCGGCTGAGTGCGGCGGTGACGATCTGGCCGGCGCCGTACGTGCCCGGCCCGGGCCCGAACGACGCGGTGAGCCGGTCCCCCTCGGCCGCCGGGGCGGTCCGCAGGGCCATCACCGCGCCGACGGTGGTGCCCGACACGTCCTGGGCGCCGACCCGGACGACGTACACCTCGTCGGCCTTGAGGGCCTCGGCGTTGGACCAGATCCGGCCGTCGGCGTCGAGGGCCCCGGCAAGGTGGCGACCGCGGCGGTCCTGGACGGTGACGTCGGTGAGCTGTCCCGGCTCGGCGAGGGCGATCTCCAGCGGGCCGGCCGCGTCGGTGTGCGCGGTGCGGTCCATCCGGCCCACCGGGACCTCTCGGGGTGTCGCCCGCGCGCCCTCCTCCGTGGCCAGGACCAGCTGGGTGTGCAGACCGCCGCGGCAGTCCGCGGAGCGGAGCAGGCCGCCGGCGCACTGCGGCAGCCGCGGGTCGGCCTCGGCGACCGGCGCGACGCCCTCCAGGGCGGTCGCGACGCGCAGCAGGACGGCCGCCTGGGCGGCCGGGGGCCGGTCCTGGCGTTCCCCGTCGGGGGTCCGGTCC
>NZ_WTFF01000097.1 GCF_019400985.1 Streptomyces bambusae
GCGCAGTGCGGCGTCCTGGCGCCCGGCGCCTCGGCCGCGGCCGAGCGGGCCATCGCCGCGGCCTGCGCACAGGTGGCGGCGGGCACCTGGTACACGTGGGGCGGCGGGCACGGCCCGCAGCCGGGGCCGACGTACGGGCAGGTGGATCCGACCGACCCGGCCAGCGAGCACGATCCGGAGCGGCGCGGCTTCGACTGCTCGGGGCTGGTGCGCCACGCGTACGCCGAGGCCGCCGGGTCGGACATCCTCGACGGGGTGGCGAGCAGCCAGTACTACACCCCGCACGCCTCCGGGCGCTTCACGGCCGCCCAGGGACTCGCGCCGCTGCTGCCCGGCGACCTGCTGGCCTGGGGCACCTCCCAGGACCTGCACCACATCGCCATCTACCTGGGCGCGGGCAAGATGGTCGAGGCCCGTCAGTCGGGCACCAGGCTCATGGTCAGCGACGTACGGATGGCGGGCTACCACGGCGCGGTCCGGATCGACACCGGGCCCGTGACCGGACACGTCTTCCGGACCTGGGGCACGGGCGTGTGGACCAAGGACCGGCCGTCCGTCTCGGCGGGGCGGGTGTACGCCTTTCCCGGGCCGACCACGATCCGGGTGCAGTGCCAGAAGCACGCCGAGGTGGTCACCTCCGACGGGTACACCAATGACGCCTGGTCGTACCTGCCGGACTATCAGGCCTGGATGACCAACATCTACATCCAGGGCCCGGCCTGGCTGGAGGGGGTGGAGACCTGCCGGTTCTGAGATCCGGCACGGCAGGGGGCGGGTCCGCGCCGGACGGGGGTCGGCGCAGGCCCGCCGCACCCGTGCGGGCGGCGGCCGCCGGGTCGTCGCCCTGACCCCGGCCGGCCGCGACCTGATCGACCTCGCCTTCACCGAGCACATGCACAACGAGCGGCGGCTGCTCGACGAACTGGCACCCGGGGAGGCCGCCGCCCTCCAGGCACTCCTCACCACATGGCTCGGCCGCCTGGAGGCCCCGCGCGCTTGAGGCCGTGTCAGCCGGCATCCGCGGCGCGCAGTACGGCGAACAGCCCCCGGCGCTCCGCGCCGTCGGGCGCGGTCCAGCCGGCGGTGAGGTGCGCGCGCGTACCGGCCTGCGCTGCGGAGTCACCGGCCGTGCCCGGCCCCTGCGCGCGCAGGACGCGGCTCACCGTGAGCGCCAGCGGCCCGCCCTCCGCGGGCTCCACGGCCAGCCGCGTGCCGTCCGGGCCGTCGACGACGGCCCGCGCCGCGGCCGGTTCCGGCAGCGCCGGCCCGGTGAAGTGCGCGGCGACGGACGGGTCGGGAGTGTCCGACAGGCTCTGGTGCTGCGCCTCGGCCTTGCCCTGGAGGAGGGCGAGCAGCTGGGCGACGAGGACCGGGTCATGGACCCCGTCGTAGATCCACCGGCGCCCGAGCACCCCGTGCTCGGACGTCCCGACGAGCCCCTCCTCGGCCCCGTCGAGCGGCGCCCCCCGGTAGGTGAGCGGCACGTGGTACGCGATCGGCCGGTCACCCGACGTGTCGGTGACGACCATGAACTCGATCCCCACCTCGCCCGCGGGGTCGTCGATCCGGAACCCGCCGGCACGGCTCAGCTCCGGCGCGCTCCGCGTGCGGACGTACCAGGACCTCGCGGGCAGCCAGCCGGCGAGCAGCTCCAGCTTGGTGGGCGACATGGTGGTGTGATGAATGACAGCCATGCCCGGTGAACTCCCCGGGCCCCGCCGCCTGTTCCCGGCCTAGGGCCTGTCGTCAAATTCCCGTCGTCGCCCGAAGGGCGGCCCCGCGGCGTCTGGTGCGTGCTCTCGGCGTGCCGGGCGGAAGCCCTCGTACTGGACGTACTTGGGGTTTCGTCCGGTGCGGCGAGAGTGCGTGCCAGGCGTCGCGGGGGCAGACGGGAATTTGACGACAGGCCCTAGCAGGTCAGGAGACGGTTTCCGTCTCCACTCCCGAGAAGGCGGCGGCCATCATGACGATCACCCAGAAGGCGGCGAAGAGGGCGAGGCTCCAGATGACCATGCGCCGCGCCTTGCGCGACGACTCTGCGGCGCCGGCGTAGTCCCCCGAGGTGTTCTTCGCATTGACCTCGGAGGCGAAAATGATCGCGGCGAGCCCGGTCGGCAGGAAGAGGAACAGGGAGATGACGGCGCCCGCCATGTGCGATTCCGCCGGCCGGGCCCGGCTCCGCCCGTCCGGCCCCCACGACTGCTGCGGTGGCGCCGTCGGCGGTCCGGGAGGAGCGGACGGGGACGGTGAGGTGTCGGCTGCGGGCGGCCCCGGCGTCTGCCACGGAGTCTGCGGCCCCCAGTTCTCGTCCTCGGGGAACGGTGGTTCGCGACGGTCGGTCATGGCGGGTCACCTTCTCTGAGATCCGAAAGGCGCGCCGGGCCGGCGGTCAGCCAGGGGTCCACAGGGCGAGCCGGTGGTCCCAGGCCCAGCGCTTGTCGCCGGCGTCGACCCCGACGACCTGTTCGTACGCCGCGTCCGGCAGGTCGGCGGTGAACCGGAACCGGGCCCCCGTCGGGCTCGACTCGATCACCACCCCGTCCGGGGTGGGCGCCCCTTCCGCCGGGCGCTCCAGCAGCCGGCCGACGAACGCCTTGAGTCCGGAGGCCGCCTCGTCGGCGACGCGTTGGAAGAGGGTCCGCAGGAACGGCTCCAGCACCGCCGAGGACACCAGCACGACCACCGTCTCGGACACCCCTCCCCGGCGGACGGGACGCAGCAGGCAGCTGGTCTCGATGCCGGCTCCGCGCAGCATGTCCTCCCCGGCGGCGGCCGGTTCGCTCGGCAGGGACGCGGGCCAGAAGATCTCGATCTCGGGTCTGCTCATGCATCACCTCCTGGGGCGGCCATCCAGTCCGGCAGGGTCCAGTGCTCGACGGCACCTTGCCGGGTGCTTGCGACCAGGCCCTGGCCTCCCTCGAGGAAGGCGATCCCGACCGACGGCCGTCCGGAGCCCTCGGCGGGGGCGGTGGTCCGCCCGCTGCGCAGGTCCCAGAGGGTGATCAGGCCCTCGATGTCGGAGACGGCGAGGACCGACGCGTCGGCGGAGAGGGCCAGATGGGTCGGCTCCGGCCCGTGCGGAGTGCTGCGCAGCAGCCGCCCGGCCCAGGACCAGACCCGTACCCGGCCGTCGGCGCAGCCGGTGGCGACCACGCCGGGGGTGACCGCGAGGGCGTGGACGGGCTGGGGGTGCTGCCACTCGGCGACCTGTCTGCCCCGCACGTCCAGCTGCCGCACCACGCCGTCGGTGCCCGCCACCACGAGGTGCCGGCCGTCCGGGGCGAAGGCGAGCGGGCCGAGGCGGCCGTGGACGCCCGACTGCCAGGCACCGGCCTTGCGGCCCTGCGCGACGGGGATGTCCCTGACCTGCGCACCGTTCGCGTCGTAGACGTGGACGTGCTCCCCGACCGCGACGGCCAGCCAGTGGCCGTCGCCGCTGAACGCGAGGGAAGCACCGCTGCCGGGGCCGACGTTCAGCAGGCGGGCCGGCACCTCGGTCTGGAGGTCCCAGACGACGATCTTGCCGTCCTCGTGGCGGCTGGCGACGTGCCGCCGCCAGGGGCCCCACGCGAGCTGCACCGGCCGTGCGCAGTTCGCGAGCGTGCAACGCGCCACCGTAAGGCCGGTGCTCGCGTCGAGGACCCGTACGAGGCCGTCCCCGCACGCGGCCGCGAGCAGGTTGCGGGGGCCGAGCGCCACGTGGTCGCACCACCCCAACTCGGCGAGCACGCCTGTCCTCCGGGGCGCGGGAAGGCCCGGTTCGGAGGGTGCGGTGGCGGGGTGCGGACGCGGCGGCGGCGCGGCCGAGGTGCCGGGCTCCTCCCCGGGGGGTACGTCGCGGTCGCGTTTCCTGAGGTCCACCGGTGCGTCCGGGGGCTCCTCCTGCTGCCCCTTCGGCACCGAGAAGATCCGCGTCCGGTCGGCCAGGAACAGGACCGGCGTCGCCCATTCCAGGCTGCCCAGGCTCATCTTCACGTCCTGTCGGGCGAAGGTGACGGCACGGTCCACCGGGAGCCCCTGGGCGACGTGCTCGTAGAAGGAGGAGGCGAAGGTGAAGGCCGCCTGGTCGGTGATCTCGTACTGCATGGCCACGACGGCCGGCACCCCGGCCCGGATCAGGTTGGCCGCGGTGCTGGTGAAGACGTCGTCGGCCCCGCTCACCGCCGACTCGCACGCGTTGAGGACGATGAGCCGCAGCTGCGTACCGTCCAGGATCAGCCGCTCGAAGTCCCTGGCGTAGACCGGTCGTGCCGAGCCGTCGTCGCGGGACAGCTCGAGGAAGCCGGTGTTCTGCTCCTCGTCGAAGCCGCCGTGGCAGACGCAGTGCAGGACGTGCCAGGTGCCGAAGCGCAGGGCGTCCCTCAGGTCCTCCCAGCGGTCACCGGGCAGCCAGTGGACGTCGACGTTGTCGGAGCTCTTCTCCTGGAGCACGCGCGCGATGTGCTCCCGCTCCCGCTGCTCGTCCAGCACCGGGAGGTCCCTGGGGCGGGCCGAGATGCCGAGCACGCGCAGCGGCAGGGTGAGGCTGAGCGGAGGGGCCGGATTCATCAGCCGCAGGTTCCGTACGACCGGCACCCGCAGGGAGAGGTAGTCGTCCCGGCCCGCAGGGTCGACGAGGTACTCCCAGGGAATCCGTTCGACGCGCGGCCCGTTGGCGCCGATGAGGACGCGCAGCGGCCGGTCCTCGGCCCGGGCGCGGCTGCGGCACCGGTCGAACTGGATGAGGATCTCGTCCCGCAGGACAGCACCGGTCAACCGTTCGCCGAACTCCCGTACAGGTCGTTCCGTCTGGGCGGAGCGTCGCGTGACGACCGAACTGAAGGACCGGGTCAGAGCCGTCTCGACCTCGGCGAGGACGGCGCGCAGCTCCTCGCCGGAGTACGGGGCGGGAACGCGCACCGTCGCCTCGCCGCATTCGGATGAACAGAGAACAACCCAGCTGGTGTCGGCTTCAATTATTTCGAGCCGGAACGGCAGTCCTTTCATGCCCTCCACCTCCGGCACCTCTACAGTCAGTCCACACCCGATGCCGAACGAAGTCCACCGGTGTGGACATGTGCCGATATTCGTGGAAGAAATGGGACATCTACACCCGATGCGCCCTCCCGCATCGCTCCGATACGGGCACAAGAAGGGCCCCGCAGGGCGATCGGCCGGGCCCCCTTGATGGTTCAAACGATCGGCGGGTTAGCATATGAGCGCCGCCTAGCTCGAAAGATAAACCTGTGACTGTCAATGATGACTCGTTCACCAACTGGAAGAACCGCGAGGAGATCGCGGAGTCGATGATCCCGATCATCGGGAAGCTGCATCGGGAGCGGGACGTCACGGTCCTGGTCCACAGCCGCTCCCTGGTGAACAAGTCGGTCATCAGCATCCTCAAGACCCACCGGTTCGCCCGGCAGATCGCCGGCGAGGAGCTCTCGGTCACCGAGACGCTGCCCTTCCTGAAGGCCCTGACGACGCTCGACCTCGGTCCTTCGCAGATCGACATCGGCATGCTCGCCGCGACCTACAAGTCCAACAGCCGTGGTCTGTCGGTCGAGGAGTTCACCGCCGAGGCCGTCGCCGGCGCCACCGGCGCGAACAAGCTCGAGCGCTCCACCGGCCGTGACGTGGTCCTCTACGGCTTCGGCCGCATCGGCCGCCTCGTCGCCCGCCTGCTCATCGAGAAGGCCGGCTCCGGCAACGGCCTGCGCCTGCGCGCCATCGTCGTCCGCGGTGGCGGCGAGGCGGACCTCGTCAAGCGCGCCTCGCTGCTGCGCCGCGACTCGATCCACGGCCAGTTCCAGGGCACCATCACCGTTGACGAGGCGAACAGCACGATCATCGCCAACGGCAACGCGATCCGGGTGATCTACGCGAACGACCCGTCCGAGGTCGACTACACGGCGTACGGCATCAAGGACGCCATCCTCATCGACAACACCGGCAAGTGGCGCGACCGCGAGGGCCTCTCCAAGCACCTGCGCCCCGGTGTCGACAAGGTCGTCCTGACCGCCCCGGGCAAGGGCGACGTCCCGAACATCGTCCACGGTGTCAACCAGGACATGATCAAGCCGGACGAGCGCATCCTGTCCTGCGCCTCCTGCACCACGAACGCGATCGTCCCGCCGCTCAAGGCCATGGACGACGAGTACGGCGTGCTGCGCGGCCACGTGGAGACGGTCCACTCGTTCACGAACGACCAGAACCTGCTGGACAACTACCACAAGGCCGACCGCCGCGGCCGCTCCGCGCCGCTCAACATGGTCATCACCGAGACCGGTGCCGCCTCGGCCGTCGCCAAGGCGCTGCCCGACCTCAAGGCGCCGATCACCGGCAGCTCGATCCGCGTCCCCGTCCCGGACGTCTCGATCGCCATCCTCAGCCTGCGCCTGGGCCGCGAGACCACCCGTGACGAGGTCCTGGAGTACCTCCGCGGCGTCTCGCTGCACTCGCCGCTGAAGCGCCAGATCGACTTCACCACCGCCCCCGACGCCGTCTCCATGGACTTCGTCGGCTCGCGGCACTCCTCGATCATCGACGCCGGTGCCACCAAGGTCGACGGCGACAACGCCATCCTCTACCTGTGGTACGACAACGAGTTCGGCTACTCGTGCCAGGTCATCCGCGTCGTGCAGCACGTCTCCGGGGTGGAGTACCCGACCTACCCGGTCCCGGCTGTCTGATCCGGACCCCGCAGGCGGGGCGGCGACGGAGGAGCTGCCCGGATTCCGACCGGAATCCGGCAGCTGCCCTTCCGGCGCCGCCCCGTCGGCTTTTGCGGCGCCGGTAGCCCCGGTACGGGACGCCGCCGGCCTTACGGCCCCGGAACCGGCCCCGGCACCGACCCCGGCTCCCGCGCTCCGTCGCCCTCGACCAGTCGGCGCCGCAGGAAGGCCACCACCTTCCGGCGGGCCTCCAGGGCGGGATGGCCGGGGATCTCGCGGACCTCGTGGGTCAGGACCGAGTGGGAGCGCGGGGCGAAGCCCGCGGCGTTGCCCGGCCGCGAGTCGAGTTCGACGTACGCGAAGGAGTCGCCGAGCCGGTCGCGCAGGGTCTCGAACCGCTCCCCCGGGACCAGCCGGTCCTCGGTGAAGCGCAGCCCCAGCACGCACAGGCCGTCGTCCCGGGTGCGCACCTGGACGTCGCGCAGCTCCTGCTCCGACAGGCCCGGGTCCGCGCGGTGCGCGGCGCTCAGCGGCAGGGGCAGCGAGGGCTCGCCCATGACGGCCGCGAGGACCGAGTCGTCCACGGCGGCGGCCAGGGCGAAGCCGCCCGTGAAGCAGAGGCCCACGATGCCCACGCCCGGTCCCGGCGTGCGCTCGGCGAGGCTGCGGGCCAGGGCCCGCAGGTAGTCGGTGACGGGGCGCCGGGCGTTCGTGGCGAAGGCGTGGAACTCCCGGGTGATGCAGACCCGGGTGATGACGAGCGCCGCCCGCGCGCCGAAGGCGGGGTTGCCCGGCGTGCCGAACAGCGACGGGACGACCACGGTGAACCCGCTGTCGGCCAGATGGTCCGCCAGGCCCAGCAGCTCCGGTGTGATGCCCGGCAGTTCGGGCAGCAGTACGACGCCCGGGCCCTGGCCCCGCTCGTAGTACGCGTGCGTCCTCCCGCCCCAGGAGAACTCCGACCGCGGCCAGCCGGCGAGGTCGGAGACGGGCGCTGATGCGGTCACTGTGGGTCCCCCCGGAGGATCGTGCGGGCCGCTGCCGGACCCGGTCGGCGGCACCTGCCGGGTCCCGCGGCCCGGCCGCTGTGAAACCGAACGCTACCCGGATCCGGCCCGGCGATTCGCGCGGCCCGCCCCCGCGCCGCCACCGCGGCCGGATCGCGCCGGTCCTGCCGCCGGCGCCGGACCTCCCACCGCAGGTGGGTGCGGCCGCGCCGCTGGTGCGGGGGCCCGCCGGCCGTGGCATCGTCTAGCTGGGGAGCTGGGGACCTCCGCGACCCCGCACTCCAGGACGCGCCCGTCCGGTGTGAACAGGACGTGCTCGTCCGGTGTGAAGGAGGGCAGGATGAGGCATCGCAGCGTCGCGGACCTGATGACGCCCACCGCCGTCACCGTCCAGCTCGGCACCCCGTTCAAGGAGATCGCCCGCCTCCTCGACGAGTACGGCATCACGGCCGTCCCCGTCGTGGACGACGGCGGGCATGCCCTGGGCGTGGTCTCCGAGGCCGACCTGCTGCGCCGGCACGTGGCCGGCGGTGGGGCCGACACGGCCGCCGGCCTGATGACCAGCCCCGCCGTCACCGCCCGGCCCGGGTGGAGCGTGGTCCGGGCGGCCCGGCTGATGGAGCGGCGCCGGGTCAAGCGCCTGCCGGTGGTCGACGACGAGGACGTGGTGATCGGCATCCTCAGCCGGAGCGACATCCTCCAGCTCCTGCTGCGCCGCGACCGGGCGATCCAGGAGGAGATCCTGGAGGACGTGCTCACCCGCACCCTGGGGCTGAGCCCCTCGGCCCTGACCGTCGACGTCGCCGACGGGCTGGTCACCCTCAGCGGCACCGTGCCCAGGGCCGACCTCGTCCCCGTCGTCGTACGGCTGTGCCAGAGCGTCGACGGTGTGGTGGACGTGGTCGACCGGCTCACGGTCGCCTGACCCGTACGGGGCCGGGGTCAGCGGTTGTCGTGGAGCTCCTGGTGCATCTGGGGCTGGTCGTCCTGGTCGTGGGTCAGGGCGAACTTCTGGATCTCGTTGTACCCCTTGGAGGCGACGCCGACGATCTCCTTGTACGGGTTGACCCCGGTGACCTTCTTGGCGCCGCCGCCCAGCAGGCCGCCGCCCACGCCGCCGACCAGGCCGCTGCCGGCCGCCGCGAGCCCGGCGCCCGCGTCCAGGACGCTCTTGGGCAGGCCGGCCATGTCGGCGTACTTGTCGCTCAGCGCGTGCCGGACCATGGCGAAGAACGCGTCGTGGACGCCCGGCGGGTAGAACTTCTTGTAGAAGTCGACGGCCTGCTTGGTCATGAAGACGCCGTCGTCGGTCTTCTTCCACTCCTTGTCCCGCTCCTGGTTCCACAGCCGCTCGACCTCGTCGGCGTCCTTGGGCAGGAGCCACTTCTCGGGGGTGCCGAGGTAGTGGTTCACGTAGTGCCACGCGCAGATGAACCCGTGGGCGTCGTCCTTCGAGACGTCGATCCCGAGGCGCTTCATGGCCTGGAGGATCTGGGTGGAGAACACGCAGGCCGCGCCGGTGGTGTACTTCTGCGAGACCGGCTCGCCCCACTTGGCGTAGTCCCACTCGCCGCTCTTCTTGTGCAGCTGGCGGACGGAGGCGTGGACCAGGCGGACCTTGGTCACGTTCGCGGCCAGGGTGCCGTCGCGCATGGCGTTCTTGTTGCCCATGTCGATGAACAGCCGCGAGGACTGCGACAGCCGCCGGCCCGGGCCTTCGACCCCGCCGAGGCGGCCGGTGGAGCGCAGGGTGAAGGCGCCGGTCGGGGACAGGTAGGTGCCGATCAGGCCCACGGTCCCCTGGAGCATGGAGACCTCGCCGTGGTGGTGGGCGAAGAAGCTCTCGGCCGCCTTGACGTCCGCCTCGCTCCAGTCCGGCGGCGGGGCCGCCGCCTCCTTCAGGAACTCCGCCAGCCGGGGCGGCAGCTGGGACAGGTCCTGCCCCGGCTTGAGCGTGCCGATGGTGCGGAACAGGGCGTTGACCCCGTCGATCTCCTTGTTGTCGATCAGGTCGGACACGAGCTCGTCGGCCTTCGGATCTCCGACCTTGCTCGCGGCTTCCAGCTCCTGCGCGACGTACTGGGCCGTCAAAGCCACCGGTGACTTCCTTCCTCGCGGTACGGGTGCTCGCCGGCCGTGGCGGGCCGGGGGCCGGGCAGGCCGCGCCGCGCCGCTCCCCGGCGGGGCAGGGGCGGACGACGCCGAACACGGGCATGCTCCCGGCCCCGCGCGGCGCGGCGTAACGACCCCGGGCCAGGGGATCGTTTCCCCCTCACCCGAACGGCACAGCGGGCCCGGCCCGCCGGCCCGGTGCGTCCTAGGTTGGTACGGGTGACGGACGAGGCGATCGACAGGGCGGCGCACGCGCAGACGGCCGCGGCCCGGCTCAAGGAACGGCTGTACGCGACGATCACGATGATCTCCCTGGTCCTCGGGCTCGCCGCCGGCGGCAATGTGGAGGTGCCGGGCGCGGTGGCGACCGTCGTGACCGGCTCGGTGGGCCTGTGGCTGGCCGCCCTCGTCGCCGACCAGCAGGCCCACCGGGTCGTGCACGGGACCGTGGCCACCGGCCGGGAGCTGCGCTCCATGCTCTACGTGAGCAGCCCCCTGCTGCTGTCCGCCGTGGGCCCGCTCGTCCTGATCGGCGCCTCGGCGCTGGGGGTGATGAGCCTCGATGCGGCCCTGGCGACGGCCGCCGGGGTCAATGTCGCGGCCCTCTTCGCCTGGGGGTGCATCGGGGGGATCCGGATGGGCGGGGGCATCGTGCTCGCCCTCGTGGCCGGCGGGATCGACGCGGCGATCGGTACGGCGGTCGCCCTGGTGAAGGCGGCGGCGGGCCACTGACCTCACCGTACGTGCCCGTAGCAAGACGGACACGGCGCCGAGGTGGCACACGTTGCCTCGATGTCATTCGGTGTTCGCTCAACGGACGCTCAGATCCGGATAACGATCGCATTACCGACCAGGGCCTTTCGGCCTGGTCACCGACGAATGACCGGTATGCCGGTGATGTTCGCCACGGCCCGCCGGACGCCACCGTGGTACATCTTCACGACCGCCTGCTCCGGACACCACCCTCGTCCGGGCAGGGGCGCTGGGGCCGGCCACCGCCGGCAGCAACTCCATTCAGCATCCGGGGGATCGGAACCCGATCCGCAGCCGAGCGCGGCGCGGGTCGGCATGGAGCGGAAAGGCGCACCACAGCATGACCTCGACGCAGGTCGAACAGCACCACGGCGACGACAACGCAGCCAAGGGCAGCACGCCCGAGGAGGGCTACGAGCGCGGGCTCGGCAGCCGCCAGGTCCAGATGATCGCCATCGGCGGCGCCATCGGCGTCGGCCTCTTCCTGGGCGCCGGCGCGAACATCGCGAAGGCCGGGCCCAGCCTGATCCTGATGTACGCCCTCGCCGGCGTCATCGTCTTCTTCATCATGCGGGCGCTCGGCGAGCTGCTCCTGTACCGGCCCGTCTCGGGTTCGTTCGCGGAGTACGCCCGCGAGTTCCTCGGCCCGTTCTTCGGCTTCGTGACCGGGTGGACGTACTGGCTCATGTGGGTGGTCACCGGCATGGCCGAGCTGACCGCCGCGGCGATCTACGTGCACTTCTGGTTCCCGGACATCCCGCAGTGGGTGACCGCCCTGGTCTTCCTGGTGGTCCTCTACGTCGCCAACCTCATCTCGGTGAAGATCTTCGGCGAGATCGAGTTCTGGTTCTCGATGGTCAAGGTCACCGCCCTGATCGGCATGATCGTGATCGGTATCGGCGTCGTGACCTTCGGCTTCAGCGCCGCCGGTGACACCGCCGCGGTGTCGAACCTCTGGGCCTTCGACGGCATCTTCCCCAAGGGCGTCGGCTCCAGCCTGATGACCCTGCAGGGCGTCATGTTCGCCTACCTGGCCGTCGAGCTCGTCGGCGTCACCGCGGGCGAGTCGGAGAACCCGGAGAAGACGCTCCCCAAGGCGATCAACACCCTGCCGTGGCGCATCATCGTCTTCTACGTCGGTGCCCTCAGCGTGATCCTGATGGTCGTCAAGTGGACCGAGTTCCAGCCGGGCGTCAGCCCCTTCGTGGCGGCCTTCGCCAAGATCGGCATCCCGGCCGGTGCGGCCATCGTGAACTTCGTGGTCCTCACCGCGGCCCTGTCGTCCTGCAACTCCGGCATGTACTCCACCGGCCGCATGCTGCGCGACCTGGCCGCCAACTCCGAGGCCCCCAAGGTCCTCGGCAGGCTGAGCTCCACCAAGACCCCGGCCGTGGCCATCACCCTCTCCGTCGCCCTCATGGGCATCGGCGTGGTCCTCAACTACGTCGTCCCGGAGAAGGCGTTCGGCTACGTCACCTCGGTCGCGACCGCCGCCGGTATCTGGACCTGGCTGATGATCCTGGTCAGCCACATCCGCTACCGCCGCGCGGTGGTCGCCGGCAAGCTGCCCGCCTCGTCCTTCCCGGCTCCCGGCGGCACGGTGTGCAGCTGGATCGCCGTGGCCTTCCTGCTGCTGGTCACCGTGATGATCGCCATCGACCCCGACAGCCGCATCTCCCTGTACGTGGGTGCCGGCTGGGCGGTCTGCCTGGCGGTCGGCTGGGCGGTCCTCAAGGCCCGCAACCCGCAGGTCGCGGCGCGTGCCGCGGCCGCGGACCAGGAGCTGGAGCCCGCGGGCCGCTCCTGAGTCGCACCCCACTCCACGCGGGGGCGTACCGGTCCTCCCCCGGCCGGTGCGCCCCCGCGTGCATCCGCGTCGGTGGCGGGCGGTCCTCGTCGGATCCCGGGCGCGCAAAGGCCCCTCCTGCCGCGGGTTCCGCGGCGGGAGGGGCCCGGGGGCCGACCGTCAGGTGCGGTACGCGAAGTAACGCGCGTCCGGGTAGGACGCGATGATGCTCGCGAGCGACTTCCGGTACGTGTTGGTGGAGTGGTAAGTGAGGTACGGCATTCCCGCCCTGCTGCGGTACGTCACCATCATGGTGTGGTCCTTGGACCCGTCCTTGTTGAAGTCCGCCTGCAGGACGTCGCCGACGTCCATCTGGTAGACGTTCTCCAGGTTGGCGGCCCGCTGGTTGGACAGCGTGAACCAGGCCCATTCGTTCGCACCGACCCAGGACGTGCTCTGGCCCTTGCTGCTGTCGTACCACCAGTTGCGGTAGTCCGTGGCCGTGCCCGGAACGGGCTTCCAGCCGCCCGCCTTCAGCGCCTGGCTGATGAAGTTGGTGCAGTCGCCGCCGGCGCCGTTGAACTTCCGGTACGACGGGTTGTAGTTGCGCCAGTACTTCTCGGCGTACTGCGCCATGGCGGTGTAGTCGTAGGCGCCGCCGGTCTTCACCTTGGGCTTCGCCGTGGCGGGGTACTTGGTGGACGCGGGCGTGCCGTCCGGGTACTGGTTGCCGTCGTCCGTGATGACGTTGGCCTTCGCCGACACGGGTTCGTTGACGGCGACGGGGCCGGCGTCCCGGGACTTCAGCGAGGTCAGCTCCCAGCCCCCGCCCTTCTTGCTGGTGAGGGTGAGCTCGTACCGGGTCCGGAAGTCGGTGGTGTCCGGTTCGTCCCCGCGCACCTTCTTGTAGGTGAGCGTGGTGTGCTCGGTGACCTCGACGGTCGCCTTCCCGCCCGCGACCACGGCGCGGTCCACGGCGACACGGGTGTCGGCGCCCGTGTAGGCCTCGCCGAGCTCCGCCAGCAGCGTCTTGCGGGACCGCAGCGACTGGATCGCGGTCTCCTGGTCCTTCTTCAGCTGCGCCGACATGCGCGTCTTCGCGTTCGCCCGGCCGGAGCCGTGGCGCACGGCCTGGCCGTCGACCAGGGCCTGGGTGCGCTGGGAGAGCACCTCGTCGGCTATGTGGGCGAAGGCGTCGGCGGTGGCACGGTCGGCCTGGCGGGGCCCGGAGACCGCCGAAGCGGAGTAGGCGAACCAGCTTCCGGACACAACGGCTACGGTCAGGGCCGCTATGGCTGCGGGCCTGAACCTTCTAGGTATCACTTGTTTCCCCTTGTCACCCGGTATCACACGAACCGGGGGACGGCATCTTCGCACAACTCAGGGGCACCTTATGTTGTGTTCCTCCGGACCGGGACGTACGGATGCCGAAGGCCGTCGCCGGGGCGCGGGCGACGGCCCGCTCCGGGCCGCCCCGCCGACGGCGGACCACCACTCCGCTCTCACAGGTAGTGCCTCTAAGGTGTGGGAAAGCACGGCAGAGGGGCATCAACGGTGGGTAGGCGAGGAACCGCCCGAAGAGGGCGATCACGGGGCGGACAGGCGACGCCCGACGGCGCCGGCAGAGCCGCGGCGCGGCGGGCCAGGCCCGCGGCCGGGCCGCTGCGCCGGCCCTGGACGACCGCCGGCCGGCTCGCCCCGCTCGCACCGGCCCTCGCCGCGGCACGCACACAACTGCGGCGGCTGCGGCCCGCGTACCCGAGGCCGGGCCGCAGCGACTGGCGCCGGTGGATACCGTCGTGGCGCCAGTGGCTGGGCGCGTGCCTGTACGCGTTCATCGGTATGACCGGCTTCGTCACGATTGCGTACGCGGTCACGGACATACCCGACGACCTCAACTCCTTCGCCAGACAACAGGACAACGTCTACTACTGGGCCGACGGCTCCACGATGGCCCGCACGGGCTGGGTCAGCCGGCAGGAGATGCCGCTCGACAAGGTGCCCCCGAAGGTCCAGGGGGCCGTGCTCGCGGCCGAGAACGCGAGCTTCTACTCGGACCCCGGCGTCTCGCCCAGCGGCTTCCTGCGCGCCGTGAAGGCCGCGCTGACCGGGGGCGAGACCCAGGGCGGGTCCACCATCACGCAGCAGTACGTGAAGAACGCCTACCTGAACCAGGACCGCACCCTCTCGCGGAAGTTCACCGAGGTCCTGCTCGCCGTCAAGCTGGACAACCGCAACAGCAAGAAGCAGATCCTGCAGGACTACCTCAACACCAGCTGGTTCGGGCGCGGCACCTACGGCATCCAGCGCGCGTCCCAGGCGTACTACGGCAAGGACGTCTCGCAGCTCAACCCCAGCGAGGGCGCCTTCCTGGCCTCCCTCCTCAAGGGCGCCGGACTCTACGACCCCACGCTCAGCAAGGAGAACCACGAGCGGGCCGTCGAGCGGTGGAGCTGGATCCTGGACCGCATGGTCGAGACGGGCCACCTCTCGCAGGCCGAGCGGGCCACCTACACAACGTTCCCGGAGCCCTCGGACGCGTCCCTGGTCGGCATGCCCGGCGCGCAGACCGGCTACCTGGTGGAGATGGCAAAGGCGTACACGATCAAGGCCGGCCACATCAAGGAGTCCGATTTCGACCTCGGCGGCTACCAGATCTACACGACCTTCGACCAGAGCCGCATGGCCGCCCTGACCGCCGCGGTCCAGGAGGCCCAGAAGGACTTCGACGCCGAGAAGCGCCCCGACACCGACAAGTACGCGAAGATCGGCGCCGCGAGCGTCGCGCCCGACGGCCGGCTCCTCGCCGTGTACGGGGGCCCCGACTACCTCAAGCAGGGCTTCAACCAGGCGAACGCGACCACGATCCCGGTCGGCTCGGCGCTCACCCCGATCGTCTACGCCGCCGCGCTGGAGGACGGGGTGGAGCGGACCCGCGGCAAGGCCCGCACGCCCGTCTCGCCCTCCAGCGTCTACAACGGCAACGACCAGGTCACCGTCCAGACGCCCGAGGGCCCGTACTGGGACCGCGCCGGCAAGGTGGTCAAGGGGCGCAACGACGGCGGGCGCAACTGGGGCCAGGTGACCTTGCGCCAGGCCGTCGCCGACTCCGTCAACACGCCCATGCTGCAGCTCGGCCTCGATGTCGGCCTCGACCGGGTGGAATCGTTCGCCGAGCGCGCGGGGCTGCTCAGGTCGAGCCTCGGGCCGCGGATCCCCACGTTCGCCCTCGGGGAGAACTCCACGCCCAGCGCGATCCGGATGGCCGGCGCCTACCAGACCTTCGCCGCCGGCGGCATGCACACCGACCCGTACTCGGTGCGCTCGGTCACCCGCGCCGGCGCCGCCGTGCCGCTGGTCGCGCCGAAGGCCGCCCGGGCGGTCTCGGCCAGGACGGCGGGCGCGGTGACGGACGCCCTGCGGGACACCGTCACGGCCGGGTCGGCGAAGACGGTGGGCAAGGCGCACCCCGGTGCGGCGGGGAAGACCGGCACGACCGCCGCGAACACGGCGGGCTGGTTCGTGGCCAGCACCGAGCAGGAGTCCACGGCCGTGGTGGTCTACCGGATGGCGCTGACCGACCTCGTTCCGCTGCCGCTGACGGGCCTGGGCGGCGACGCCCCGGGCACGCCCGGTTACGCGCGGGCCGTCGGCGTGTGGGGCAACTACATCAAGGCCGTGAAGTAGGCCGGCGGCCGGGCGCCACCGGCCCTGCGGTGGCGCCCGGCGGCCACTACTTGACCAGCGTCTTCCAGTCCGGCGCCTGCGCGGGGTCGAGCATGCGCAGCTGGGCCAGGACCTTCGGGTCCTGGGCGTCGAGCCAGTCGGCCAGCTCCCGGAAGGACACGCAGCGGACGTCCTGGCGCGGGCAGACGTCCCGCATCATGTCCTCGACGGCGTTCATGTAGATGCCGCCGTTCCAGTCCTCGAAGTGGTTGCCGATGAACATGGGCGCCCGGCTGCCGTTGTAGACCCGGTTGAACCCGTTCATGTAGGACATCCGGACCTGCGACTGCCACTCCGGGTACTTCGACGGGTCGCCCTTGGTGCTGTCGCCGGACTGGTTGTAGAGGAAGTTGAAGTCCATGGAGAGGACCTGCACCTCCTTGCCCTGCAGCGGGACGAGCTGGAGGGGGAAGTTCCAGATGTCGTCGCGCTTGGACGGCCACATCTGGAAGTCGCCCGAGGAGCTCGCGTCGTAGCGCCAGCCGTACGGCTTGATGGCGGTCATGAGGTTCTTCTGGCCCTCCAGGCAGGGCGCGCGGCCGCCGACCACTTCCTTGTCCGGGTCGAAGGGCAGGGGCGCCTCACCGGTGAAGCCGGTGTTGGTCTTCCAGGTCTTCATGAACGCGTACGCCTGGTCGATCTCGCTCTTCCACTCCTCGGCGCTCCACTCGCCGCCACCCTTGGGCCCGCAGAAGTGCCCGTTGAAGTGCGAGCCGATCTCGTTGCCGTCCTTCCAGGCACCGCGCAGCTGCGCCAGCGTGGACTTCACGTGCGGCACGGTCGGGTACGAGATGGCGGCGGCGCCCTGGTCGTGCTGCGGCGGGCGGTAGAGCATCTTCTTGTTCTCCGGCAGCAGGTAGATGCCGGTGAGGAAGAAGGTCATGTGGGCCTTGCTCTCCCGGGCCACCTTGCGGAAGTGCGAGAAGAGGTGGTCGTCGCCCTCCAGGGCGCCGTCCCAGGAGAACACCACGAACTGCGGCGGCTTCTCGCCGGGCTTCAGCCGCTCGGGCTTGAGCTGTCCCGGCTGCGGTCCGGTGTAGGAGGTGGAGCCGTCCCCCAGCACCTTGACCTTGCCGTCCCACTGCTCCTTCGCGCCCTTCCCGCCCGCACCGGCCGCGGACCCGGAGAGCTCCGCACCGCGGTCGGGGCCTGCCGAGTCGTCCCCGGTGAAGGCGTACGCGGTGACGGCGGACCCGGCTATGGCGAGCACGGCTATGCCTGTGCCCAGCCGCCTGCGGTTCTGTGCTCGTCTGCGTGATGCACGGGCACTCCGGGACTGTGCCCGGGAACCCGGCGCGGCGTCGTTCTCGGCCATCGCAGTCGTCTTCCCCCCTGACCTTCCCCCCTGGACCACCCCGCTCGGATGGTTCATACGAATATAGAACTTCTCGGCACACCTGCCGCACCCAGGACCCCTTCCCTGGACCGGTTTCACAGCCGGCTCACAGCCGCCCCGCAGCCGTGACCGCGCCTGTCAAGTGACGAATGGCCGGGACTACGGCCGGCTTCCGGCTCCGGGCACGGTGGAGATCGACCTTCCTGCGCAAGAGCAGGATCGATACGCCGCCCGGATCGGAGGCCCCATGTTCCGCCATGCAGGGCGCTTGGTGACCCGTCACCCCCGACTCGTCCTCCTCGCCGGGCTGGCGTTCCTCGTGCTGTCCGTCGCCTTCGGCGCGGACGCGACCGGCCGGCTGAAGACGCAGGGGTACGACGATCCGCGGTCCGAGTCCAGCCGCGTCGCGAGCGTCGCGGCAGAGCACCTGGGGGCCTCCCCCAACCTGGTCGTCGTCGCCGAGGCGCGCGGCGGTTCCGTCGACGCCCCGGCCGCCCGGAGCGCCGGCGCGGAGCTGGCCGCACGCCTCGCCGCCCGGCCGCACGTCAGTGCCGTGGCCTCGTACTGGACCGCGAAGGCGCCGGAGCTGCGCAGCCGGGACGGCCGCGCGGCCATGCTGGTAGCCCACGTGGACGGCGAGGGGGAGCAGCTCGGGGCGCGGGTGGAGCGGCTGCGCAAGGAGCTGACCGCCCCGACCGCTGCCGGGACCGCCCTGACCGTGCACGTCGGAGGACCGGCGCTGGTCGAGGCCGAGCTCCAGGACCTCTCGGAGTCGGACCTGAAGCGGGCCGAGTCCGTCGTCCTGCCGGGCACCCTCCTCCTGCTGGTCCTGGTGTTCGGCAGTGTGGTGGCCGCGGCGCTGCCCCTGCTGATCGGCGTGCTGGCGGTCGCCGGGACGCTGCTGGTCCTGAGCGTCCTCGGCGGTCTGACCGACGTGTCCGTCTTCGCGCTGAACCTCACCACGGCGCTCGGCCTGGGGCTGGGCATCGACTACGGGCTGCTGGTCGTCTCGCGGTTCCGCGAGGAACTCGCCGGCGGCCACACCCCGCGCACCGCCGCGGTGCGGACCGTGCGCACCGCGGGCCACACCATCGCCTTCAGCGCCGCCACGGTCTCGGCCGCGCTCGCCACCCTGCTGGTGTTCCCGCCGTACTTCCTGCGCTCCTTCGCCTACGCGGGCATCGCCGTGGTGGCCGTCGCGGCGGTGAGCGCCGTGACCGTCCTGCCGGCACTGCTCACGCTGCTCGGCACGCGGGTCGACGCCTGGTCGGTGCCGTGGCGCCGCCGGGCCCGGTCCGGCTCCCGGTCCGGTTCGCGGTCGCGCTTCTGGGAGGGGCTGGCGCGGATCGTCGTACGCCGCCCGCTGCTCGCGGCGCTGCCGGTGATCGGCCTGCTGGTGCTGCTCGCCGGGCCGTTCACGCGCGCCGGTTTCGCCACCCCCGACGACCGGGCGCTGCCGGTGAGCGCGTCCAGCCGGCAGACCGGAGACCTCGTGCGTGGCGCCTTCGACATGAAGGGCTCCAGCGCGCTCACGGTGCTCACCACGGGTACGGCGTCCCCGCCGGAGCGGGCGGACTACGCCCGCCGGCTGTCGATGCTCCCGCAGGTCGCCCAGGTCGTGGGGCCCGACGGCGCCTTCCGGCACGGCGAGGCGGCGGCCCCCGCCGCCGGGACCGGAGCCGGAGCCGGGACCGGAGCCGGAGCCGGGACCGGAGCCGAAGCCGGGACCGGAGCCGAAGCCGGAGCCACGGCCGGGTCCGTCGGCCAGGGGCCGGACCGGTTCTCCGTGGTCCCGGCCGTCGACCCCCAGTCCCGTGCCGCCCAGCAGCTCGTGCGCGACATCCGCGCGACGCCCGCCCCCGCGGCCACCGACGCCCTCGTCGGCGGACCGAGTGCCGTGCTGGTCGATGCCAAGGACACGGTGAAGGACCGGATCCCGCTGGCCCTCTCCCTGATCACGGGCACCACGTTCCTGCTGCTGCTCGGCTTCACGCGCAGCCTGCTGCTGCCGCTGAAGGCGATCGCGCTGAACGCGCTGGGCCTCGCGGCCGTCCTCGGCGCCATGGTGTGGATCTTCCAGCAGGGCCACCTGCGCCACCTGCTCGACTTCACGCCCGGACCGCTGACCACGACCATGCCGGTGCTGCTGTTCTGCATCGTCTTCGGGCTCTCGGTGGACTACGAGGTGTTCGTCCTCGCACGGATCAAGGAGGCGCACGATGCCGGGCAGGACAACGCCGGCTCGATCGTCTCGGGCATCGCGCACACGGGCGGCATCGTCACGACCGCCGGCGCCCTGCTCGCCTTCACCCTGCTGAGCTTCGGCACCTCCCAGGTCTCCCTCCTGCAGTTCTTCGGGATCGGCGCCGGCCTCGGCGTCCTCCTCGACGCCACGCTCGTACGGGGTGTCCTCGTACCGGCGCTCATGCGCCTGGCGGGCGGCCTGAACTGGTGGGCCCCGTGGCCGCTGGGGCGCCGGGTGCCGCGCCCGGCGTCCCGGTCCTCGCCCGGCACCGGCCCCGACCCCGACCGGCAGGTACCACCGGCCCGTGCCCCCGGTCCCGCACCCGCCCATGCCCCCGCCCGTGCCCCCGTCCATGCCCCGGTGCATGCCCCCGCCCCCGCACGCCGCTGACCACCGCAGCGTGCACCCCGAGCCCCATACCCACCCCCACCCACACCCCCACCGCCCGGGCGCCGTCCGCGCCAGGGCAGCACGACAAGGAAGAACTCCCATGACCGACATCGCCATCACCGGACTCGGCTGCCGCTTCCCGGGCGCCCCCGGCATCCGCGCCTACTGGAAGCTCCTGATGAGCGGGGAGCGCCAGGTCCGCGCCGTCCCGAAGGAGCGGTGGAACCACGAGACCTTCCACGCGCCCGGCGACCCCTCGGCCCCCAACGCCGCCTACACCGACCAGGTCGCCTTCCTGGACGACGTGGACCGCTTCGACGCCCTGCACTACGGGGTGCCACCCGCCCGCGCCCGGGCCATGGACCCGCAGCACCGGCTGATGCTCGACGTCACCCGCGAGGCCCTCGCCGACGCGGGGATGGGCCGCGGCGACTTCGACCGGGAGAACACCGGGGTGTTCTTCGGACTGTCGGTGTCCGACTACAAGGACCTCATGGCGGCCCCCGTACGGGCCATCGCCCTGGCCGACGAGTCGCGTGCGGTGAACGGCGCCGGCGGCGTCGACGGCACCGACGCCGTCGACGCCGTCGACGCCGCCAAGGAGCAGGCCGCCCGGCTCGGCCCCTTCCAGTCCTTCACCCTGCCCGGGAGCCTTCTCAACATGGCGGCCGGCACCGTCAGCCGGCAGTTCGACCTCGGCGGCCCCAGCTTCGCCGTCGACGCCGCGTGCTCCAGCTCCCTGGTCGCCCTCGACCAGGCGATCGTCCACCTGCGCCAGGGCACCTGCCGGATCGCCGTCGTCGGCGGCGTGTACCTCAACCTCACCCCCGACGGGCTGATCGGCTTCTCCAAGCTGCGCGCACTGTCCGCGAGCGGGGTGTGCCGCCCGTTCGACGAGGGGGCCGACGGTTTCGTCCTCGGCGAGGGCGCGGGCACCGTCGTCGTCCGGCCGCTGTCCGACGCACTCGCCGCCGGCGACCGCGTCTACGCGGTGATCAGGGGCATCGGCTCGGCCAACGACGGCGCGTCCCCGGGGCCGCTGGTCCCCACCGCCGAAGGGCAGCTGCGCGCGATGCGCCGGGCCTACGACGACGCCGGGGTCGCCCCCTCCTCCGTGGCCTTCCTGGAGGCACACGGCACGGGTACCGCCGCCGGCGACCGCTCCGAGGTCGAGGCGCTGCGCCGGCTGCGCACCGAGTACCCCGACGACGACCCCGGGCTGTGCTACCTCGCCTCGGGCAAGGCCGTCATCGGGCACTCCCTGTCCGCGGCCGGTATCGCGGGGCTGATCAAGACGGCCCTGGTGGTCCACCACCGCACGATCGTGCCGCAGCCGAAGACCACCCCGCACCCGGACCTGGGCATCTCCGCCGCGGGCCTGCGGTTCGCCGACACCGCGCGGCCCTGGCCGAGCGGGTTCGGCCCGCGGCGGGCCGCCGTCAGCTCGTTCGGCTTCGGCGGCACCAACGTCCACGTGGTGCTGGAGGAGGCGCCCGCTCCTGCCGTCGACCGCCGCTCGGTACGCACCGTGGGCACGCCGGTCGTCGTAGGAACGGGAACGGGAACGGGAGCCGGGACGGGAGCGGCCGAAGGCGCGGGAGGGAGCGGGCCTCAGCTCGTCCTGCTCTCCGCCGGCAGCCCCGAGCTGCTGGACCGGCACATCGGCGACGTGCTCGACGCGCTCCACACGACGGACCCCGCCCCGATCGGGGCCCTGGCCCACACCCTGGGCTCGCGCGAGCCGCTGCGGACCCGGCTCGCGATCGTGGCGGCGGACACGGAGGAGTTCACCCGGCGGCTGCGCGAGGCCCGGCGGCAGCTCGCCGAAGGCGCCCGGGGCGACCTCGGCGACGACGCCTACGCCGCCGACGCTCCGCTGCCGGCCGGGCAGCGCCGCATCGCCTTCCTCTTCCCCGGCCAGGGCAGCCAGCGGCCGGGCATGATGCGGGACCTCTACGAGGGCTTCGGCGGCTTCCGCGCCACCGTCGACAAGCTCGGCGCCATGGCCCGACGGGACACCGGCTTCGACCTCACCGACATGCTGTACGGCGAGGCGGCGACCGCCCGTGGCGACGCCGCAGAGCTCCGGCGGCGGCTCACCGCCACCGACGTGTGCCAGCCGCTGCTCGGTACCGTCCAGATCGCCGCCACCCGGCTGCTGGCCGACTGCGGTGTCACTCCCGACCTCGCCCTCGGCCACAGCGTCGGGGAGTTCGCGGCCGCCGCGGCGGCCGGAGCACTCACCGCCGAGGACACCGTCCGGCTGCTGGTCCACCGGGGCGCGGCCCTGCGCCGGGCGGAGACCGGCCTGCGGGGCGGGATGCTCGCCGTGCAGACCGACAAGGAGACCTGCCGCCGGCTCGTCGACGGCATCGACGACGTGTGGCTCGCCTGCTTCAACCAGCAGCGGCAGGTCGTGGTCAGCGGCACGCCGCGAGGGCTCGCCGCCATGCGGGAGGCCTGTGCCGAGGCGGGAGTGGTCACCGTGGCGCTGGAGGTCTCCAACGCCTTCCACTCGCCGCTGCTGGCCTCCGCCGAGCAGGCCGTACGCGCGGGCCTCGCCGAGCGCACCGTCCACCGTCCCGCCGTGCCGTTCGTCTCGTCCGTGAACGGGGCGGTCTGCGACGACCCCGAGGAACTGCGCGAACTGTGGGCCCGCCACGCGTCCGCGCCGGTCCACTTCGGCGACGGCGTCCACGCCGCCTACGACCAGGGGGCCCGCATCTTCCTCCAGGTGACGGGCGGCAGCTCGCTGCTCAGCTCGGTCGGCCGCAACCTCTACGGCCACGACGACGTGCACGTCGTGCCCGCCGCCGAGGCGGCGCCGGACGGCGGGCGCGGCTTCGTCCGGGCCCTCGCCCGGCTCGCGGTCCTGGGCGCCCCGGTCGACCCGCGCGGCCTGGTTCCCGAGGACGGCCGCCGACTGCTCGACCTGCCGGTGGGCGGGCTGGACACCCAGTCGTACTGGGTGCCCCGCCGCCGCCCCGCGCCCGCCCAGCAGGAGGACGTCCCGGCCCGCCCCCTCCCGTCCCTGCCCGCCCCTTGCGAGGAGACCCCGGTGGACCAGCCGATCGAGGAAGAGCCTTCGCCCGTCGTGGAGCCTTCGCCGGTCGCCGTCGTGGAGTCTGCGTCTGCGCCCGTCGCCGTCGTGGAGCCTTCGCCCGTCGAGGAGCCTTCGCCCGTCGGCGGCGAGGTCGTCGGCGGCGAGGTCGTCAGCGGCGAGGTCGTCGACTCCGTGTTCGCGCAGGTGGCCCGGATCAGCGCGTTCCCGGTGAGCCATCTGCGCAGTGACCAGCTGCTGGTCGACGATCTCGGGTTCGACTCGCTGATGCTGACCGACCTGGTCGCCTCCCTTGAGCGGCACTGGCCGCAGTGGACCGCCGACGAGCGGGTGGCCGACCGGCCCACGGTCGGGGGCATCGCGGAAATGATCGCGAGTGCGTCTTCCGGTGCGCCCCCGGGTACGTCCCCGTCCCCGGACCTGTCTCTTATAACCATCT
>NZ_WTFF01000098.1 GCF_019400985.1 Streptomyces bambusae
ATTGCGTTTTACTATCTTGGTTTCTGTGATGTGGCCAGCGAACACACGCACAGACCAGCAGGAGAGCCTCCGCAGCGTCAAGTTGTTAAAAAGAGCCGGCCCCCGCCCGCGGGGCGGGGGGCGGCGGCGCGCGCCCGCCGCCGCCTCGAGGCGAAGGGCCATCTCCCCGCCGTACGCCAGGCCGAGGCAGTGGTCTCCCGCTGCCACGGCCGCTCGCCCGGGCCCGGCCCTGCCGTCGGACGAGCCACCGGAGCCGGAAAGGAAGCACCACGATGACCACCGCGCAGCACCCTGCGCCCGCACTCACCTGGGGACTGCGAGGGCGGGGCCCCGCGGACGTACCCGTGGCGGCCGACGGCCCCCCGGACCCGCCCGAGCAGGGCCTCCTCGGAAGTACCGGGCGCGGCATACGCGTCTGCGTCGTCGACTCGGGTGTCGAACGGGACCACCCCATGGTCGGCCCCGTCGACCGGTCGTGGCGGGTCTTCAAGGACGCCGACGGGGTCCACGTCGAGGAGACGGAGGAGGGGGACCTCTGCGGTCACGGCACCGCCTGCGCCGGGATCATCCGGCGCACCGCACCGGACTGCGAGATCTCCAGCGTCCGGGTGCTCGGCGACCGGTTCTCCGGCAGTGGGGACGTCCTGCTCGAAGGGATCCGGTGGGCCGTGCGCCAGCGGTTCGACGTGGTGAACCTGAGCCTGTCCACCACCCACGACCGCTTCGTGGACGAGCTGCGCCGGCTGGCCGACGAGGCGTACTTCCAGGGGACCGTGATCGTCGCCGCCGCGCACAACACGCGCGTGGAGAGCTTTCCCTGGCGGTTCTCCTCGGTGATCTCGGTCGGCAGCCACCAGGAGGACGACCCCGATCTCCACCTCTACAACCCCGAGCCACCGGTGGAGTTCTTCGCCCCCGGCCAGAAGGTCCAGGTGGCGTGGCTCGGCGGCACGTCGATCCGCAGCTCCGGCAACAGCTACGCCACCCCGTTCATCGCGGGGCTCTGCGCGCGGATCCTGTCGAGCAGCCCCCGGCTGACGCCGTTCCAGCTGAAGAACGCCCTGTACCTGTCCGCAGCCAATGTCCGCGTCCACGGAAGCCGGTAACGACCGGCGCCGGAAGGGAAGCCCCATGACCCAGACGATCGCCCCTGTCATGTCCGCAATACCCCGGCCGGATCCGGCCGTGGCCGAGCTCCTGCAGTCGGTGGTGGACACCGCGCGCGCCATCTTCGGCGCGCAGGCGAGCTCCATCATGCTCCTGGACGCCGCGTCGGACGAGCTGATCTTCGAGGCCGTCTCCGGGCAGGGACAGGAGTTCCTGGTGGGCCGGCGGTTCCCGGCGGGCCGGGGGATCGCCGGGTGGGTCGCCGCCTCGGGAGAGCCGATGGTGGTCGACGACCTGCACGACAGCGCCTCCTTCGACCGGGACATCGCCGAGTCCACCGGCTACGTCCCGAACGCGCTGATGGCCGCCCCCCTCGTCCGCGGGGACCGCGTCCTCGGCGTCCTGGAGGTGCTCGACCCGTCCCCCCAGGCCCGGTCCGGCCTGCCGGAGCTCGACCTGCTGGGCCTCTTCGCCCGCCAGGCCGCCGTCGCCCTGCACGTCCTGACCACCCACGCGCCCCGGCCGGCCCCGGACGCCCCGGACGACCCTTCGCGCACCGAACTCCTGCACCTGCTCTCGGAGGCCCGCCGCCTCCTCGGGGCGTGAGCCAACGGCGCCTGACGGGCAAAAACCCAGGTCAGGCGCCACGTTTCAGGCCTCTGGAAGAAGCCGGGCCGCTTCGGCGAGTACGAGACCGAGGTAGGCGTCGCGGGCGGCGGGGACGGCGGCCTGATGGCGGTCGGCGACCTTGCGCAGCAGGGCGAAGAACTGGGCGACGTCGTCGCCGGCGAGCCGGTAGTGGATCCGCACGCCTTCGCGCCGGGTGGCGACGAGCCCGGGAGATGCGGCGCGTCGAAGGGGAGGAACGGCCGCGGGCACTAGGCTTTGCTCCACCCGGCTGTGCTGGAATACGAGTCGAGCAGATCCACCACGAAGACCAGGGTCGAGCCCGCCGGGATCAGCGGTGAGGGCGACTGATTTCCGTAGCCGAGACGCGGGGGAACGATGATCTCGCGCCGACCGCCGACCCTCATCCCCCTCACCCCCCGGTCCCAGCCCTTGATGACCTTGCCACTGCCCAGGGCGAACTTGAACGGCTGGCCCCGGTCCCAGGAGGCATCGAACTCCTTCCCGGACTCGAAGGTCACCCCGACATAGTGGACCCTGACCACCATGCCCGGCTTGACCTCGGCCCCGTCCCCCACGACCAGGTCCCGGACGGTCAGCTCGGTGGGTGCGTCACCCTTCGGAGCGTCGACCTCGGGCTTCGTCAGTTCACTCATGGCAGCCTCATCACTCTCCGTCGAAAGCCGCCGCACGGACCGGACGCATGGAAACCGCGTGCAGCAGATTGCCACGCTACCGAGAATGCCGATCCCCGGAGCACACCGACTCCAGCGGCCCACGCGTGACGATCTCGCATCGCAGAGCACTCACCGTGGACGCGGACCAGCCCATGACCGTGGCCGTTGCCCTGCCGTCTCACCGGGTGAGGGTGAGGGTGAGTGAGACGGCAGAGCAACGACGCCCTCGGTGTCAGGTACGGACCGGGCCCGTTCCCGCGATCACCTCGGGCCGCAGCAGGGCGGTGAGTTGTTCGGCCGGCAGCAGGCCCCGTTCCAGGACGAGTTCGGCCACGCCCCGGCCGGTGGCGAGGGCCTCCTTGGCGATGTCGGTGGCGGCGGTGTATCCGATGCGCGGGTTGAGGGCGGTCACCAGGCCGATGGAGTTCTCGACGGTGGCGCGCAGCATGTCGGTGTTGGCGGTGATGCCGCTCACGCAGCGCTCCGCGAGGGTCAGGCAGGCTGCGCGCAGGTGGGTGACGGACTTCGACAGCGAGTGCAGGATGACCGGCTCGAAGGCGTTGAGCTGGAGCTGTCCGGCTTCGGCGGCCATGGTGATGGTGATGTCGTTGCCGATCACCTCGAAGGCGACCTGGTTGACGACCTCGGGGATCACCGGGTTGACCTTGCCGGGCATGATGCTCGAGCCCGCCTGGACCGGCGGCAGGTTGATCTCGCCGAGTCCGGCGCGGGGCCCGGAGGACAGCAGGCGCAGGTCGTTGCAGGTCTTGGACAGCTTGACGGCAATGCGCTTGAGGACGCCGGACATCTGGACGAAGGCGCCGCAGTCCTGGGTGGCTTCGACCAGGTCGGGAGCGGTTACCAGGGGCAGGCCCGTGATGTCGGTGAGGTGACGGCGGGCGGCCTCGGCGTATCCGGCCGGGGCGTTGAGACCGGTGCCGATGGCGGTGGCGCCGAGGTTGATCTCGTGGATGAGCCCGAGGGCTTCCGCGAGCCGGCTGCGGTCCTCGTCCAGCATGACGGCGAAGGCGGAGAACTCCTGTCCGAGCGTCATCGGCACGGCGTCCTGGAGCTGGGTGCGGCCCATCTTCAGGACATCGTGGAACTCGGCGGCCTTGTCGGCGAAGGCGGTCTGCAGGACGGCCATGGCGTCGAGCAGACCGCGCACCGCGAAGACGGTCGCGATCCGCACGGCGGTGGGGTAGACGTCGTTGGTGGACTGGCCGAGGTTGACGTCCTCGTTGGGGTGCAGGTGCCCGTACTCGCCCCTGGCGTGGCCCAGCAGCTCCAGCGCCCGGTTGGCGATGACCTCGTTGGCGTTCATGTTGGTCGAGGTGCCCGCGCCGCCCTGGACGACGTCGACGACGAACTGGTCGTGGAGCTTGCCGCCGCGGATCTCCTGGCAGGCGGCGACGATGACGGCTGCCTTCGAGGGATCCAGCAGGCCGAGTTCCCCGTTGGCGAGGGCTGCGGCCTCCTTGACGGCGGCGAGGGCATCGATCAGGTGTGGGTAGGTGGAGATCGGCGTGCCGGTGATGGGGAAGTTCTCGGTGGCGCGCAGGGTGTGGACGCCCCAATAGGCGTCTGCGGGGACGTCGCGGTCTCCGAGCAGGTCGTGTTCACTGCGGCTGGAGGCGGTCATGGGTGTGCGGGTCCTCTTCCTGAGGTGGGCGGATCAAAGGTGGTGACAAGGGCGAGCGGGAGTCAGGCGGTCGCGGTGAGAGGGGGGCCGGGCGGGTCCAGGGCCGCCACCGGGCGGATGTCCCCGACAGCTCGGCCGCCGCCGGTCACCGGCTCGCCCGTGAACCTGGCGAGCAGCCGGGGCTCGACTCCCGCACGTGCGAGGGCGGCGGCCGTCACCGCGATACGCGCCCGGTCGGCCCCGTCGGCGATCTTCACGGCGATGGCCCGGCCGTCGGGCAGTGCGGCGACCTGGACGCCCTCGAAGCCGTCCTTGGCCAGCAGCCCGGGCACCGCGCGCATCAGTCCGGCCGTGTCCCGCCCTGTGCCGGAGGCCATCTCCGGATGGACGCGCAGCGCGCCCGCGACCCGGTGTTCGGCGGTGTCCGGCGCGGCTGTGGCGATGCGGGCGGCGGCGCGGGCCAGGCCGTGCAGGGACACCGCGAACAGCGGGGATCCGCAGCCGTCGACGGTGACGTTCGCGATGTGCGGGCCGGCGAGGTCCTCGACCACCTCGGCGATCATCTTCTGGAGCGGGTGGTCCGCATTGAGATAGCTCTCCAGGGGCCAGCCGGACAGCTTGCACAGGTAGAGCATCGCCGCGTGCTTGCCGGAGCAGTTCTGGGCGAGCCGGGACGGCCCGCGGCCCTCACGTACCCAGGCGTCCCGGACGGCCGGGTCGTAGGGAAGGCCGGGGACGTTGCGCAGGTCGGCCTCGGTGAGACCGGCCAGCTCCAGGATCAGCCGGACACCCGCGAGGTGGTGCTCCTCGCCGGAGTGACTGCCCATCGCGAGGGAGAGCAGGGCCCCGTCGAGCGGCAGGCCGGCCCGGACCATTGCGACGGCCTGGACCGGTTTGAGCGCCGAGCGCGGGTAGCAGGCGGCTTCGACGTCTCCGATGCTCATGCGGACCTCGCCCTTGCTGTCGAGGACGACGACGGAGCCGTAGTGGACTCCCTCGATCAGACCGCCCCGCATGACGTGGGCGACGGGGGCGTGCCGGGGCTCGCGGATCGCGGGCGCGTCCGCGAGGAAACTGCTGCGCATCACTGCCTCGTTCTGTGGTGGGTCGCTGCTGACCGGGGGCGGCGAGGGCCACCCCCGGCGCAGGAGGACGGGCGGACGTCCGGCTCAGCCGTCGCTCCCGGCGGCGGCGCGCGCCACGCGGCCGCGGACGGCATACCAGCCGGCGACCAGTGCCGCGGCGATCAGCGGTACGCACAGCACGGTGGTGCGGGCCGCTCCTCCGTCGGCGTACATGAGGACCAGGACGGAGACGAGGAAGGCCAGCGTCACGAGTTCGGTCCACGGGGAGCCGGGCAGCCGGTAGGAGGGGCGGGTCAGCTCGCCGCTGCGGGTCTTCCGCCAGAAGAGGAGGTGGCAGACCATGATCATGCCCCAGGTGGCGAGGATGCCGATCGCGGCGAGGTTGAGGACGATCTCGAACGCGTCCGCGGGGACCACGAAGTTGAGCCCCACGCCCAGGACGCACATGCCGCTGGTGAGGAGGATGCCGCCGTAGGGGACCTGGGTGCGGCTGAGCCGTGCGGTGAAGCGCGGGGCGGAGCCGTTGACGGCCATCGAGCGCAGGATGCGGCCGGTGGAGTAGAGGCCGGAGTTGAGCGAGGACATGGCCGCGGTGAGGACGACCAGGTTCATCACGTCGCCGGCCGCCGGGACGCCGATGTGGGAAAGCACGGTCACGAACGGGCTCTGGCCGGCGCTGTAGCTGTTCCAGGGCATCAGCATCGACAGCAGGACGACCGAGCCGACGTAGAAGAGGCCCACGCGCCACATGATCGAGTTGATCGCCTTGGGCATGATCTCCTCGGGGTTCTCGGTCTCACCGGCCGTGACGCCGACCAGCTCGACGGAGGCGTAGGCGAAGACGACGCCCTGGATGATCAGCAGCATGGGGAGCAGGCCGTTGGGGAAGATCCCGCCGTTGTCGGTGATCAGAGCAGGGCCGGGCACGGTGCCGTCGACGGGGTGCCGGGTCACCAGGAGGAAGATCGCGATGCCCATGAAGACGACCAGGGCACTGACCTTGACGATGGCGAACCAGAACTCCAGTTCGCCGAAGATCCGCACCGAGATGAGGTTCACGGTGAGGACCACGGCCAGGGCTATGAGGGCGATCACCCACTGGGGGACATCCGAGAACAGGTGCCAGTAGTGGGTGTACGTGGCGACGGCGGTGATGTCGGCGATGCCGGTGGTCGCCCAGTTGAGGAAGTACATCCAGCCCGCGGTGTACGCGCCCTTCTCCCCGAGGAACTCCCGGGCGTAGGAGACGAAGGCGCCGGAGGACGGCCGGTAGAGGACCAGCTCGCCGAGCGCGCGCACGACGAGGAACGCGAAGATCCCGCAGACGGCGTAGGCGACGAACAGGGAGGGACCCGCCTCGGCGAGGCGTCCGCCGGCGCCGAGGAAGAGCCCCGTCCCGATCGCACCGCCGATGGCGATCATGTTGACGTGCCGGGGCTTCAAGGACTTGCTGTAGCCGGTGTCGCCGGCGTCGACGTGACGGGTCGTGGGGCGCTTCTCGTCTTTGAGGAACTGCTCGCTCACGCCTCGGGTCTGCCTTCCGTAGGGGCGGTGGTGTGCTGGGGGCGCACGATGTCGGTGAGGGTCGTCTCGACCCGTAGCAGGTGGTGGGACATGGCTTCCACCGCGTCGTGCTCGCTGCCGTCGGCCAGCGCCTCCAGGATCGCCCGGTGCTCGCAGTTGGACTGCTCGCGCCGGCCGCCCAGTTCGTTGAGGAAGGTCGACTGACGCGCCAGTGCGTCGCGGATCTCCTCGATGACGCGGCGGAAGACGGGGTTGCGGGAGGCCTCGGCCACCGCCAGGTGGAACACGGTGTCCATCGCCACCCACGCGGTGGTGTCGGTCTCCTGCTCCATCCGGTCCAGCAGATGGCCCAGGTGGTCCAGGTCCTCGGGGGTGCGGCGCAGCGCGGCGTACCCGGCGACCGGGATCTCGACGTGCCGGCGCACCTCCAGCAGGTCGCTGGCGGCGTAGTCGCCGAAGGTGGGGTCCTCGACCGTGTTGGCCACGACGAAGGTGCCCTTGCCGGTCTTGGAGACGGTCAGTCCCATGGCCTGCAGGGCCCGCAGGGCCTCCCGCAGTACGGGCCGGCTGACTTCGAGGGTGCGGCACAACTCGGCTTCGGAGGGGAGCTTGTCGCCTACGACGTACTCGCCGCGCTCGATGGCGCTGCGCAGGTGGCCGAAGACCGCTTCCATGGCGCTGACACGCCGCGGGAGGGGGCCACCTGTCTGGCTGTCTGACAGGTTCACGCTGTGATCCTGCGGGGTGCGCCCCGGGGTGTCAAGACACCTGTGTCGGGAAAATCCGGCCCGGCGCGCTGCGCACCGTGCGCGTATTCCGTCCGGCCGTCCGGGCGGGACCGGTACCTTCGGCGGAGCCCGCGGCAGCCACCAGGGCCTGCACGACCGGCGCGTCGACACCCATCTCCGGGTGCCATTGGACGCCCACGGCGAAGCGGTACCGGGTGCTCTCGATCGCCTCGACGGTGCCGTCCGCCGCACGGGCGGCGACGATCAACCCCGCGCCGAGGCGGTCCACCGCCTGATGATGGTGCGTGGCGACCTCGTGCGTCCCCGGCGATCGGGCGCCGACCCGTGTCCCGGGCACCGTGGTCACGGCGTGGGCGCAGAAGTGGCCCCGACAGGGGTTGTGGCCGTCGTGGCCCACGCTGTCGGGCAGGTGCTGGATCAGGGTGCCGCCCTCGTGTACGTTCATCAGCTGCATTCCCCGGCACACCCCGAGCACGGGTATGTCGCGGGCCAGGCCGGCGGCCAGTACGGCCCGCTCCCACCGGTCGCGCTCGCGCACCGGCGGCCCGGTACGCGGATGGGGCACGGCCCCGTACAGTGCGGGATCGAGATCCTCGCCTCCCGCCAGGATGATCGCGTCCAGCCGCTCGACCACGTCGGCCGCGGCCTCCGGCGCGTCCGGCGGCAGCAGTACGGCGCGGCCGCCGGACGCCCGGACACAGTCCACGTAGGCCGCGGGCAGCACTGCGGCGGGGAGGTCCCACTCACCCCACTGCGCGTGGGCGAGGTAGGTGGTGATTCCGATGAGTGGTGGCTGGGGCATACCACTTCCTTTCGGGGCATGAGGGGCGACCGTCGACAGCCGGAGCCGAACCGAACGCCCCCGCCAGGGCAGGCTGCCGCGGATGACGCGGTGGTACTGGCGGAGGTCACCGCAACGGCGGGGGAGGGGTGTTCGCGGGCCAAGGGCGCAGGCTTGCGTTTTCTTGCCGCGAGCAAGAATCCTGCTGGCGTTCATCTCCAATCACAAGAAAACACATCTTCGCGACAGATAAGTGAGCCTTAACTCCGTGCACGGACTCGACCCCCGCCTGCTCGCCACCCTCGAAGCCGTCGTACGGCACGGCTCCTTCAGCGCCGCCGCACGCGAACTCGGCTACAGCCCGCCCGCCGTCTCCCAGCAGATCGCCGAACTCGAACGCCGCGCCGGCCTCAGGGTGCTCGAGCGCCGCCCCGTTCGCGCCACACCGGCCGGCGAAGTCCTCCTCGGCGCGGAGCAGGGCGTCCGCAGTGCGCTGGCGGCGGCGTCGGCCGAACTGGGCGCCATGCGTGCCGGTACGGCCGGACGGATCCGGCTCGGCGCCTTCGCCTCGGCCGCCACCGGCATCGTTCCGCAGGCACTGGCCCGACTCCACGCCGCCTACCCCCACGTGCAGGTCAGCCTCAGCCAGCTGGAGCCCGAGGCCGGCTACAACCGGCTCAAGCGGGGGGACATGGACCTGGCCTTGAGCTACGACTACGACTTCATCCCCGTCCCGCCGCCCCGGATGCTGCGCCGGACGCTGGTCGCACGGGATCCGGTGGTGGCCGTCGTCCCGGCACACCACCGGCTGGCCGACCGGGAGGTCATCGACCTGGCCAGCCTTGCCTCCGAGACGTGGATCGCCGCTCCGGAGGCCGCGCTGCGTCTGGAACTGCTCTCGCAGATGGCCAACACGCCCGGATTCCAAGCCCGCCTGCAATACGAGGGGGACGACTTCAACACCGTGCTCGGGTTCGTGGCCGCGGGCCTGTGCGTGGCCGTCATGCCGCGACTCGCCCTGCCCCGCACCCACGCCCGGGTCGTGGCCCGCCCCCTGGCGGAGCCGCAGCTGACCCGCTTCATCTACGCCGTCCGCATCGACACCCGGCACACCCCGCGCGCCGTCCTGGACCTGGAAGAGATGCTCGCCGCCCAGGCGCTGGCCGCGCTCTCGTAAGGCGCACGGCGTCCCGAGGCCGTGCGGGTGAACGGACCCTGGAGGCTACGTGAAAAGCGGCCAACTTGCCCGCCGTCGCACGCGCGTAGACCCCACCGGCACGCCGGAATTCCCACCGTGTCCGACTACCGGACACGGTGGCTGAAAGTTAAACTATTGTGTGACGGGCGCACTACGTTTGCCGCGGTTGACGTTCCACCGAGAGGAAACCCCTCATGACCGCAGCCGACAGCGCGCCGGGAACGGTGCGCGTCCTCACCGGCTACCGCCCCGAGGACGGCTTCATGGCCGCAGAGCTGGACCCGCCTCCGGCCGAGTACGTGTGGCACGACGAGAACGCCGAGCAGCAGGACCAGCGTTACGGCCCCGGAGTCGGCTACCGGCAGTGGCTGGCGGTGGACGCCCGCGACGGCGCCGTCTGGTTCGGCGACACCGACTGGCGGGACCCGCAGGAGTCCCCCGGCGGGCGGCTCCCCGGCATCCCCCGCAGGGCACTCGGCGACGGGACCGTCCCCGATCCTGGAATCATGGTGCAGCTGCTCGGCCACCTGAGCCACGACGAACAACGAGGCTGCACCTGGCGCTTCTTCGACGCCGAGGAACTGCACGCACTCGCGGTGCGCGTCCTGCCCGCCGTGCAGCGGCTCGTGGACTCGATCCACCGGATCGGGCCCGAAGGCGAGCTGGAATGGTCGGCCGAGGCGGCCACCGCGTGGGACGACATCGAGCAGGCCGCGACCCCCGACTTCGACCCCTCCGGGGAACTCCGCTGGCCCAGGCCGCGCACGACACCCGTCCCGGCCTGGCGCGTCGAGGTCGGCGCCTTCCTGGCCGCCAACCCCGAGCTGTGCGACCCCTCCTGGGGCCTGGCCACGGACGCGGAACTCGACACCTACGCCGACTACAGCCCCCGGAACGGCTATGGCGGCGTACCGGGGCGGATCTGCCACGCCGCCGACCAGCGGATGGAGGACGGCTTCACCTTCTACGGCCACCGCGCCGCCCTCTACGCCTACCGGGCACGGGCCTGCGGCGACCGCACTCCGACAGACGCCTGCGCCTGGCTGGAGACGACGGAGGCCGGGCGGGACACCTGGGAGGCGGCCAAGCCCCTCGGAGCCACCCTCGCCGACGTCCCCGACTGCGTGCTGGCGTCCCTGGCCGAAACGTTCCAGAACGCCGCGCACGAACACGGGCTGGCCCTGACGGGCCTGACCGCATATCTCCGGCGGTTGCGCGGCGCGGAACGCTCCGCCGTCGATCAGCAACTCGTCCACGAGAGCGAGGAAGTCGAACGCCTCGAGAACATGCTCAAGGACTTCCGCGCCGCACGTAACCGCACCATGACGCGGATCCTGGCCTGGTCCGACGGCCGCGGGGACGCGGAGATCGCCCGCCTGGCGTCCCTGCCCGACGCGTACGTCAGTGACTGGAGGGCCCGCCTGACCGACGAACAGACCACCACGGCCGGACCGTGAAGTGGGGAGCGCGTCGTTGCCGCCTGCCTCGATCCGGGCGGGAGTCTGGTCCGTGACCGGTCCGGAAGGCGCGACGGAGTGGCTCCATTTCGCACCTGGTGTGACGATCCGGCGCCGGTGGGTGACGCTTCGGAACTGACTTCGGGCAGTGAATTCCCCTTCCAGGAGCTCGACTTGGCACTCTAGAAGAACCCAACTGCCTTCGGGGAATAGCTGCAAAAAACGTTCTTGGTCTGCTGGTAGTGCTCCAGCATCATCTTGTGCCCCTCGCGGCCGATGCCCGACTGCTTGTAGCCGCTGAACGCGGCGTGTGCGGAGTTTGATGAAAGTCCGTAGATGCGGAAGGCGGCTGAACAGGCATGATGACGGATGCAGTGTGGCTTGATCGCTGGCTGCAATGGTCTCCGGCCCTCTCAACGGAGGCCCTGGAACGACTCATGGAGCACTTGACCGAGGATGAGGAAGACGAGTGACCACCGGGTCTGCGCCGTCACTCCGGGCCTGCGAGACTCGAAGTCGGCTCAGGTGGGTGCTGTCTGGACGCCAGTCAAGCAAGACGACATGCGGTCGCGGGCCCGTGGGCCGCTCCAAGACCAGGGGGCGTCGGAACGCTCATGGGCCGACATCGGCCGAGGCGGAGAGGGCTTCACATGTCTCGGCCCACCTCGAATGTGATCGACCGGCTACGGGGTGCATGGGTGCTGTGGTATCTGCGGTGATTTTCCGCCGTCGGTCCTGGGGTCGTGCCTCCAGCGGCGGGGTGGGGGTGGGCAGTGGCCGTTGAGGCTGAGGCGGCAGAGGACTCGGATTCTGATGAAGCGTTCGTGCATCCGATATTCCGTGTGGCACCTCAAGAGGACAGCGGGTTTGACACCCTGGGCAACCACCGGTATCAGGCAGAGGTCGCTGCCCAGATCTGTGTTGCGCTGCTTACGCAGGATTCTGTCGTTCAGGTCCCTGGTGTCTCGACGAGCCGGACGAAGAGCACCTGCCGCGGCCCGCGAGAGAGGCCAGCGCGGCTCAACCCCATCTTGCAGGGTGGGGGGTGCGACTGGCCAGCCGTCGACGGCAGGCGGTAGCCGTCATCGGGGGACCCGAATGACCCCGTTTTGGACCGCCGACACCGCAAGCCGCCCGTCCTGTGTGTAGATGCGGGCCTGTCCAGGTCGCGCCCGCCATACGCGGAAGGCGACTGCTGGTCGTACAGCAGCCATTCGTCCGCGCGGAACGGTCGGTGGAACCACGTGGGGTGGTCCAGCGAGGCAATTACCACGCCGCCGACCGGCCCAGCCGGGGCGCCCACGGCGGGGTGAGGTAGGACAGGCCCCCGCGACAACGGAGCATTCACCGTAGGAGTCAGACCTTGCGGGACGGCTATGGCCGTGCGTGAACAGTTCGTCCCTCAATGGCCACGGAGAGGACCTGCCCGTCAGCGGACGTCGTCGTACCAGTCAGGTGACTGCTGCAGGTATCGGTAGGTCACCCATTCCTGAGCCAGACGGTTGCCGTCCAGGAGCAGTTGGGCGCCGTTCGCCTGGCATTGGGCGGGAAGCCATCCGGCCAGTTCATTGGCGGTGGCCGCAGTTACCGAAGCCTCTTTGGGTGCTGCAGGGCGAGGCCGTCCCACCGACTGAAGCACCCGATAGAGGCGCTCTGCCGGCTGTACGGGGGGAAGACCCAGCTCGAGCGCTGTGCTGGAGGCTCGTAGAGGGATCCGCAGTCCGCTGGTGTCCAGGTCGCCGAAGTATTTGATCTGGGTGATGCCGTGCTTGGCTTTGATAGCCCGGATCGATGCGCGAAAGGTGCCGCCCAGGCCCCATGCCACATAGCCGAGCCGGTGATCAGCAGGCAGGCTCTCCACCAAAGACCACCATGTGGTGGAGTTCTCGACCACGAACAGTACGTCGCCGGTCCCGACCCGGCAGTAGTGGCTGTCGCCCTCGTCCAGGGGGAACGTCTCGGTGATCAACGGCGGAGGAGGCCTGAAGGCTTGCAGCAGTTCGTCGAGCCGGTCCTGATTGGAGAACAGAGGCCCGGACGAGAGCGTGTCGAAGACCTTTTCCGGCATGGGGAAGTCGGCTGCGTTCCCGAACGTTCCGAAGATCTCCAGGGCACGCTCCCGCAGAGGGATCCGAAACAGGTCCGGCCCGCTCTTCAGCCATCGGTCGATCGCCGCATCAGCGGCTCGCTGTTTCGGCGTAGCTGTGGGCCAATGCGCGGCAAGCCAGGTCAGAGCAGGGTGCCACTTGGGCATGGGAGGCGTGACGGGAGGTAGCGCCTGGGGCACGAGGCGAATTTTGACCGGCAGGGATACCTTCTCCGGGGTGCGCCGTTGGACCTGCCGGATCAGACCGGCAGCCTCCAGCGTGTTGAGCAGACCGGCGAGGACTGCTGGCTCGAACGCCTCGTCCAGGTTGCGGTTCGGCACACGGCGGAACACGTCCCACACGTCGTCGAGAGGGATGAAGGCTTCCTTGTAGCGGCTGCGGCCGTGCGCTGCAGCCCAGTCCCGTAGCCCCGCGATCAGATCATTCTCCCGGCGTTGCAGTGCCATCGTCTCCCCCGAAGGTGGCGCGTGGTTCCTCACGGCGGAAGAGTCTGGCACTGTCGATCCGCCCGGTCTCGTCATCGGGGGCAAGATCGTCGAGGTAGGGACGGAACACGTCGTTAACGAGCAGGTATTTGCGTGCAGCCCGTAGGTCGGCGTCGTTGCGCAGCCGGATGATCAGCGGAAACTTCCCCAAGGCCTTCTCGTCATACAGGCCGGTGGTGTAGACGAGCTGTACCCCCAGGGCCTGCGCCACTTGGCGTTGCAGGTCCAGAAGATAGTCGGCGTTCGCCCGGCCAATGGGGTTGTCCAGGAACAGCACGCCGGAGTGGCGCGATCGCTCACGTCCCTGCTGATTGGCACGAAGCGCCGCCATCGTGCAGTAGAGCAGGATGGCTGCGGTGAGCTGCTGGCCTCCGGAGAAGACATCTTTGACCTTCGATACCCGAACCCGTTCCGTGCGCAGGACCGTGTCCGGCTTGAGCACATGGACTCGGAACCCGGTGGGAACGGCGGTGTGGACGGCGCGCAGCAGCAGCGACATCCCGTCACGGGCCGCCCTGCGGCCGTCGCTCGTATGACCGGCGGAAACTTCCTCCGCGAGCTCGCCCAGACGAGGCAGGAGCAGTTCGTCGGGCTGCGGCTGGAAAGCGAAGTGGATGAACTCTTGTCCGGCCCAGTCATCCAGGCTTCGCGGAAGCCGGGACAGCCGCTGGGCTGAGCGCAGCAAGGACAAGGCCTTGTCGCTTTCACCCTTCAGGTGGTCGACGATGGTCTGCCGGTGCTGGTTCACTTCGTTGATCTCGTCGCTGAGGTTCCTTTGGCGCGTCTGAAGCGCTGCGAGCCACTCTGACGCGTGTTCGGCGGTCTGTTCGACAGACAGCTCGATGATCTGCTGCCGCACAGGGATGGTCAGGCGCGCGTACCGGTCGGCGGCGGCGTGCTGTCTCATCTGGTCCGCTGCGCCACGCAGGACTTTCTCGTTGCGGTTCAGATCCTCCTTGGCCCGCTTGGCGGCACTGTTCAGACGCTGGTAGTCCACCCAGGCGGTATCGCCGTCGCCGGGGTAGGGGTCGGCGTCAACATCGCCAGCCATGTCCGCCACAGTCTGGGCGAGCTGCTCGATGGCCTTTGCCGCGTCCCTAAAGCGCGTTGTCTCGTCGCCCGCAGTCGTCTTCCGGCGGAGGGCAGCTGCCTCGGCTTCCCGCGCCGCGGCGTGCTCCTTCTCCGCTTCTGCCACCGTCTCCGAGCACCTGTCGATGGTGTCCGGGGTGTTGACGGCCGGCATGGGCACGGTGCCGTCGGCGGTCAGGTCGCGGAGCTCTTTGAGTCGTTCCTTCAAGGCATTGTCGTGCCTGCCCTGCTCCACCGCAGCCCGCGTGTCCGCGTCCGCGGCCGCCGTCAGCGTCTGGCGTGCGAGCTCGAGGGCCTCGCCACGGCTGCGCTCGTCCAGCGCTTCAGGCGTTCGCAGCAACTCAAGTGCAGTGTTCCGGTCCGCCTGCGACAACGCCGAGTACGCTGCCGCTGTCTCCCGTGCCTCCCTATCCGCTCGATCGAGCTGATCGCGAAGCTCTTCTGGGACATTCGCGTGGTCGAAGTTGGCCCTGGCCTTTTCGTACGCCTCCCGCAGCACCGGCACCGGATCGCTCGGAGGCCCGCCTTCGAACCGCATCTCCCGCGCTCCAGGCAGCTTGGCCCATTGCCGGGCTGCTTCGGCGGCGGCCCTGCGCTGCTCCTGGCTCGCAGCGTGCAGGCTCTCGGCGGACGCACGGTGCTCCTCAGCGCTGTCTTCGGCGTCCTTGGCCCGCTGCTGGTGCACGTCGTGCTGCTCGTGAGCGGCCGTCATCTGCTCACGCCAGGCGGGAATGTGCGCCAGGCTCTCGCTGAGGCCGGTCAGCCGGCGGCTCGTCTCCTGCCAGTGCTCATGGTCTTTCCGCGTGTCCCGCAGCTCCCCGCGGATCTCCTCCCTGCGCTCGGCGAAACCTTGCACGGCCAGAGCCTGCCCGGCAGTGGCTTCCTCGGCTGCGGCCAGAACCTTGCCGGCGGCCGTGCATGCCTCCTGCAGGTCCGCCAGCGCTCCAGCGGGGTAGTCCTCACGCCACTGGGTGATCCTCTGCCGCAGCTTCTCGTCGTGCTGCTGGGTTGTGTGCAGTTGCTTCAGCTGTTCCTCGGAGCGCACCCAGCGCTCCTCGATGGCTTTCTGTTCCGCCTCGGCGGCCTCATCGTCATACAGCGCGGCGTTGAACGGAAGCGTGAACAGCACCCCCTCCGCCGCCCGCCCCTCTGCTTCCCACACTGCCGCGACCGTACCTACAGTGACGTGGTAGGCCGTTGGCGCCGCTCGGTCGAGAATGTCCCGGGCCCGGTCCTCGTCTTCGGCAGAGTTCAGCAGCACTCCGCTGACCAGATGCGGGGCGCGGGCGAGCATCTCCTTCCGCTGGTGGGGAGGGAATTCCGCGATGTACTCCCATCCGGGCCAGGCATCGATGCGGGGCTCGGACTGTGAGAGAAGCCGGCAGGCGTCGGTCACGACCTGGGGCGGAGGCAGCCGGTGGCCGTCATTCAGTGCCAGCCGGGCCAACTCGTCACGAGTCCGCTCGACCTGCAGCGTGACCCTCTCCCTCTCCGTTTGAGCGATGGCCGCACCCAGGCGTTCCAGCAGTACCTGCGCGTCCACGTCCAAGCGCACCGCCGCCCCCAGCAAGTCCGCAGCTCTGGGATCGGCCTCGATCTTCGAGGCACGTGAGACGGCGTTCGTCAGGTCCTGCTTCGCCTGCCCACTGAGCCCCCGTGCACGGGCCTCATCGTTGACGGCCGCTGTCAGGAGCTTCTGTGCGTCTGTGTGCTGGAAGTCGATGCTCTCCTCCTCCCGCTCCAGCGCGCTGATCTTGTCCGCTGCACGCTCGAGCGCCTGCTGAGCTTCCCCTGTGGCTCGGGGGACGCCCTCGACGGAGGCCGCCAGCCCGTCCATGACCGCCTGCTCTGCGTCGGTCCGCGCCGCACTGATGTGCTCCAGCAGCTGTCCGGCTCGAGTCTCGGCCCGGTCGGCTTCCATCAGCGCGTCCTCCCGCGCCAGCCGGTTGTCCCTCTCGGCCATTCTGTGCGCCCGTGCTTCGGCGAGTTGGGTTGCGAACGTCCTTTCCGCTTGCTCCTTGAGGGCCAGCAGCCCTTGGGCAAGTGCCTTGGCGGCCCGCTGCCGGGCCTGAAGCGCCGGCTCGGCGGCCAGGTCTCCCTGCTTCACCAGCAAGGCCAGCTGCTGGGCAGCCGCCGACTTGCTCAGATGCCGCTGAACCGGGCCGACCGCGCCCCACCCGCTGACCAAGGTCTGTGCCACTTGCTTGTGGCGGGCGGCCTTTTCGGCATCGGATTTGGCCTTGGCGAACCGCAACTGCGCGAGCTTGTGCCGCTGCCGTGCCACCGTCGCAGCCCAGCGGCGCGTGAGGCCCGCCGCGTGGGTGAACTCTGCGGCGCGGCTCTGTTCCTGCCGCTGAAGAAGCGCCAAGCGGTCCGCGTCAACACCCAACCGTGCCTGGACCTGCCCGCTGAAGCGCTTCATATCCTCGATGGTTCGGGATGTGTGGGCACGGGCCTCGTTCACCGCGCTAGACGCGTCGATAAGCGGCTCCAGCAGTAGCAAGGCCTGCTCCACGAAGGCGAGCTCCAGCAGCAGGTCTTTGCGCCCGGCGAGTTTGTGGGCGTAGGTGGAGACCAGGGTGGCCAGATCGTTCAGACTCTTGTGGTCGTACACGGCTTTGAGGAGGAAATCGACGAAGCCTCCGTCGGAGTCGAGAGTGAAGGCATGGACGGCCTCACCCTCGTCCTTGTTCATTGCCCGCTGGTAGCGGAACAGCTCAGGGTCGAGCCCGAGGTGACCCAGGAGCTCGGTCCACTCCTCCTGGGACTTCGGCCAGTTCACCTGCAGCCGCTGGTCCTGAGCACCGAGCTCTTTCACGCACTCCCGGTAGGACGACAAAGACCGGTACTTGCCGTCCTTAACGATGGGAAGGCTGTCCAGACCGAGGGTGGGGGAGGGGTGGAACGCGTACCAATGCTCGATGAGGTTCTCGGCGACCGTCGAGACGACCTGGTCCTTCCAACACAGTGTCTTGGCCGTGACCAGCAGCCGCCCCGTACCAGCATGCATCCACTCCAGAGCAATGTGGGAGACGTCCCGCGCCAGGACGAAGTCCTCCAGCAGCCGAGGGTCGGGGGCGTCCTTCACCTGGCGCCGGCCCGGCAGTACAACAGAAAACAGCAGCTTCAGAAGGACACTCTTACCGCCCCCGTTCTCCAGGAACACCACACTCGCCGGTGACGGACGCAACACCTGAGCAGCTGCGTCGAACAGATTCTCCTGAACCGCAGAGACCGGCTGCCCTGCTCCGGAGAAATCCAGGATCACATCCTGGAACCGGGCGCCCGCCGGGCCGGCCGAGCACACGCGAATACGCGAAAGTTCGTACATCGTGCCTGCTTCCCTTTTAGTGGAGGGTGCCGTCGTCGCTGATCACCCGCAGTGACCCCGCGGAATCGGCGGGCGGCACAATCCCCAGAAGCAGCAGCTCACGGTACGCCTCGACCGCAGCCAGCTCACGCACCTGCAACTGGTAACGACCGGTGGTGCGGTAGACCTTCGATGCCAGTTCCAAGTTCTCGCTCTCGCTGAGCAGCCCCTTGTCCACCAGGTAGCGCAACGCTTTGCCGACGATCGCTTCCGTCGTCGTCGGAGCCACCTGCCCGCTGGTCGTCTCCCCGGCCTCCGACCTGCGCGCATAGGCCCGCCATGCGCGTTCCAGCTCTGGCGCCTCCACCGGCGTATCGCTGTTCTCGTGCGCCTCGGCCGACCGCTTGGCCAGCTCCCGGCACATATGCCGCACATGCTTGTCAACCACGGCGGCCGTCACTGCCCCTACATAGCTGTCATCAACCAGGTCCTGAGGGCGCGGGAAACACAGCGCGGCGATCGCCAGGTGCGCGATCCCGTGCAGGACCCGCTCCGCCTCACGATGGTGACTTTGCCGTACCTGCCGCGCGTAGCCCTCCAGGCGGGTCTCGAACACCGAACCGGGAACTGGCACGATCACTGACCCCGCTCGCATTGTGACCCCAAGGACCTGCAGTCCCAGCCCCGTTGCACTCTGCCGCACCAGGTCCTCGAAGGCCGGCTCCTCATCAAAGCGCCGCACCAAAGCCGCATACTCCGCATCCCGATGCGGCAGCAGCCGCGGCCGAAACGCGTACCCGATCAACCGCGTCGCCGCCTCGGCATCGTCCTTGCCGTACCCACCCGCTGCCGAGGTCAATGCCCCGCCCCCTCGTCCTGTGAACGGCCTGCCCGGTCTGAGCTGTCCGAGGGCGCCTGCAGACGCGCTGTGGTCAGCCACAGGTCGTCCCCGGCGAAACCGGCACTGTCCAAGGTGGCGTCCGCCCGCATCGCGAGCCGGACGTGACCCTCCCCGCGCCGCTGCGCGGCACCCGCGTCGGGACTGAAGGAATGCACCCCCAGCAGCGCTACCAGTGCGGGCAGGTCCGCATCGAGCCCGGCGGCCTCCTCGAGCAGACTCGACAGCGCGCGAACCTCCCCAGGCAGGTGCAGGAGCCGTTCGGCCATCTCCCACTGCTCGGCGGTGAAACGCGTTGCCTCCTCCAGTAGCTCCACCTCCGGTTCCTCCACCTGTCCAGCGAACCGGGACGGCTCCGGCGCCGGACGCAGAAGCGCAGGCACCAGCGTCGCCAGAAATGGAAGATCCTGAGCAGAAGATCCAGTCGACCTGCTGAAGAAACAGTCCACAGCTCTAACCGCATCCGTCACCGCCAGCTCCAAAGAGGGGCGCAGTAACTGCCCGAACAGATCGAAGGTTGCCCGCTGGGGCTTCAGGGAGAACTGCTGGCGGTCCTGCTCCGCGCGGAACACACCCCGCGCTTCCAGCAGCCGTTGCTGCAGGCGAATGTGGCGGCGGATGCAATCTTCCACGATGTCGACGAGCTCCGCTGCGTGCCGCTTGCGCACCGGGTTCACAGCCTCGTCGCGGGCCTTGGCCATGTTCGTGGCGATTGCCCGCTCCGCTCGCACACGCCCCTGGACATGCTCCAGTGCCTCGCCCAGCAGGGCCGGGAACTCCTCCATCCAGTCCACTGAAAGGATGTTGCGCCGGGTCGCCTCCAACTGCGCATGGATCAACTCGCCGTACTGGATGCTGCGGATCCTCGCCTGCTCCGCCACCTGCTTCGCGTCCGTGAGCCGGCCGCGCCTGATCAGGTTGGCGAGCTTGACCTCCGTGGCCTCCTGAGCGGACTCCACATCGGTGTCCAGCGCGCCGACCAGAACGTTCAACGCTTCATGCGAGGCATGCAGATACAGCACGCCGGCGCTGTCACGGCGCTCCACGAGCAGCTTGAAAGGGAACCACCGAACCCGGTAGACGCCATCGGCGTCCACGGTGCCGTAGGAACGGCGGAACGCCCGCTCGACATCACCGACATTGATCAGACTGTCCAGGACCCAGCCCGCCACCCGGGCGTGCTCCTCGTCCGAGCGCTCAGGAGCCTGCCGGGCCACGAACCGCTTGACCCGGCCCAGGACATGCCCTCGGCTGGCACCGGTGTCGAAGTCCATCGCGATGGCGACCTGGTCGATCGTGTGCAGGGCGATCTCCGCCATCTGGTAGACCTTGACGTCCGCCCATTCCAGCATGCCCTTGTTCGCATCCAGGTCATGCAGGGGAGCGGTGCAGGCCAGTGCCTTCGCCCGACGGATCAACCCCTCATCTTGCAGCAGACCCTCGTCCGCCCCAGCCGAACCTGCGGGCGTCGCATGTTCAAAATTCACCCAACCCCCTCGTCCAACGCCCATGGCAGCCCGGGCGCGCACGCAAGACCCTGCTTGCGAGCCGCGGCCCCCCTGCAGCGGCTTACCAGCATGCATCTCGAAGCCCGCACTCAAACGGCATATGCTCAAACTTCGCCCCTCGGAGTGCCCGACCTGGCCACTGCGTGCGCCTTCAGACAAGGCCAACGCCGCGCCGGCGTCGAACGCCTGCAACAGCAGTACCGGATACCAGGCGCCGAGCGCCCACCACAGGCGGCCGTGAATCGAGCGCAGCAGCTGAGCCACGCCCATCCGAACAGAAGAGCTTGCTGGACAGACCTGCTCCAAGGCCCCTGAGGTGCCCACTCGTCACCGCGATCCGGTGCCTGGTCAGCGAGACCGCCGCCAATGTCGGCGACCGACCACGCCATCGCTCTCATCATGCGCAGCGACTGCCTTGAGCAAAGCCGACAGACCCCGGCGCGTCCCCGCCGTTGATGTACAGCGTCGCCAGGGCGACACCACCAGTATTCGGGTGCGGACCACCAGCCGCCCCCATGCCCTATACGTCATCACCGTCGACGAACTCACCCCGCACACCAACGCGGACCACGCCGATGGGCACGATCCTCCTGCCAGGCGAGGCCTGACCGCCCAGCCGTACCGCCCCACCCCTGTCGAACCGGGGCGGGGCGTTGCGCGTTCGCTGCCAACCTTCCGCCCGCTCGCGTGCGGAGGTTGTGGCGCGTTTGTGCATGGCGCGTCTGTTCACGGCGCGGATCTGTCGGTGTCGTCCCTCTCGGGCAGTCGGGTGCTGCTCACAGCGGGGGAGGGGCTTCCCAGGTGCGCAGGGGTTAGAACACGAGGCTTGAGGTGCTGTTCAGGCTGTTGAGGTGGGTTGTTTCGGGGCTGTGGAACGATGCTTTCCAGTTGCCGGTGCACGCTTCGCCGAAGGCGCTCAGAAGAACCCGAGCTTCTTCGGCGAGTAGCTGACCAGTACGTTCTTGGTCCATTGGTAGTGGTCCAGCATCATCTTGTGGGTTTCTCGGCCGATGCCTGACTGCTTCACTCCTCCAAACGCCGCGTGGGCGGGGTAGGCGTGGTACGCGTTCTGCCAGATGCGGCCCGCCTGGATGGCGCGGCCAGCGCGGTAGGCCGTGTTCACGTCGCGCGTCCACACACCCGCGCCCAGGCCGTACGCCGTGTCGTTGGCGATGCGGACCGCGTCGTCGAAGTCCCGGAAGGAGGTCACCGAGACGACCGGGCCGAAGATCTCCTCCTGGAAGATCCGCATCCGGTTGTCCCCCTCGAAGACCGTCGGCTGGACGTAGTAGCCGCCCGCCAGCTCGCCGTCCAGTTCCTGGCGTTCGCCGCCCGTGAGGACCTTCGCACCCTCCTTCCGGCCGATCTCCAGGTAGCCGAGGATCTTCCTCAGCTGCTCCTCCGAGGCCTGGGCGCCGATCATCGTCTCCGTGTCGAGCGGGTGACCGGGCGCGATCAGCTCGGTGCGGGCGACGGCCGCGTCGAGGAAGTCCCCGTACCGGCCGCGCTCGATCAGCGCCCGCGACGGGCTCGTGCACACCTCGCCCTGGTTCAGGGCGAACATCGCGAAGCCTTCGAGGGCCTTGTCGCGCAGGTCGTCGTCGACGGCCCAGATGTCGTCGAAGAAGAGGTTCGGGCTCTTGCCGCCGAGTTCGAGCGACACCGGCTTCAGGTTCTCGGCGGCGTACCCCATGATCAGCCGCCCGGTGGAGGTCTCCCCGGTGAACGCGATCTTCGCCACCCGCGGACTGGACGCGAGCGGCTTGCCCGCCTCCTCCCCGAAGCCGTTGACGACGTTGACCACACCCGGCGGCAGCAGATCGGCCACCAGGCCCAGCCAGTGGTGCACCGAGGCCGGGGTCTGCTCGGCCGGCTTCAGCACCACCGTGTTGCCGGCGGCCAGCGCCGGCGCCAGCTTCCAGGCGGCCATCAGGAGCGGGAAGTTCCACGGGATGATCTGCGCCACCACGCCCAGCGGCTCGTGGAAGTGGTAGGCCACCGTGTCGTCGTCGAGCTGGCTGATGCTGCCCTCCTGGGCGCGCAGCACGCCGGCGAAGTAGCGGAAGTGGTCGACGGCGAGCGGCAGGTCGGCGGCCAGCGTCTCCCGGACGGGCTTGCCGTTCTCCCACGTCTCCGCGACCGCCAGGGCCTCCAGGTGCTGCTCCGTCCGGTCGGCGATGCGCAGCAGGACCGCCGACCGCTCGGCCGCGGAGGTCCGGCCCCAGGCGGGCGCGGCCGCGTGCGCCGCGTCCAGCGCCCGCTCCACGTCCTCCGCCGTGCCGCGCGCCCCCTCGGTGAACACCTGGCCGGTGACGGGGGAGCGGTTCTCGAACCAGCCTCCGCGCACCGGGTCGACGTACTCCCCGCCGATGAAGTGGCCGTAGCGGGACGCGTACGACATGAGCGCGCCCTCGGTGCCGGGCGCCGCGTACCGGGTCATGGTGTCCTCCCCTTGCCGTGCGCCGTCCGCCGTCGGACAGCGCGTCGCGGTGGCGAGGCTAGGAGGGGGCGGGTTGCGGATACGTTGCATGCGGCGCGGCAGGCAGAGCCCCGCCGGCACCGGGCCGTACGCCTCTGGTACCGGGCCGTACGCCTCCCGGGTCGGGCCGCAGCCCCCCGGCACCCGGCCGTACGCCGCCGGGCGCGCGGCCCGGCGCAGGGACCGGCCCCGGCGTGCCCAGCTCCGCGTCCAGGGCCCGTACGCGTGCCAGCGCCGCCTGGCGGCCCTCCGGCGGCAGGGCGTCGGCCAGGGCCCGCCAGGCCGCCGGATCGTCCTCGCCCCACGGGCTGCACACCCAGTCGGCCAGCAGCCCGGCGTCGGCCCGGGCGATCACGGCGGCCCGCGCCGCGTCCTCGATCCGGCCCTGGGCGACCAGCAGCCGGGCGAGCCGGCCGGCGAGGGCGGGTCCCAGGGCGCCGGCGCGGAGCGCCGCCAGCGGGGCGTCCAGGTGGCGTTCGGCGGCGGCGGGGTGCCGGCGCCAGGTCACGGCGGCGAGCTGGAGGTCGAGCTCCCAGCGGGCCCGGTCGTCGGTGCACAGGGTGCGGGACAGGTCGAGGTAGGCCGCGGCCTGTTCGCAGTCCTCGGTGGAGACCAGGACCTGGAGGGCCGCGTCGCGCAGCACCCGGGACGGCCAGCTGCCGTCCGGCAGTCCGCCGGGGCGTCCGTCCGGGAGTCCGTCCGGGCCGGCCCCGGCGGCGCGGGCGGCGAGCAGCTGTCCGGCGACGGCCACGGCGCGGGCGCCCGTCTCGTGCAGCACGCCGGCGGCGTG
>NZ_WTFF01000099.1 GCF_019400985.1 Streptomyces bambusae
GCGCGGAGCCGAGCGTGGAGCCGCCTGCACCCGCACCCGCGGCACCCGTACCCGTACCGGCACCCGCGGCACCCGCACCCGTACCGGCACCCGCGGAACCCGCCCCCGCGCCTGAGCAGGCACCTCGGTCCGAGGCCGCCCCTGCCGCCCCGGTTCCGGCAGCCCCCGCCCCCGCCTCGTACGGATCGCCGGGCCGCTGCACGATCGGCGCACCGCCGGCCCCGTCCGCCGGAGGCCTGACCGCACCGGCCGAGCCGCCCGGACCACCCGGACGCTTCGGCTCCACCTGCTCCACCTGGTCCACCTGCTCCGGATGCACCGGATGCACCGGCACATGGAGCACCGTCCCGCAGCCCGTGCAGCCCACCTCCGGATGCGGCCACTCGCTCTCCCGCCCGCACGACCCGCAGCGCACCGCCACCCAGCCCTCCGACCAGGTGCGATGCGTCAGCGGCCGGGCCGGTGACATCAGGTCCAGGGGCGGTACGACCGGATTCCCGCAGGCGCACGGGAAGACCGGGGTCACGTAGTCGTTGTCCTTCAGACAGGCCGGGCAGCGCACCGGGACCTTCTCCGCCATCCGATCCTCAACCCCCTGAAGCCCTCGCGCCCCGAAGCCCTCACGCCCGGAGCCTGACGCGCTGACGCCCTGACGCGCCGACGCCCTGAAGCCCGACGCCGCCGTCCGTCCGTACCGCCGTCCACCACCATCCCCCACCATCCCACGTCCTGCCCGCGCCCCGGCGTTTTGTGCAACGCACGGGCCGAAACGCGAGCTTTTGGCGCTTTCCAGCTGACACGGCGCCTTGACGTGCGAGAAGACGCCGCTTAGGTTGTTCCGTATAGCAGAACAAAACTTCCGTATTACGGAAACAGCCTGATCGCAGGAGTACCGATGCCTCGTATGACCGCCGCCGCCGCGGCCGTGGAGATCCTCAAGCGCGAGGGTGTTGACCAAGCGTTTGGCGTGCCCGGCGCCGCGATCAACCCCTTCTACCGCGAGCTCAAGAACGTCGGTGGCATCAACCACACGCTCGCCCGCCACGTCGAGGGCGCCTCGCACATGGCCGAGGGCTACACCCGCGCCAAGGCGGGCAACATCGGTGTCTGCATCGGTACGTCCGGTCCCGCCGGCACCGACATGATCACCGGCCTGTACTCCGCGATCGCGGACTCGATCCCGATCCTGTGCATCACCGGCCAGGCCCCGGTCTCGAAGCTCCACAAGGAGGACTTCCAGGCCGTCGACATCGCCACGATCGCCAAGCCGGTCACCAAGGCGGCGACGACCGTCCTGGAGGCCGCGCAGGTCCCCGGCGTCTTCCAGCAGGCCTTCCACCTGATGCGCTCCGGCCGTCCCGGCCCGGTCCTCATCGACCTGCCGATCGACGTCCAGCTGACCGAGATCGAGTTCGACCCGGAGACCTACGAGCCGCTGCCGGTCTACAAGCCGTCCGCGACCCGTGCCCAGGCCGAGAAGGCGCTGAGCTTCCTCCTGGAGGCCGAGCGCCCGCTGATCGTCGCCGGCGGCGGCATCATCAACGCCGACGCCTCCGACCTCCTGGTCGAGTTCGCCGAGCTGACGAACATCCCGGTCATCTCCACCCTGATGGGCTGGGGCACCATCCCGGACGACCACGAGCTGGCCGCCGGCATGGTCGGCGTCCAGACCGCGCACCGCTACGGCAACGCGACCTTCCTGGAGTCCGACACCGTCATCGGCATCGGCAACCGCTGGGCCAACCGCCACACGGGCTACAACCTGGAGGCGTACACCAAGGGCCGCAAGTTCGTCCACGTCGACATCGAGCCCACCCAGCTCGGCAAGATCTTCGCCCCGGACTACGGCATCGCCTCCGACGCCAAGGTCGCCCTGGAGCTCTTCATCGAGATCGCCAAGGAGTGGAAGGCCGCGGGCAAGCTGCCCGACTTCACCGCCTGGGCCGCCTCGGCGCAGGAGCGCAAGGCCACGCTGCAGCGCCGTACGCACTTCGAGAACATCCCGATGAAGCCGCAGCGCGTCTACGAGGAGATGAACAAGGCCTTCGGCCCGGAGACGCGCTACGTCACCACCATCGGCCTCTCCCAGATCGCCGCGGCGCAGTTCCTGCACGTCTACAAGCCGCGCCACTGGGTCAACTGCGGCCAGGCCGGCCCGCTCGGCTGGACCATCCCGGCCGCCATCGGTGCCGCCACCGCGCAGCCGGAGACCCCGGTCGTCGCCCTGTCCGGCGACTACGACTTCCAGTTCATGATCGAGGAGCTGGCGGTCGCCGCCCAGCACAAGGTCCCCTACGTCCATGTCCTCGTGAACAACGCCTACCTGGGCCTGATCCGTCAGGCGCAGGGCGGCCTGGGCATCAACTTCGAGGTCAACCTCGAGTTCGAGAACATCAACACCCCGGAGATCGGCGTCTACGGCGTCGACCACGTCAAGGTCGCCGAGGGCCTGGGCGTCAAGGCGATCCGCGTCACCGACCCGGAGAAGCTGGGCGAGGCGTTCGAGGAGGCCAAGAAGCTGGCCGTCGAGCACCAGGTCCCGGTCGTCGTCGAGGCCATCCTGGAGCGCGTCACCAACATCGCGATGAGCAAGACGGTCGACATGAGCGACGTCACCGAGTTCGAGGAGCTCGCGACGGAGCCGGGCCACGCCCCGACCGCGATCAAGGCCCTGAAGGTCTGACCGGCCGAACCCACGCGACGGCCCCCGTCACCTCCCGCAAGGGAGGGGACGGGGGCCGTCGCATCGTCCCCGGCCGGTCGTCCGCATCCCCCGCCCGGTCGCCCCGTCTTCCGGCCTCCCGCTCAGTCGTCCAGGAAGACGATCCGGCGGGCCGGGCTTCCGGTGCCCCGGGCGGCGGTCGTCGCCCCCCGCCCGGCCGGCACGGCCCGGTCGCGGCCCCAGGCCCGGATCTCCTCGATCTGCTCAGGGTTGTTGCGGCTGAGCGGCACGGTGTTGGCGAAGGTGTCCTGCACGAAGGACGGGCGCAGACTGTCCGGCCCGCCGCTGAGGTGTACCTCAGCTCCCACATCGTGCAGGGCCGCCTCGATGTCGGAGCCGGCGAACCCGTCCGACAGGTCGACCAGACGGGACAGCTGCTCGGAGTCGGGATCGGCCTTCAGATAGCGGCGGTGGTAGAGCCGGATGATCTCCGCGCGGTCCTCGGCGTCGGGCAGGTCCACGAAGAACAGCTCGTCGAAGCGCCCCTTGCGCAGCAGCTCCGGCGGCAGGCTCCGCACGTCGTTGGCGGTGGCCACCACGAAGGTCCGGGACTGGGACTCCTGCAGCCAGTACAGGAAGTGCCCGAGGACCCGCTGGGGCACACCGGTGGAGTCGCCCGCCCCGGCGAGCCCCTTCTCGATCTCGTCGATCCACAGCACGCAGGGGGCCACCCGGTCCGCGGTGTCGAGGGCCTCCCGCAGCCGCCCCTCCGACTCTCCGAGGTACTTGCCGTGGATGGCGCCCATGTCCAGCCGGTAGAGCGGAAGCCCCCACTGGGCGGCCACGGACTTGGCGGACAGCGACTTGCCGCAGCCCGGTACGCCGACCAGAAGCACGCCGCGCGGCGGGCGCAGGCCGGTACCCCGCAGGTCCGACTGCAGCAGCCGGTTGCGCTGCTGGAGCCAGCCGCGCAGGTTGGTCAGGCCGCCCACCGAGTAGTCGTCGTCCTTGAGCTGGACGCGCTGGAGACCGTTGAGATCATTGAAGATCCGGTCCTTGGCCTGGGCGAGCCGCAGCACGTCCCCGGCCTCCACCGTGCCCTTGGCGGCGACCGTCGCCATCAGGTTGATCGCCTCGCCCTCGGTGACTCCGACCAGGAACTCCGCTGCGCGCCGGACGTCCTGCTCGTTCCAGGCGACGGGGATGTGGCCGCGGTGGTCGTCGAGGAAGGCGGAGAGGACGGCGTACATCTCGTCGGCATCCGGCAGGTCCAGGGCCAGGCTCATGCCGAGCCGCTGCAGTCCGCTCCACACCGGGCTGTCGGTGATCAGGATGATGCTGCCCATGTTGGTGTCGGCGAGCCGCGCCAGCTCGGCGATGTGCCGGGTCAGCGGGGTGTCCGAGTCCAGCTCGTCCGGTTCGACCAGCACCAGGGTGGCGTTCGGCCGGGAGGTGAACTGGGCGGCGGCGAACTCCATGGCACCGGTGAGCGAACGGTCGTCCATCACGGGGGTGTTGGAGCGCAGGTCCCGCAGCCCGGTGGCCCGGGTGTAGATCCAGAACGGCATGTTGGAGCGCCGGGCATGGCCGGCCGCCGTCCGCACCAGGCGCAGGGCCCGGGGCTGTTCGATGGTACGCAGGCAGATGACCGGCACCCGGGCGGAAATGTAACTGTCGAGATCGCGCTGGGAGTCTGCGTAGTTGGGCATGGCTGCGTGTCTCTCCGTCGGACGTCATGGCGTCGGCGCCGTGACCGGGACGCCGGCCCCCTGGGCGGCGTCGCACCGGCCGGCGTCGGATTCAGTCGGTGATGATGCGGCGGCGGGCGGGCGCGGCAGGATCGTAGGACCAGCCCCCGGAGGTGTGGCCACCCGCCGTACCCCCGGCAGCCGCCGGGCCGGGACCCGGGGGCGGCGCCGCCAGCGGGTTCTCGCGCAGGGTCCGGCGGCGGGCCTCGACGAACCGGGGATCCGTACCACCCCGCGCCAGCAGGTCCAGCTGTTCCTCCAACTGCCGCTGGAAGTCCTCGACCTGGCGGGTCACCAGCTCACCCAGCTGCTGCCGCAACTCCTCCGGAAGCGAGGGGTGACCGGCCAGGTCACGCACGGCCTGCAGGCCGGTGCGGGACTGGACCAGCGCCCGGCCCGTGCCGAACTCGTCGCCGGCCTCCTCCATGGCCGTGGTCAGAGCCTGCGCCCAGGCCCGCAGCCGCCGGTCGATCGCGCTCACCAGCAGGTCCGCGATCCGCACCCAGGTGTCGGGGGCGTAGTCCTGCGGACGCAGGACCGGAAGCGCGGCGGCGGCCCCGGCGGTGGCCGCCGCGCCGTTCTCCGCCCAGTCACGCAGGTGGTCGGCCCAGGTCTGGTAGGCGCCGCCGTGTCCCCAGAAACCGTGGTTCACGAGGGGTCCCCCGGTGCGGCCCCGGGCCGCCGGATCAGCTGCTCCCCGGGCGGCAGCGGGGACCACTCCGGCAGTCCCTCCACCACCCGGCGCAGCCGGTTGGTGACCCGTTCCCCGCTCTGCTCCCCGGTCGCGGCCCACAGCCGGCGGCGGGGTCCCTCGGAGGGCTCGGCGGGGGAAGGCAGCGCCCCGTACCCGCCGGACGGTCCCGACGGTGGTGGGGAGGTGAAAGGAGGAGTGGACGGGGCGGGCGGGGTGCTCATGCGCTGGTGCCTTCCTGCGAGACGACGCGCCCGCTGAACGGGGAGTTCGCGTCCGTGCGGGTGTCGAGCGACGCGATCAGTTGCCGCACCTGCCGCTCGACGGAATCGGCCGCGGCGTACGCGTGCTGCCACTGCACCAGCTCGGCCGAGGCCCCGCGCAACCTGTGCAGGGCCTCGTCCCGCGCCGCGTCCAGCCGTGCACGCACGGCCGCCTGGAGCGCCGCGGCCTTGGACCGGCGCTGGTTGACGAGGAGCGCAGCGACACCGCCGACGATCAACGGGAACAGCACCGCGGCCGCCGGGGCGATGGCGCTGCCGAGGGCGAGCGCGGCCAGCGTGACCAGCACCGCGATGCTCATCGGCCCCGCCCAGTCGAAGCCCAGCGCCGCCACGAAGGGCCGGCTGTGCCGCTCCCAGTGCTCCGCGAGCTGCCGCTGCAGCTCGTCCAGCGGGGTGCGGAACGAGCCCGACCAGGCAGGCAGCACGAACGGCGCGGCGGCACCCACCGGATACGTCGCGTCGAAGCGTGCCTCGACGTCCTGCGGGACGGCCTGGCGGTAGGCCATGGCGAACGACTGGTGCGCCCGGTCGAACCACTCGCGGCAGGCCGCCACCGCCAGCCGCCGCGTGGCCTGGGAGGTTCCGATCGCGCCCGGGTTGAGGGCCGCCGTGCTCTGCACCGTCAGATAGTCCAGGGATTCCTCGTACGCGGCTGCGTCGGCGTCGGCTGCGACCCTGGCGCGGGCCTCATCGCCGTCGTGCGCCACCACGGCCTGCTGGTAGGCCAGTTCGCGGCGCAGCGGCAGCTCCTCGTTGTCGTACTCGGAGACCAGCCGGTCCAGGATGTCGTCGACGGCGTCCTCGATGCGCTCCGAGGCGGAGATCTCCCCGTCCATGACCGCCGTGTACTTGTCCAGGACCACCTGATGCGTGCGGGCGGCCGAGAGCACCTGCCCCAGCTGCGGCCACTGCGGGCTGACCTGCATCAGGAAGGGGAACTCGTCGCCGGTGACCGTCGGGCACAGGGCCGACAGCTCCGCCCCCCAGCGCGCCGTCTGCGCGGCCTGCGCCTCCGGGTCGGCGGCCAGCAGTTCCTGCCACTGCTCCAGCACCTGGCGCAGCATGCCCCGTCCGTCGGCCCCGAACGCGCCCTGCGCCACGGCCTCCAGGATCACCGCGAACTCCCGGCCGAGCCGGGCCGGATCCTGGGCGAGCAGGTAGTGCCGCAGCCAGCGGGTCGACTCCGGCCCCCGCCCCTGGCGGCGCAGCACCAGCGCGAAGAACAGCGCGGTGCGGGACGGGGAGCGCCGGAACGCCTCCAGCACCGCCTTGTCGCACAGCCCCCGGTCGTCCGCCGACCAGGCCGCCAGCGCCACCAGCGCGGGCGCCAGCCAGTATCGCGGCGTCTGCAGCATCAGCTGGTCGCCCACCGCGCGGACGGTGTCCTCCGAGACCAGGCCGACGTCGAACGCCTGGAGCATGCCCACCGCGGTGCGCCGGACCACCTTGTGGTGCCCGAACTCGTGGTCCAGGCGGTCCTCGACGACCCCCACCTTGGTCTCGGCCCGCTGCAGCGCGGCCGCGAGCCGTGCCTCCGCCGCGAACGCCCGGAACTCGTCGCGCAGCTGCTGAAGCTCACCCTGTGTCTGCTGCTGCCCGGCCTGGACGGCGACGACCTGTCCGGAGACATGGCCTACCTGTTCCGCCACCTGCACCACGAGCCTGTTGAGTTGCGAGACCTTGTTGTGGAGCCCGATGTCGATGTCGCTCATGCTGCCGTCCCCCCTTACAGCGGCCCGCCGGAGCGGACCACCCGGCCGTCGTCCAGAACCGGCAGCACCGTGCCGTCGGCGTACACCTCGATGTAGGCGTAACTGAGGTTGCGGGCCAGCATCCTGGCCCCGTTGTACGGATCCGGCATCGGATCGGCCGGAGCGTGGTGCTTCACGATGGCGCCGAACAGGTCCAGGATGTGGTCCACGTACGGCGGGCCGAGCAGGCAGCGGGCGACGAATCCCACCGGCTCGCTCGCGTACTCCGTCCGGTACTGCTCGCGGATCCAGTCGGCCAGCTGCCGGCGGGCGGTGTCGTCCACCCCCGCGTCCAGCCGGGCCACGGCCCCGCGCAGCTGCTCGGAGCGGCCCCGGTAGCGGTCGGCGGCCGTACCCGGCACGAGCGGGCTGCCCGCCCGCGTGGCCGGCGCGGCGGCCGTCCGGTCCTTGCGCACGTCCGGAGCCGCGCCCACCACGCGGCGGGGACGCTCGATGTACCCCATGGTCTCCCCGTGTTCATGAATGGAGCACGCACATTAGTGATGTCACGTCAATCGTGCGAACCCGAAAGGGTTTTGAGCCAGCCGACGCCGGAAACTGCCCGTGATCCGACCTGATTTCGGCCAGGTCGCCGCTACGGTGACTGCCAGACTGACCCGGTGGGAAAGATCTACGCCCTGCTGGTGGGCATCAACGAGTACCCCGACACACCTTGGGCGAACCTCAAGGGCTGCCGCAACGACGTTGCCGCCGCCCGCGCGGTCCTCGAACAGCGGTCCGGAGGCCGGATCGAGGTGCGCGAGCTGCACGACGACGAGGCCACCACGGAGGCCGTGGCGGACGCCGTCCGCACCCATCTGGGACAGGCGGGTTCCGGGGACACCGCCCTGCTGTGGTACGCCGGTCACGGCACCGAGTACGCCGCCGCCACCCCTCTGGAACTGATCACCGAGCCCACTGGCCGCTCCCAGGCCCTGTGCTGCACCGACGGCCCGCTGCCGGACAAGCGGCTCGGCGCCCTGCTCGACGGTGCAGCGGCCCGCGGCGGCCACGTGGTGGCGGTCCTGGACTGCTGTTTCTCCGGCGGCGCCACCCGCGAGGAAGCCGCGCAGCAGGCCGGGCACCGCGAGAGCCGTGCGCGCTTCCTGCCGCCCGGCCCGAACGCACCGGCCCCCTCCGATGCCCCGTCCGGATCTGCGCACCCCGGCGTCCGGCTCCGGCCGGAGGCGGACGCCGGAGCCTGCCGGGACGCCGCCGGGCCGGCCCCGCGCCCCCGGCACCTGCTGCTCGCCGCCAGCCGGATCGACCAGCGCTCCACCGAGCGGCTGCTGCCGGGCCCGGACGGCCGGTCCGTCCACCACGGGGTGTTCAGCCACAGCTTGGTGACCGCGCTGCGCGCCGCCCCGCCCGGGGTGACGGCCCGGCAGCTGTTCGCCGAGGCACAGGCAGCCGTACGCCGCACCCAGGACGGCCAGCACCCCAGCCTGTGGCCGCAGGAACCAGGAGGGCTCGCGGACCGGCCGCTACTGGGCGGAGCGGCGGCCGATCCCAGCCCGTACCTCTTGCGCGAAGGTCCGGAGGGCTGGGAGGTGGACTGCGGTCGCGCGCACGGGCTTTCGGGGGACGCCGGGACGGAGTTCAGCGCTGCGGCCGGCCCGGTGCGGGTCCGCGCCGTGCTTGCCGACCGCAGCCTCGTCGACCCCGCCGGCTGGATCCCCGAGCCCGGCTCGGTGCACCCGGTGGCCCTCTCGGCCCTGGCCCTGCCTCCGGCGGCCGTGGTGATCAGCGCTCCGCCCGCCCGGGCGGCCGCCGCAGCCCTGCTGGCCGGCCGGCTGGACTCGCCGCTGCTGAGAACCGCCGAGCACGGTTCGGCGGAGGCGGACCGGGCCCCGCTGCTGCTGCGCCTGGACCTCGGCTCCGGGCAGCACGCCGCCGTCCTGCGCAGGGACGGGATCCCTTACGTGGACCCGCTTCCCCTGGCCGACCCCCTGCCCGGCCGCCCGGACACCCTCGCAGAGACAGAGGCCGACGCGGCGCGGATCGCGGTCTGCCTCGCCCAGCTCGCCCAGTGGCACCGCATCCGCGATCTGAGCGCCGGCACGTCCCCGTTGCGCGGCCACGTCCGGGTGGAGATCCGCCCCTGGGACCGACCTGACGGCCCGCCGCTCGCCCCCGACGCGAACGGCGAGATCGTGCTGCGCTACCGGCAGGGCGCCGAGCCCTGGGTGGGGGTACGGCTGCACAACTCCGGCCCGAGGCCCCTGTGGTGCGCCCTGATCTCCCTCAACGACCGCTTCGGCGCGAGCACCGCGCTCTTCCCGGGCGACTTCATCGGACCGGGTGGCAGCGGTCACGTCTGGGACGGGGACCCGGTCCGGATGGTGCTGCCGCCCTCCCGCCCGGTCCGCCCGGGCGCCTTCGTCCGCGACTGGCTCACCCTGCTGGTGGCCGAGGGGGAGATGAACACCCTCCCGTTCCACCTCACCCCCTGGGACCCGCAGCAGGCACTGCGCTCGGCCCCGCCCGCCGACGCCCTGATCCGCCTGACCGGCGGTCCCGGTGCCGGCAACCGCGACGCCCTGCGGGTCCGGCCCGGAACGCCGATCCGCTGGGCGACCACGACCCTCCCCGTCCGCACCGTGGTTCTGTAGCCCCGGCACACATCACTGCCCCAGATGGGTGAACCCCGCCCAGGCGCTGAGGTCGTGCGGGTCCAGCCGGGGCAGTCGTCCGGCCAGCGCCCCCGGCAGGTCCTGCGGCACCACCCGCGCCGGGTCCAGCATCCACAGCTGGGCCCGGCGCAGGGCCCGGGCCGGGGCCTCTCCCTCCCGGCGCAGGAAGTGATGGGTGAGGAACATCAGAACCGAGGTCGCGTCATCCGGCACCGGCCACAGCGAGCCGATCACCGACCGGCTGCCCGCCACCAGAAAGGCCGAGGACAGGCTGTACGCCTCGTTGTGCCCGCGGCCCGACACCTGGCTGCGGCAGGCTGCGAGGACCACCAGGCCCGGCCGCCCCGGCAGCGAGCCGGTGATCTCCTCCGCGGTCAGTTCACCGCCGCGCAGCGCGAGGGAGCTGCTGCGCGGCTGGTTCTCGAAGACCGTGCCGTGGCAGGCCAGGTGCACCACCGCCCCGTCACCACCGTGCCGGCGCAGCCAGTCGGCCACCTCGGCGGGGCTGCCGCTCCCGGTTCGCAGGCCGAGGAAGGTGCCACCGGGATAGAACACCCGGTGCACGGCCTCGGCCTCCGTCCCCGCGTACGGCAGGTCACCGGTGGGATCGCCGACGACCAGCGCCTCTCCCGTGTGGGGGACCGCCGGACGGGCCGCCACCTCGCACAGCAGGCGCGCGGAGGCGGCGTAGGAGAACTCGGCCTTCTGGATCGCGTACCTGCGACCCGGGGAGCCGTCGGCGGCCGGTGGGGCGTCGGCCCAGGCGGCGTGCCAGGGCACCGGGCCGAGCGGGCCCATCGGCACCAGCACCAGCCGGGGCACCCGGCCCGGCCGGTCGGGCACCTCGAACAGGTCCAGCAGCGGCCGGACCGCCGCCTGCCAGGCCCAGGAGCACAGCCGGTCCAGCTGGGCGCGCAGGGCGGGCGCCACCCCCGACCCGCCGAAGCCGGGCACCGGCTCCATGTCGCGGTCCCCGGCCCGCTCCTCCCCGGCCCGCTGCCCCGGGCGGGCGTGCGGCCGGTACGCCGTCAAGGCCGGGGCGGCCGCCCGCAGGTGCGGCAGCGGCAAGGTGTGGACCTGCCCGTGCGACGTGACGATCAGGGCGGTGCCCGGGCACTTGTCGTCGCCGGGCACCAGGTAGACCAAGGCGTCCTTGCCCACCGAACGCAGGGCCCCTGCCATCTCCTCCGGCCCGGGCGGGTCGAGCAGCCGTCGCCCGCCGCCCTCGGTGAGCGCCAGGACCACCTCGCGGCGCAACGGCCCGGGCACCCCGTCAGGACCCGCCCCCGCGGCGGCCGTCCGCCACCGCTCCGCCAGGTCGTCCCGGCCGGCCGCGGCCAGCTGCTCGGCGACCGACCGGCCCGTGGTCGCCGCGTGCAGGATCAGCCCCCGGCAGGAGTCGAGCGCCTGTACCGCCTCCTCCGCCTCGCCGTCCGCCAGGCACCAGCCGACCACCTCCTGCGAGAGGTCGGTGGCCAGCCGGGCGGCCTCCGCCACGTCCTGGGTGCCGGACTGCAGCAGCGCCGACCAGACGAACCCGCGCAGCGCGTCCAGGCCCAGCCGCCGGCCCCGCTCCCGGTCCCGGCGGGCGAGCCGGTTGCGGGTGCGCAGGGCCCGGCCGAGCGAGTGGGCGGTCACCGACCACAGGCGGTGCTCGGGACCGCCCATGGCGGAGACCGTCCCCTCCAGCAGCCCGATGCCCCGGTCCAGGTCCTCGGCACGCTGTGGCGAGCCCGGCGGCCAGGTCACGGCCAGTGCGCAGGTGAGGGTCCCGGCCTCGGAGGCGAACCGGATCCAGGACTCGCCACCCTCCACCGCCAGCGACGCGGCCTCCTCGGTCAGCGCCAGCAGCTCGCGCAGCTGTGGGACGTCGCCCCGGCGCAGCGGCTCCCGCATCCGGGCCAGGGCCATGTTGCCCAGCAGATCGGCACGGTGGTGGCGTGGGAACTTGCGGCCCACGGCCCGCAGTTCGGCGAGAGTGGGCCGCCCTGTCAGCGGCGGCAGGGGCGGCCGGCCCAACCGCTCGGCGAGGTCCCCCCGGGCCTGGCGTACGGTCTCCAGCTGGACCCATGCCTCCATGCGCTGCATCGGGTCCTCGTCGCCCAGCTCGGCCACGGCCTGTTCGAGCATCACGCAGTACCGGTCGGTGGTCTCCAGGTCCCTGCGCCGGGCGGCCCGGATCGCCTGCCCCGTGGCCTGCTGGCAGCGCATCAGCAGCGACACCCGGGGGGACGGGCCGAGCGCCGACTGCAGCTGTTCCCACTCCTCCTCGTCGAGCACCGAGCCGCCGATCACCCCCCGGTGCTGATCGAGCATGATCCGCGCGGTCCGGTAGCCGTACATGGTCCACGGATTGGTGTGGCCCGCGGCGACGGCGGCCTCGAAGTGGGCCACCGACTCCACCAGCCGTTCCGTGTCCCCCGCCAGGCCCTGGGCCAGCCGCCAGCTGCCCAGCACACTCAGCCCGCGGCCCCGCCAGTCCGGGTGCTGCTCCGCGTGCTGCCGGACCGCCTCGACCATCTCCGCCTCCCGCTCCGGCCCGATCCGGTCGAGGTGCGCGTCGAGCATGGGCATCATGGCAAGGGCGTGCGCGGCGTACTCGGCCGACCGTCGGCTGCCCGGTTGCGCGCGCTGCCAATCGGCATACATCGCGGCGAAGTTCCGTTCCCAGCCCGCGTGCGCCTCCTCGGTGTCGGCGAGGGTGGGATGGTCGAAGCCGAACTCGACGGGAGCGCCCTCGAAGACGCTCTGCCGGAACCGGTCGAACATCGGCCGCAGGTCATCGAGCGGCACATCGGGGCTCTCCTCGCCGAGCCGTTCCTGGGCGACGGCGAGGAGGATCACCGCGCCCTCCCGGACCACCTGAGCGGCCTCCTCGTCCGCGAGGACCAGCCGGGCCGCCCGAACCTGTCCGAGCAGCCGGTCCCGGTTCCCGTCGCGCTGCTCGCGCAGGAACTGGGCCATGCCCAGGGCGAGGGCGGCGAGGGTGGGCTTGCCGTCCGTGGCCTGCCAGCGGTCCAGGGCGCGCTCCAGCACCCCGATGGCCGCGTCCAGGAGCTCGGCGTCCACGGACGGCTGGCCGCGGACGAACAGGAGCCGGCCGAAGTTGTCCAGGTACAGCACGGGCATGTCATCCATCTCGGGCCCGTCGGAGGCAAGTTGCAGCAGCTCGGCAGTGACCCGGGAGAGCAGCGGCTCCTCCTGCCAGGTGGCGGCGATGACCGCGCGGACGAACAGCGAGAGCCGTGCCAGAGGCGTAGCCCAGGCGGGTGGGGCGCCGGACCGGCCGGAGAGGGCGGCGGCCGCCCGCCCGCATTCGTCGCGGGCGTCCTCCAGGACCGCCCGGTCCGCCGACCTGTAGCCGGACAAGGCCAGCCCGCAGGCGCGAAGGAACCGGATCCGTGCAGGATCGGGCTCCTCCGGGGCCGCCTCCGCGGTGTTCCCCCCGGTTGACTCGCCGGTTGTCCCGCCGGTCGCCTCCCGGGCCGTCCCACCGTCCGGCGCGCCGATCACGGCGAGGAGTTCACCGAAGACCTCGGCCGCCCGCAGCCAGGACCCGGGGTCCGCCGCCGAGTCCCCGTGCTCCAGCCAGAGTTCACCCAGCGCGGCCAGCAGGTCCTGGTCGGCCGGATCGTCCTCGCGGGCCCGCTCGTGATGGCGCAGGGCCTCCTCCAGCAGGGCCGGCTCGGCCGGCCGGTCCGCCCGGCGCAGTCGGGCGGCGTTGGCCAGCAGACGGCGGCCCAGGACGGCATGGTCCCCGGCGTCCTCGCGCCCGCCCGCCGAGGGATCGCGGTCCAGACCGGCCAGCCCCTCGGTGAGCACGGCGTGGATCCGGTCCGCGAGTTCGGGCTCCGGCCCGGGCTCGCTGTCGTAGCGGATGGCCAGCAAGTGGCCGTGCATGATCTGCCGGACCGGCCGGTGCGGGTCGCCGCCGGGGTGGCGCAGCGCATGAGCGAAGGCCTCGTCGGCCAGCTCCAGGTCCTCGGGATCGCCGCCCTCGGTGTAGAGGACGTAGCCGATCTCCCCGGCCTCCCCGCACAGCCGGGCGGCTTCCGCGCTGCGGGCCGGCACCCGGGCCAGTGCGTCCATGATCTCCTCGCGCCGCTGCCGCAGGGGGGCGAGGGCGTCGGCGTACTCCACGGGTTCTCCGGGGTCAGGGCGCCAGGCGCGCGTGGTAGGGGAGCAGCACCTCGTTCAGCCAGCGGCGGCCTGCGGCGCTGGAGAAGTCCACGGACTCCTCCGGGTCCTCGGTGAGCAGTCCGGGCGGGCAGCGGTCGGCGAACAGCACCAGGGCGCGTTCCGCGGGCTCCCGTTTGGAGGCCCACAGGAAGCCCTTGGCCCAGGGACCGGTCCGGCTGCGGATCCAGTGCCCCCAGTCCCGCGTGTACGGGTAGTCCCGGGCCTCGGCCTGCACCAGCCAGCTGTCCTGCTGTACGGCGGCCAGGTCCTGCCCGCTGACCAGGGCCACCAGGTCCACATCGGTGGCCGTGCGGACCACGGAGAGCCGGCGGCTCAGCACGGCCACCGCGGGCACCAGGCGGGCGCCTCCGGCCGGGTCGAAGGGCAGCGAGTGCAGCAGGGTCTCGCTGACGGCGGCCTCCGGGGTGAGCCCGGCGTACAGGTAGCCGTACCGGTCGCAGGCGGTGGCATCGAACCGGCCCCCGCCGTAGAGGCAGTGGGACGGCACCGGATTGAACGCGTCGGCGGCCCGCCGCGCTGAGTGGACCCGGTACAGCGGGGTGCCGGCGGGAAGGGTCACCTTAGCCGGGGTGGCCGCGGGTCCCTCGGGAGGCCGGTAGTTGGGCACGTCTACTCTTCCTCGGTCAGGAACCGGGCCGCCTGGACCAACTGGTGCTCCTCGGCGGTGCCGATCAGCCGGGCCGGTACGGTGTCCAGCCAGGCGTTGGGGGAGAGCCACCAGTCGGCGGCGCCCCACGGATCCGAGTCGGCGCCGAGTAGCGCATTCACCGCGCGGACCACGGGTGCGGCCGCGCCGCCGGGGGCGAACTGGAAGGTGGGCAGCCGGACTTCGCCGCCGACGGCGCGCAACCTGATGAGGTCGGGCGCATACGGGTCGAAGCCGCGCTCCAGTACCTCGGAGTCGCCGAGGGAGGGCGCGGCGAGCAGCCGGTCGCGGACCTCGCCGAGCACCGGGCCGGCCATGCCGTGGCCGTCGAGCACCAGGACGGCGAGGTCGGTGGCAGTGAATCCGAGGTGTACGGTGTCGGCAGGCGCCGGCCGGACGGCGGTGAACCGGCTCTCGCCGGGGAACTCTCCGGGCAGCTCCGCCTCCAGCAGCCGGGCCGCCGTCAGCGCCGCGGCCTCGGGATCGGCAGTACGGGGGGCGCCGGACGCGCCCCCGCCGGGCCGTAGTCCGGAGAGCGCCTCGGCCAGCCGGTCGCGGGCCTGCGGGGAGAGCCGGGACCCGAGCTCCTCCCAGGCGGCGGCCGCGGCGGCGAGCCGGGCGTAGGGGTCGTCGGTCAAAGGGAGCCTCCCGCTGGGTCGTCGTGCCGGGTGGTGCCGGGCGGCGGTGGCAGCAACCGGCCGATGAGGTGCGCGAGTTCGGGGCGCCGGACCAGGAAGTGCACGTCCCAGGGGCCGCCGCGGGCCAGTTCCGCCTCGACCGCCTGCCAGATCGCGGCGAAGCTCTCGGCGGCCTCCAGGCCACCGCGTCCGGCGCCGAGCAGCGGCAGGCCGACCGAGCGCAGCGGCGGCTCCGCGCGCTCCTCCCGGAGCAGGGTGAAGACCCGGGTCACGGCCCGGGTGACATCGGCGGGCAGTACGTCGTAGTCGTTGGTTCCGGGACGGGGCACCGCCACGGCCGCGTGGTGGAGGCGGCGTACGCCCTGCTCGGCGAGGGTGCCCGGACCGGTGGCGGCCACGGTCCCGGGCGCCACCGGTGGCCCGTACGGCACATGGCGCCGGATCCAGGCCCGCAGTTCCTCGCCGACCAGGTCCTCGACCAGCCGCCCGGCGGGATCGCTCGATGCCCCGGCCCGGCGGAGCGAGGCGGCGACCGAGGACTTCCAGGGCTCGGGGAGGGCCAGATAGATGTTGGTGGGGGAGACCACCACATCGATGTCGCGCAGCAGGTCCACCGGGTGGACGTGCACGGTGACACCGGCTTCGCGGCGGCCCGCGGTGGTCCGCAGCCGCAGATGGCTCGGCGTGAGCGCGGCCGCGGGCGCGGGTACGGACCCGAGTGCGGCCGCGGGCGGCGGAGCGGCGGTGGCCGGGGCGAGGGTTGCCTGTGGTCCGGAGGAGGCCAGCCGGACCAGCTCCTCGGCGACCTGGCCGAGCACCATGTGCTCGGGCTCCTTGCGGAACCGCTCGATGCTGAGCCCGTAGATCTGCGCGGCCCGGCGCCGCCGGTCGGCGGCTGGCCAGTCCCGGCTGCCGCGGGCGAGGCCGAGGCTGTACTCGGCGGCCTGCCGCAGGGTCCCGTCGTCCAGGGCGGCGACGGCGGTCCGCAGTAATCGTTCGACGGCGGGGAAGTGCGGCCGGTCGGGGGTTCCCGCCCCCGTGGCTGCCGACAGCGCGGCGAGCGCCGGGAGCCGTAACTCCCGCAGCCGCACGATCCCGGCCCGCCGCACTTCCCTCACCTCCGCGAGCACCGCCTCGTATTCGGGCAGCGGAGTAGGCGACATGGCGCAAAGGATCTCACCACGGTCCGACCCCTACAAGCCGGTTCCTGTCTCGGCGTTGACCGGATCCGGCCGGCCTGCACCTCCATGCTGCAGCCTCCGCCTGGTCGGACTCCGGTCGCCTTCAGGCCTGTCGGGGCGGATGCGGGCCGAATCGCGGTCGGGTGGGGCGCGAACGACAGAGAGCCGAGTCACGGGACCGTCCGTGACTCGGCTCTCTGGGCATGGAGGTTATTACCGCCCGACGGGGCGAGGCTGGCGCGACAGGACGTTCGCGCCCGCCGGGCGGGGTTTGGGGGGTCCTTGTACGCGGGGGGCCCTGTGCGTGGCCCCCTGTATATAAGGAGTGGCTGGGACCGTGGCGGCGGGCGACGGGTGGGCCGGCTTCGTCCCCCTCAGGTCAAGGGACGGCCGGATCCACCCATTACCACCGCACTGGCTCGCACGCCGCCACGGTCCTCGTCCTGAGCCGTGCGCCACGGACCACCCCTCATCCGGGTCCGCGGTGCCGGCTCAGCACCCGGGGCCCGACCTCCCGTCAGGCCCCTGGTGCGTTCTGTGGGCTCAGTCCTCGCGCAGGGCGCGGACGGCCTCCTCGACGCGCTTGCCGTAGTCGGCGTCGGCGGCGTGGAAGTGAGCCAGGTTCTTCTCGATGACGTCCTCGCGGCTGACCTGGGACAGGCCGCCGGCGATGTTCGCCACCAGGCGCTGCTTCTCCTCCTCGGACATCAGGCGGTACAGCTCGCCGGCCTGGAAGAAGTCGTCGTCCTTGGTGTGGGCCGGGGCGGCGTGGGTGCCGGTGTGGCCCGAGACGGCCAGCGGGGCGCCGAGGGCGTCGCCGGTCTCGGCCGGGCCCTTGTACGAGTTGGGCTCGTAGTTCTTGTCGTGCCGCGAGCCGTTGCGCAGCGCCATGGCGCCGTCGCGGCCGTAGTTCTGGGCCGTGGTGGCCTTCGGGGCGTTGACCGGCAGCAGGGTGTGGTTCACACCGAGGCGGTAGCGCTGGGCGTCGGCGTAGGCGAACAGGCGGCCCTGGAGCATCTTGTCCGGCGAGGCGGTGATGCCCGGGACGAAGTTGTTCGGGGAGAACGCGGACTGCTCGACCTCGGCGAAGACGTTGTCCGGGTTGCGGTCGAGTACCAGGCGGCCCACGCGCTGCAGCGGGTAGTCGGAGTGCGGCCACACCTTGGTGAGGTCGAACGGGTTGAAGCGGTAGTCCGCGGCCTCGGCGGCCGGCATGACCTGGACGTACAGGGTCCAGCTCGGGTTCACGCCGCGCTCGATGGCCTGGAGCAGGTCGGTCTGGTGCGAGTTCGCGTCCTTGCCGACGACCTCGGCGGCCTGCTCGGAGGACAGGCAGCGGATGCCCTGGTTCGTCTTGAAGTGGTACTTGACGAAGAAGGCCTCGCCCGCCTCGTTGGTCCACTGGTAGGTGTGGGAGCCGTAGCCGTTCATGTGGCGGTAGGACGCCGGTATGCCGCGGTCACCCATCAGCCAGGTGACCTGGTGCGTCGCCTCGGGGGCGTGCGCCCAGAAGTCCCAGACGTTGTCCGGCTCCTGCTTGCCCGTGAAGGGGTCGCGCTTCTGGGAGTGGATGAAGTCGGGGAACTTGATCGGGTCCTTGATGAAGAACACCGGGGTGTTGTTGCCGACGAGGTCGTAGTTGCCGTCCTCGGTGTAGAACTTCAGCGCGAAGCCGCGCGGGTCGCGGACGGCGTCCGCGCCACCGAGGGAGTCGGCGACGGTGGAGAAGCGCAGGAAGGTCTCGGTCTTCTTGCCGACCGTGTTGAGGAACTTCGCCGAGGTCCACCGCGTGACGTCGTCGGTCACCTCGAAGTAGCCGTACGCCGCGGAGCCGCGGGCGTGCACCACGCGCTCCGGGATGCGCTCACGGTTGAAGCGGGCGAGCTTCTCCAGGAGCTGCTGGTCCTGGATGAGGAGCGGGCCACCGACGCCGGCGGTGGCGGAGTTCTGGTTGTCGGCGACCGGGGCGCCGGACTCGGTCGTAAGCACGCGCTTCGACATCGTGGACCTTCCGTACGGGATCTGCTGACGGAAAGCGTTTTCCGCCATGCGGATGAGCCTAATTTCCGGCTGAACGCAACGTCAACAGTTTGTTGAACTTGGAGTCTGCTGAACAAGGAGAGGTGCTCCGGACGGCACCGGCGCTTGGGCGCGACAGGACAGGTGTCAGCACCGGTGCCATCCGGAAACTCGGGTCCCCGTGAAGGGGAGGGGTGCGGTCGGGTCAGACCTGGGCGCCCGAGAGGCGCTCGACGGCGCGCAGCAGGGCCGAGTGGTCCAGGCCGCCGTCACCCTGGGCGCGCAGCGAGGCGACCAGCTGGGCGACGACCGCGCCGACCGGGAGGGCCGCACCGACGTTGCGGGCGGCGTCGGTGACGATGCCCATGTCCTTGTGGTGCAGGTCGATCCGGAAACCGGGCTTGAAGTCGCGGTTCAGGAAGTTGTCCTTCTTGCGGGTCAGGACCGTGGAGCCGGCCAGACCGCCGTTCAGGACGTCGAGCGCGGCCTGGAGGTTCACGCCGGACTTCTCCAGGAAGACGACGGCCTCGGCGCACGCCTGGATGTTGACCGCGACGATGAGCTGGTTGGCGGCCTTGACCGTCTGGCCGGAGCCGTGCGGGCCGCACAGGACGATGGTCTTGCCCAGCGCCTCCAGGATCGGCAGGGCCGCGTCGAAGTCGGCCTGCTCGCCGCCGACCATGATGGACAGGACGGCCTCGATGGCGCCGGCCTCGCCGCCGGACACCGGGGCGTCGATGACGCGGATGCCCTTCTCGGCGGCGTTCTTCGCCAGGTCGATGGAGGTCTGCGGGGTGATCGACGACATGTCGATGATCAGGGCGCCCTGCTTGGCGTTCTCCAGGATGCCCTCGGGGCCGTAGGAGATCGCCTCGACCTGCGGGGAGGCGGGCACCATCGTGATGACCACGTCGGCGTCCTTGACGGCCTCGGCGATCGAGCCGGCCGCGGTGCCGCCGGCGGCGGCCAGGCGGTCCAGCTTGTCCTGCTCCAGGGTGAAGCCGGTGACCGGGTAGCCGGCCTTCAGCAGGTTCTCGGACATGGGGGAGCCCATGATGCCGAGACCGATCCACGCAATCTTGGGGAGGGCAGCGGGGTTGCTCATGATGAGGTCCTTCGTATTGATACTTCGTACGAAAAGTGCGGCGGGTGCCTGGGCGTTCGCCCGGACTTCGTCCCCCTACCGGGCGGCGCGGGCCTCGGCCGGCAGCCAGGCGAAGGACGCGGCAGCGTCGGCGGCCTTGTACTCCAGGCCGACAAAGCCCTGGTAGCCGGCCTTCGTGAGCTGGTCGAGGAGGTCCTCGAGGGGCAGCTCGCCCGTGCCCGGGGCACCCCGGCCCGGCTTGTCCGCGATCTGGACGTGGCCGGTCTTGGCGGCGTACTTTCCGATGACCTCGGAGAGGTCCTCATCGTTCATCGCCAGGTGGTACAGGTCGAGCAGGAACTTGGCGTTGCCGAGGCCGGTGGCCTCGTTCACCTTGTCCACGATCTCGATCGCCGACGGCGCGCTCACCAGCGGGTAGAGCGGCGACTCGGGCTTGTTCAGCGTCTCGATCAGCAGGATCGCACCGATCCGGTCGGCGGCGCGGGCCGCGACGACCAGGTTCTCCAGGGCGAGTTCGTCCTGGACGGCGGGGTCCACACCCTCGACCCGGTTGCCGTAGAGGGCGTTCAGCGCCTTGCAGCCGACGGACTGCGCGAAGTCCGCCGCCACGTCGATGTTGGCGCGGAAGCGGTCCGACTCCTCGCCGGGTACGGAGACCGCGCCGCGGTCCGGGCCCGGGAGCCGGCCCGCGTAGAAGTTCAGGCCCACCAGCTGGGTGCCCGCGTCCTCAAGAGCCTTCTTGAGGGCGTCGAGCTCCTCCTGAGCGGGGGTGGGGGTCTCGATCCAGGGCCACCACAGCTCGACCGCGGTGAAGCCCGCCGCGGCGGCGGCCGCGGGGCGCTCCAGGAGCGGGAGTTCCGTGAAGAGGATCGAAAGGTTCACATCGAAGCGCTGGTCCGTGTATCCCATGAGGGGTGTGCGCTCCTTCCGTATTGCGGAAGTTACTTTCTGCTTGATGGAAGACTGCAATGACCTGGACGGTGATGTCAAGTGCGCACTGCCGAAAAATCGTGACCGCGGGGTAGCTTGACGGCGTGCGATTGAGAGTGGAGTTCACGACCGAGCCCTTCGACCTCGAAGAGGCGCCCGCCCATGCCGTTGCCGCCCGCGAGGTCATCCAGAAGGCCCAGCTGGACGCGGTCGACGTCGGTCCGTTCGGCAATACCGCCGAGGGTGAGGCCGGCGAGGTGCTCGGCGCGGTGAGCGCGCTGCTGCGCGACGCGCTGGGCGCCGGGGCCACGAGGGTCTCGCTCCAGGTGAACGTGATCGGGGAGGACGCCCCATGACAGAACCCCGCGACCACCCGTTCGTCACCGCGGTCAAGCCGCTGGTCGACGCGATGGGCGGCGAGCTGATGGATCCCGCCGGGGCCGAGCCCGACGACATCGTGCTCAGCTGGGAGGGCGAGGACGTGCTGGCCGTGCGACTGCCGCAGCTGGCGGACTCGCTGGACCGCATCCTGGCGGCGCTGGAGCGCCGGCACGGTGTCCCCCTGGCGCAGCTCGACCGCAGGACCAAGCAGGACGTGGTGCGCATACTGGAGGCGCGCGGCGCCTTCTCCGTGCGGCACGGTGTGGAGACGGTGGCCGGTGCCCTGGGTGTCAGCCGCTTCACCGTTTACAACTATTTGAACCGGGAAAACCCGAACAAGACCCACAAAACCCACAAGGCGTGATGCGCGCCTCACCCACGGTGACAGGCCGCCGTCCGAATCAACCGGGCGGCGGCTTTTGTGTACCCGAAGTTTCAACAAAGTGTTGACGCCGTGTTGCCGAGGGCGTTAGCTATGCGCAGCCCGTCAAAGCGATACGGCCACGGAGGCTTTCCCGTGACTTCGAGTTCCACCCCGGGGCTGACCCGGTTCAACGCCTTGGACGACAGCGCGGCCACGGCCGAGCTGCACGAGGTGTGCGCCAGTTCGACATGGGGCAGCAAGCTGCTGGCCCAGCGCCCCTACGCCAGTGCCGACGACCTGTTCACCGCGAGCGACGCCGCCATGGCCGAGCTCACCGCGGCGGACCTGGAAGAGGCCATGGCAGGCCACCCGCCGATCGGCCGCCCCAAGCCGGGAGACCCGACCTCCGCGCGCGAACAGCGCGGCATGGCCGGGGCCTCGGAGGAGCTCAAGGCGGAACTGCTGGAACTGAACCTGGCCTACCAGGAGAAGTTCGGCCACGTCTTCCTGATCTGCGCCACCGGTGCGACCGGTGAGCAGATGCGGGACGCGGTCAAGGTCCGGATCGAGAACACTGCCGAGGTCGAGCGGGAGATCGCCCGCGGAGAGCTCGTCAAGATCAACCGGATCCGTCTGACCCGACTCGCCGAAGGAGAGTGACACAGCATGAGCACCGAGACCACGGCGTCGGTGTCCACGCACATCCTGGACACCAGCATCGGCCGCCCCGCCGAGGGCGTCGCCATCACCCTGTCGGCCCGTAGCGGCTCCGACGCAGGGTGGGCGGCCCTGGGCGGCAGCGCCACCGATGCCGACGGGCGCTGCAAGGACCTGCCGGCACTGCCGGAGGGCACCACCCACGTACGCCTCGACTTCGAGACCGAGGCGTACTTCTTGATTAGACACAGTTCCAAGAAGCAAGCCGAGGCGCAGCAGGACGCCCCCCGCGTAAGGGACAGCGGTGCGTTCTTCCCCGAGGTGACCATCACGTTCGCGGTCACCCCCGGTGAGCACTACCACGTACCGCTGCTGCTCAACCCGTTCGGCTACTCCGTTTACCGAGGGAGCTAGCAGACATGACCACGATTCTCGGCCAGAACCAGTACGGCAAAGCGGAGAACCGCGTCGTCAGGATCACGCGGGACGGCGACACCCACCACATCAAGGACCTGAACGTCTCGGTCGCCCTCTCCGGCGACATGGACGACGTCCACTACTCCGGCTCGAACGCCAACGTCCTGCCGACCGACACCACCAAGAACACGGTGTACGCGTTCGCCAAGGAGTACGGCATCGAGTCCGCCGAGCAGTTCGGCATCCACCTGGCACGCTGGTTCGTGAACAGCCAGGAGCCGATCAGCCGGGCGCGCATCCGCATCGAGGAGTACGCCTGGGAGCGGATCCAGACCTCCGACGCCAACTCCAAGTTCATCGGCGCCGACGAGGTCAAGCACTCCTTCGTCCGCAAGGGCCAGGAGACCCGCGTCACCCAGATCACCTACGACGGCCAGAACTGGGAGGTCATCTCCGGCCTCAAGGACCTGATCGTCATGAACTCCACCAACTCGGAGTTCTGGGGTTACGTCAAGGACAAGTACACGACCCTGCAGGAGGCGTACGACCGCATCCTGGCCACCCAGGTGTCGGGCCGCTGGCGGTTCAACTGGACCGACGACGAGCAGCGGATGCCCAATTGGGAGAAGTCCTACGAGGCCACCAAGAAGCACATGCTGGAAGCCTTCGCGGAGACCTACTCCCTGTCGCTGCAGCAGACCCTGTACCAGATGGGTTCGCGCATCATCAACCACCGTTCGGAGATCGACGAGGTCCGCTTCTCGCTCCCGAACAAGCACCACTTCCTCGTCGACCTGGAGCCCTTCGGCCTCAAGAACGACAACGAGGTCTACTTCGCCGCCGACCGGATGTACGGTCTGATCGAGGCCACGATCCTGCGGGACGGCGCCGACGCGCGCATCCCGGTGGACATGACCAACCTCTGATCCGTCGACCTCCGGCGACGTCCGGCGACCCGTGTCCCGGGGCCCCGCAGTGGCCCCGGGACACGGCCCCCCCCCCCCCCCCCCCCCCCCCCCCCCCCCCCCCCCCCCCCCCCCCCATCCCGAAACCCGCCCCCCCGGCGGCCCCCCGGCGGCGCGGATCCGCGCCCCCCTCCACCCCGCGTTGCGGCGCTCAACAACCCCGGGCCCCCCCCCCCCCCCCCCGCCCCCGAGGAACAGGAAAGCACCCCAGCGCCCGCCTCGACACGGCGCCAGGCGCG